>NZ_JBEYZX010000073.1:0-20410 GCF_040646255.1 Streptomyces sp. NPDC046203 | reverse complement strand
CCGGCCGCCCCGCCGCGCGGTCCCGCCCCGTACCAGCAGGCCCCGGCCCCCGCGCCGGCCCAGCCCGCGCAGCCCTTCCAGGGCCAGGCCCAGCCGCAGGCGCCCGTCCAGCCGCCCGCCGCGTCCGGCTCCGCGTACTCCGCCCCGTCGTCCCCGTCGGCATCGTCCTCCCACGCCTCCTCGTCCCACGCCTCGTCGTCGTCCGCCCCGCAGTCGGCGGCCCGGCCGCAGGCCCCCGCTCCGGCGCCGGTGGCACCGGAGGACGACGTTCCGGAGGCGGACGACCCGGACCTCGTCGACTCGGCGCTCTCCGGCCATGAGCTGATCGTGCGCGAGCTCGGCGCCACGGTCCTGGAGGAATACACGAACGAGTAGCCGCGTCCCGCTCGGTGGCCCGCACAAAGGGCATACGCCCGAGCGGGCTACCCTGGCTGCCGTGAAGGTCCTCGTCATCGGCGGCGGCGCCCGCGAACACGCCCTGTGCCGCTCCCTCTCCCTCGATCCCGACGTCACCGCTCTGCACTGCGCGCCCGGCAACGCCGGTATCGCCGAGGTCGCCGAGCTGCACCCGGTCGATCAGCTCGACGGCGCCGCGGTCG
Organism: Streptomyces sp. NPDC046203; assembly: GCF_040646255.1. Classification (NCBI taxonomy): domain Bacteria; kingdom Bacillati; phylum Actinomycetota; class Actinomycetes; order Kitasatosporales; family Streptomycetaceae; genus Streptomyces; species Streptomyces sp. NPDC046203. The sequence continues at coordinate 19,811 of NZ_JBEYZX010000073.1, read as the reverse complement.
CCGCGCTCGCCACCGGTCTCGGCGCCGACCTGGTCGTCGTCGGCCCGGAGGCCCCGCTGGTCGCCGGTGTCGCCGACGCCGTCCGCACCGCCGGCATCCCGGTCTTCGGCCCCTCCAAGGAGGCGGCCGAGCTGGAAGGCTCCAAGGCGTTCGCCAAGGACGTCATGGCCGGCGCCGGGGTGCCCACCGCCCGCAGCTACGTGTGCACCACCCCTGCCGAGATCGACGAGGCGCTGGACGCCTTCGGCGCCCCGTACGTCGTCAAGGACGACGGTCTGGCGGCCGGCAAGGGCGTCGTCGTGACCTCGGACCTCGCCACGGCCCGCGCCCACGCGCTGTCCTGCGAGCGCGTGGTGATCGAGGAGTTCCTGGACGGCCCCGAGGTCTCCCTCTTCGCCATCACCGACGGCACCACCGTCCTCCCGCTGCGCCCCGCGCAGGACTTCAAGCGCGCGCTCGACGGCGACGAGGGCCCGAACACCGGCGGCATGGGCGCCTACTCGCCGCTGCCGTGGGCCGACCCGGAGCTGGTCGACGAGGTCCTCGCGACCGTCCTGCAGCCCACCGTCGACGAGCTGCGCCGCCGCGGCACCCCGTTCTCGGGCCTGCTGTACGCGGGGCTCGCGATCACCCGCCGAGGCGTCCGGGTCATCGAGTTCAACGCCCGCTTCGGCGACCCCGAGACCCAGGTCGTGCTGGCCCGGCTGCGGACCCCGCTGGCCGGCGTCCTGCTGAACGCCGCCAACGGCACGCTCGCCGACCAGGAGCCGCTGCGCTGGAGCGACGACGCGGCGGTCACCGTCGTCATCGCCTCCCACAACTACCCGGACACCCCGCGCACCGGCGACCCGATCGAGGGCCTGGCCGAGGTCGCGGAGCAGGACGCCCCGCACGCGTACGTGCTGCATGCCGGGACGAAGCGGGACGGCGACGCCGTCGTCAGCGCGGGCGGCCGGGTCCTGTCGGTCACCGCCACCGGTTCGGACCTGACCGAGGCCCGCGAGCGGGCGTACGCGGCGGTCGGCCGAATCCGTCTTGACGGCTCCCAGCACCGCACGGACATCGCGTGGAAGGCCGCCCAGGGCTGATCCTCCGCCTGCCCGCGGCACCCGCCGCGGGCCGTTCCCGGCCGTGGCCCGGCCTGTTCCCCGGAGTACGGCCGGCGCACGATCCGGGGTACGCCGGGGCCCCTCGGGCGCGGTCGCACAGTGAACCGTACGACCGCGCCGCCGTCATCACCTTTACCCAAAGCCATTCCATCGAGTGACGGCTTGCCCATCCGGATGACGCCCGCCGACGCCCCAACTAGGGTGCGGCGCAGGCGTTCGGCGGCCTGCTCCGGCACTTGGCCCACCGACATTGCGGTGTCGGTGCCGGGTGCCACAGTGGGGGAGTGAGCAACACCGCCACGGGCAGTCCCGACGAGGACAGGAGGGGGTGATGTACGGCGTGTCCGGCAGCAACGGCAGCAACGGCAGCAACAGCAGCCACAGCGCCCACCGCGGGAACAGCGCGAGCGGCACGAGCGGCGAGAGCGGCGAAAGCCGTGAGAGCGGCGCGAGCGACGCGAACGCTTCGAAGCGCGCGAGCGGCACGGACGGTACGCGTCCCGGCCCGGGCGGCGGCCCCGGTTCCGGCCCCGGCTACGCGGACGGCGACGAGCTCGGAGCCCGCGCCGCCCGTGCCCGCGCCCTCGCCGTACTTCGCGTCCGCGGCCGGGCGCTCGGTCTCGCCGTACTCCCCGCCGCCGTCGCCGCCGTCCTGTACGCGGGCGGCGTCACCGGCCACTTCACCGGCCCCGGCTGGGACACCGCCCGCTGGGTGACGACCGCCCTCGCCGTCCTGGTCCTGCTCGTGGCGACGGCCGTCGCCCTGGTCGTGGCGCGTTCCCGGCCGGCCGTGACACCGACGGTGGAACTGTCGGAGAGCGCGGCCCCCGACCTCTACCGGCTGGTACGGGATCTCGCCGACCGCCTCGAGGTCCCGCCGCCCTCCGCGATAGCCCTCACCCCGGACTGCGACAGCTGGCTGGAGGACCGCTCGCACCGGGCGCACGGCCACCGCCGCGCCGGTGCCGCGCCGGTCCTCGTCATCGGCTCGCCCTTCCTCTGGTGGATGCGGGTCGGCGAACTGCGCGCCGTTCTCGCCCCCGTCGTCGCCGGTACGGGCCCGGCCGCGCACCCCGACATAGCCGCCGCCCGGCGTTTCGTCCGCGGCCTGGACGCGGCGGTGGCCGTCCCCCGTACCCCCGGACTCGACCCGGTCCGCCGGCTCGGCGCCCTCGGGGTCGGACGGCTGGCCAGGACCCTGCTCCTGGGCTGCCGGGGCCACGCCGCCGAGATGGAGCGCGGGGTCGCCGCGGCCGGCTCGGAGCGCGCGCAGGCCGTCGACTACGGGGTACGGATCGTCGCCCAGGAACAGGTCGGTCTCGCCTACGCGGGCTGGGACCGGCTGCTGACCCGGGTCGCGCTGCCCGCCTGGCGGATGGGCCGCTGGCCCGCCCGGCTCGACGCGGGTGTGGTCTCGGCGCTCACCGAACTGTCCCGCCGCGACCGGCTCGCCGCCGGCTTCACCTCGCGGCTCGGCGAACGGCCCGCCTGCGACCTCCTGGAGGAGCCGGGCGCGGTCGACGAGGCGACCTCGCTGCTCGCGGCCCGGCTCTTCCACGGCGCGCCGGCGGGGCCGGGGGCGGAGTGGGCGCCGGTGGAGTGGGGCGCGTACGCGGAGGAGGTCGTCGACCGTACATGGCGCGCCGACGCGGCCCGCCTCCACCAGGTCCTCGACCGGGTCGCCGCCGCCCCGGCCACCCCCGTGCCCGCCGGCGGACGACGGCCTGGGCTCGCAGCGGCCCCGGTACCGGCCGCCGGGCCCGACGCACCGCCCACCCTGGCCCGGATCATCGCCCACCTCACGGTGCCCGGCGGTGCCGACGGCCGTCACCAGGATCCGGACCTCGAAAACCCCGCCTTCGAAGACCCGGACCTTGTAGACCCGGACCTCGAAGACCCCGGCACCACCGCGACCACCACCCCCGCCGCCGACGCGCTCGCGGCCGCGCTCACCGCACAGGCCGCCCGCGAGGAGCGCGGCCGCCCGGTGACCCAGGCGGTGGAGGGGTTCGACGGCCCCGGCCCGCTGTTCCCGCTCCAGCCGCCCCGCAGCGGCCGGGATCTGCTGGCCGATCACGTCACGGCCATGGTGTGCTGCGCCGCCGTCGACACCACGGACGCGGCCCCCGGCCTCGACTGGCTCGACGGCCCGGCCCTGTTCGTCCGGGGCGAACGCTGTACAGATCTGGCCACCACGGTGCTCGCTCTCGTCGAGGACGGCGACCCCGAACCGCTGCGCACCTGGCTGACCAGGACCGGAGTCCGCGCCGAGAAGCCGGTCCGGCTGGTCTGAGCGAAATCCGGCCGAACCCCACCGGGCGGAATGTTGGGTTCTCCCCTCAACTATTCACTGCGAACCGTGACGGATCGCATGCGTTATGTGATGTGCTGGTTGCCGACACGGACAACGGCGGAGACGGATCGCGGGCAGCGGCCGGCCGACCGGGGGGCCGAGGGAGGGGCGCGACATGGGTACGGAGCAGATCAGGCGGTGGGAGTCGGGAGCGCTCTCCCACGCCGTGTCCGATCCCTTCGCTCAGGGCCCGCTGCCCTGGCTGCGCGGTTCGGACAACTACTTCGACGACACCGGCCAGTTGGTGCCCTGGTACGCGGACGAGACGCTGGCCCGGGGCGGCGCGGGCAACCCCCGTACCGCCGACGACATGCACGGCCAGATCAAGGGTTTCGCCTCCAACGGCGCGGTCGCGCCCGGCGAGGCGATCGACTTCCACGTCACGGTGGACCCGCCCCAGCAGTTCCTGGTCGACATCTACCGGATCGGCCACTACAGCGGCGACGGCGCCTTCAAGATCAGCACCAGCCCCCGGATCGCCGGCATCGTCCAGCCGGCCCCGCTGGCCGTCGACCGCACGGTCTCCTGTCACCACTGGTGGCAGTCCTGGCGGCTCCAGGTCCCGCCGCACTGGCAGATCGGCGCCTATGTCGCCGTGCTCACCACCGCCGGCGGCTACCGCTCCCACATCCCCTTCACCGTCCGCGACGCCAACCCGGCGGACCTGCTGCTCGTCCTGCCGGACGTGACCTGGCAGGCGTACAACCTGTACCCGGAGGACGGCCACAGCGGCGCCAGCCTCTACCACGCGTGGGACGAGGACGGCCGGCTGCTCGGCGAGGAGGAGGCGGCGGTGACCGTCTCCTTCGACCGGCCGTACGCGGGCGCGGGTCTGCCCCTGCACGTGGGCCACGCCTACGACTTCATCCGCTGGGCCGAGCGCTACGGCTACGACCTGGCCTATGCCGAGACCCGCGATCTGCACGCGGGCCGGATCGACCCCAGCCGCTATCGGGGCCTTGTCTTCCCCGGGCACGACGAGTACTGGTCGGTGCCCATGCGCCGCGCCGTCGAACTGGCCCGCGACCAGGGCACATCGCTGGTCTTCCTGTCCGCCAACACCATGTACTGGCAGGTGGAGCTCGGCCCTTCACCGTCCGGCGCCCCGGACCGGCTGCTGACCTGCCGCAAACGCCGGGGTCCCGGCCGTCCGGTGCTCTGGCGCGAGGTGGACCGGCCCGAGCAGGAGCTGCTCGGCATCCAGTACGCGGGCCGGGTCCCCGAACCGCATCCGCTGGTCGTACGCAACGCGGACCACTGGCTCTGGGAGGCCACCGGCGCGGGCGAGGGCGACGAGATCCCGGGCCTGGTCGCGGGCGAGGCCGACCGCTACTACCCGCGCACCCCGCTGCCCGAGCACGAGAGCCGCATCCTGCTCGCCCACTCGCCCTACCGGGACGGCGACGGGGTGAAACGCCACCAGGAGACGAGCCTGTACCGGGCCCCGTCGGGCGCCTGGGTCTTCGCCTCGGGCACCTTCGCCTGGTCCCCGGCGCTCGACCGGCCGGGCCATGTGGACTCCCGTATCCAGCGCGCGACCGCCAACCTCCTGGACCGCATCTGCAAGCGGGACTGAGGGGCGGGAACCGGGAGGCCGGGAAGCCGCCCCGGGGCCCGGCCGACGTCTGACCAGGTGCCTTCCCGGCTGCCGCGTGCACCCGCGCCCTGGGCCCGCCCCGTGTCCACCCCGTGCCGCCCCCGTGTCCCGCCCCGGGCCCGGCGGTCGGATCGATGCCCGCGTACGAGACAATCGGACCCGCTCCTGGATCAACCTACGCGGAGGAACCGTGTCCGGATTCGTAGAAAAGCCCGAACCCCTTCAGGTTCCGGGCCTGACCCATCTCCACACGGGCAAGGTCCGCGACCTGTACCGCGACGAGGCGGGCGATCTCGTCATGGTGGCGAGCGACCGTCTGTCCGCGTTCGACTGGGTGCTGCCCACCGAGATCCCGGACAAGGGCCGGGTCCTCACCCGGCTCTCCCTCTGGTGGTTCGACCGGCTCTCCGACCTGGCCCCGAACCATGTCCTGTCGACCGAGCTGCCGGCCGGCGCCCCCGCCGACTGGGCGGGCCGCACCCTGATCTGCAAGTCCCTGGACATGGTCCCGGTCGAGTGCGTGGCCCGCGGCTATCTGACCGGCTCCGGGCTCGCCGAGTACAAGGTGTCCCGCACCGTCTGCGGTCTCGCCCTCCCCGAGGGCCTGTCCGACGGCTCCGAGCTGCCCGCGCCGATCTTCACCCCGGCGACCAAGGCGGCCGTCGGCGACCACGACGAGAACGTCTCCTACGAGGAGGTCGCCCACCAGGTCGGCGCCGAGACCGCCGCGCTGCTGCGCCAGTCGACCCTCGCCGTCTACTCCCGGGCCCGGGACATCGCCCGCGAGCGCGGGATCATCCTGGCGGACACGAAGTTCGAGTTCGGCTTCGCGCGCACCGGTGAGGGCGAGCCGGGGCAGCTGGTCCTCGCCGACGAGGTCCTGACCCCGGACTCCTCCCGCTTCTGGCCGGCCGACCAGTGGCAGCCGGGCCGCGCCCAGCCCTCGTACGACAAGCAGTACGTGCGCGACTGGCTGACCTCGCCGGCCTCCGGCTGGGACCGGACGAGCGAGCAGCCGCCGCCGGCGCTGCCGCAGGAAGTCGTGGACGCGACCCGCGCGAAGTACGTGGAGGCGTACGAGCTGCTCACCGGCGACCGGTGGTAGTGAGGTCCGGAGCTCAGCGCGCCTGAGGCGACGGGTCCGGGGCGGTGGCTGTCCACCGCCCCGGACCCGTACTCGCCCCGCGCCCCGCAGCTCGCGACCTGCGGCACGGGACAACGAGAAAGCCCCCGGTCGATTCGACCGGGGGCTTCTTCATGGAGCGGACGACGAGATTCGAACTCGCGACCCTCACCTTGGCAAGGTGATGCTCTACCAACTGAGCCACGTCCGCATGCGCCGTAGCGCGCTGCTAACTATACACAAGCCGGACAGGGGTCGTGCCACGGTTCCCGGCTCGCGGGGGCGTGACACCCGCCACCGCGCCCCGGAGCAGGAGAAAGACGGGGAGAACGGGGAGAAGGGAAGGCGGGGAGAGGGGAAGACGGAAGGCGGAGGCGGAACGGGGGGAGAAACGACGAAAGCCCCGGTTCCTGAGAACCGGGGCTTTCGCTCCCTGAGCGGACGACGAGATTCGAACTCGCGACCCTCACCTTGGCAAGGTGATGCTCTACCAACTGAGCCACGTCCGCATTGCTCCCGATCGGCTTTCACCGGTCGGTGCGAGCACTACTCTACCTGATGCACCGGAGTGCTTCGGTCAAGCGATGCAGAGCGGGTGACAGGGATCGCACACTGCGCCTTCCCCCTGGAAGGGGGCTGTTCTGCTACTGAACTACACCCGCACGCTGCTTGGGACTTGGCTTTTCGGCCTTGCCCCTCGGCGTGATCCAAACTCTAGCGGATCATGGGGGGTGGTTGGCAAATCAGGGGTCCGCCCCCGTCCGGGACGGGGATCGGGGCAGGCGGGAGAGGCGTCGACGCCCCTTGGCGCGACGGGTCCGACGTGCGGCCGGGCGGCCGGATCCCGGCCCGGGCCACCACCCGCACCGGAGCTGGCCGCCCCGCCCATCGCCGGGCCCGCCTTCCGGCCTGCCCGCCTTCCGGCCTGCCCGCCTTCCGGCCTGCCGGCCGTTCAGCCCGTCAGCCGTTCAGCCTTCCGGCCTCTCGGCCCGTCCACCGCCGTCGCCGCGACCGCGGACCCGCCCGCCGTCCTCAGCTCGCGGCCTGGAACGCCTCGTACACCCGCTTCGGGATCCGTCCGCGGGCCGGCACGTCCATCTTGTTGGACTGGGCCCAGGCGCGGACGGCCGCCGGGGCGGGGGCCAGGGAGCTGTAGGTGTACTCGCCCTTGGCGGGTCCCGCCGCCTTCCCGGGCCGGGCCCCGGAGCGGGTGCCCACCTTGCGTCCGGCCTCCAGGTAGGGGGCCAGGGCCGTGCGCAGTTTCTCTGCATTGGCGGGATTCAGGTCGATCTCGTACATCTTCCCGTCCAGGCCGAACGCGACCGTTTCCGCCGCCTCTCCGCCGTCGATGTCGTCGGAGAGAGTGACCACCACACGCTGTGCCACGGATATCGGTCCTTTCCTGCGGATAGCCCTGCCGTATCGCACCCTTGCCGCGCTGACGTGCGGCGATGTCGGTACAGCGGTCCCCCGGGGGCAATAGTGTGTTCCTCTGGATTCCTTTGTACAGCGCATGGTGCGGCAGGGGGAAGCCCAAGCAATTGTTTCCGCGTGTCCCGGCCCTCCGGCGATATTCTTCTTGAATTCGGGACCGTGTTGTGCAGGTGTTGCGAGGGGTCTCTTTATAGGATCCTCCAGTTTTCTACCCGCGTAGAATTTGGAGGCAGGTACGCTGAGGGAACCGCCCACGCAACACACCACCGGGAGTGCCAGTGGCACGCGTCGTAGTCGACGTCATGCTCAAGCCGGAGATCCTCGACCCGCAGGGACAGGCGGTGCAGCGTGCACTGCCCCGCCTCGGATTCGACGGGATCGCCGACGTCCGCCAGGGGAAGCGCTTCGAGCTGGAGGTGGAGGGACCGGTCGACGACGCCGCCCTCGCCCGCATCCATGAGATGGCCGAAACCTTCCTTGCCAACACCGTGATCGAGGACTTCATCGTGAAGGTGGAGTCGTGACCGCACGCATCGGCGTCGTCACGTTCCCCGGAACGCTCGACGACCAGGACGCGCTGCGCGCCGCCCGCCTCGCGGGCGCCGAGCCCGTGTCGCTCTGGCACCGCGACAAGGACCTCAAGCAGGTCGACGCCGTGGTCCTGGCCGGCGGCTTCTCCTACGGCGACTACCTGCGGGCCGGAGCCATCTCCCGCTTCTCGCCGGTGATGGAGACGATCATCGAGCAGGCCAAGGCCGGCATGCCGGTCCTCGGCATCTGCAACGGCTTCCAGGTCCTCACCGAGGCCCACCTGCTGCCGGGCGCGATGCTGCGCAACAACCACCTGCACTTCATCTGCCGCGACCAGAAGCTGCGGGTGGAGAACGCGGAGACCGCCTGGACCTCCGACTACGAGCAGGGCCAGGAGATCTCCGTCCCGCTCAAGAACATGGACGGCCGGTACGTCGCCGACGAGCGCACGCTCGACGAGCTGGAGGCCGAGGGCCGGGTCGCCTTCCGCTACCTGGACGTGAACCCCAACGGCTCGCTCCGCGACATCGCGGGCGTCACCAACGCCGCGGGCAACGTGGTCGGTCTCATGCCGCACCCCGAGCACGCCGTCGAGCCGCTGATCGGCACCGGTGGCACCGACGGTCTCGGTTTCTTCACCTCGATCCTCAAGAAGCTGGTCAACGCCTGATGACGACTCTCGACACCGTCAAGCACGCGGCCGAGACGCCGGACAGCGAGCAGCCCTGGAAGGAGCTCGGCCTCAAGGAGGACGAGTACGCGCGCGTCCGCGAGATCCTGGGCCGCCGTCCCACCGGCGCCGAGCTGGCCATGTACTCCGTCATGTGGTCCGAGCACTGCTCGTACAAGAGCAGCAAGGTCCACCTGAAGCAGTTCGGCGAGAAGGCTCCGAAGAACGACGCGATGCTCGTCGGCATCGGCGAGAACGCCGGTGTCGTCGATGTCGGCCAGGGGTACGCGGTCACCTTCAAGGTCGAGTCGCACAACCACCCCAGCTACATCGAGCCCTACCAGGGCGCGGCCACCGGCGTCGGCGGCATCGTCCGCGACATCCTCGCGATGGGCGCCCGCCCGGTCGCCGTGGTCGACCCGCTGCGCTTCGGCGCGGCCGACCACCCCGACACCCGGCGCGTGCTGCCCGGTGTCGTCGCGGGCATCGGCGGCTACGGCAACTGCCTCGGCCTGCCGAACATCGGCGGCGAGGTCGTCTTCGACTCCTGCTACCAGGGCAACCCGCTGGTCAACGCCGGCTGCATCGGCGTGATGAAGCACGAGGACATCCACCTCGCCAAGGCGTCCGGCCCCGGCAACAAGGTCATCCTGTACGGCGCCCGCACGGGCGGCGACGGCATCGGCGGCGTGTCCGTCCTCGCCTCGGAGACCTTCGACGACACCAAGCCGACGAAGCGCCCGGCGGTCCAGGTCGGCGACCCGTTCCAGGAGAAGCTCCTCATCGAGTGCACCCTGGAGATCTTCCAGGAGAAGCTGGTCGCGGGCATCCAGGACCTCGGCGGCGCCGGTCTGTCCTGCGCCACGAGCGAGCTGGCCAGCGCCGGCTCCGGCGGTATGCGGGTCGACCTGGAGAAGGTGCACCTGCGCGACGCGACGCTCTCGCCCGAGGAGATCCTCATGAGCGAGTCGCAGGAGCGTATGTGCGCGATCGTCGAGCCCGAGCACGTCGACCGCTTCCTGGAGATCTGCGAGAAGTGGGACGTCATCGCCACCGTCATCGGTGAGGTGACCGACGGCGAGCGCCTGGAGATCTTCTGGCACGGCGAGCAGATCGTCGACGTCCCGCCGCGCACGGTCGCGCACGAGGGCCCGGTCTACCACCGACCGTTCGAGCGGCCGAGCTGGCAGGACGCCCTCCAGGCCGACGACGCGGGCAAGCTGCCCCGGCCGAAGGACGGAGCGGAGCTGCGCGAGCAGGTCCTGAAGCTGGTCGGTTCCCCGAACCAGGCATCCAAGGCGTGGATCACCGACCAGTACGACCGCTTCGTGCAGGGCAACACCGTGCTGGCCCAGCCGGAGGACGCGGGCATGGTCCGGATCGACGAGGAGTCGAACCTGGGCGTGGCCATGGCGACCGACGGCAACGGCCGGTACGCGAAGCTCGACCCGTACGCGGGTGCGCAGCTCGCGCTCGCGGAGGCGTACCGCAACGTCGCCGCGACCGGTGCCAAGCCGCTGGCCGTGTCCGACTGTCTGAACTTCGGTTCGCCCGAGGACCCGGCCGTGATGTGGCAGTTCGCCGAGGCCACCCGTGGTCTCGCGGACGCCTGCTTCACCCTGGGCACCCCGGTCACCGGCGGCAATGTGTCGCTGTACAACCAGACCGGCGACGCCGCGATCCACCCGACGCCCGTCGTGGCGGTCCTCGGTGTGATCGACGACGTCAACCGCCGTACCCCCGTCGCCTTCGCGGAGGAAGGGCAGCTGCTCTACCTCCTCGGCGACACCAAGGAGGAGTTCGGCGGCTCGGCCTGGTCCGAGGTCGTCCACCAGCACCTCGGCGGTCTGCCGCCGGCCGTGGACCTCGACCGGGAGAGGCTGCTCGGCGAGATCCTGATCTCGGCCTCCCGCGACGGCATGATCGACGCGGCGCACGACCTGTCCGACGGCGGTCTCGTGCAGGCGGTCGTCGAGTCCTGCCTGCGCGGCGGGAACGGCGCGCGTCTGGTCGTGCCCGAGTCCCTGGACGCCTTCACCTTCCTCTTCAGCGAGTCGGCCGGCCGCGCGATCGTGTCCGTGCCGCGCAGCGAGGAGCTCCGCTTCACCGACATGTGCGGTGCGCGGGGTCTGCCGGCGACCCGGATCGGTGTCGTCGACGGTGACACGGTCGACGTACAGGGCGAGTTCAGCGTCTCCCTGGAGGAGCTGCGCACCACCCACGAGGCGACGATTCCGGCCCTGCTGGCCTGATCGGTCCCTCGGGTCCGTACGAAGCGCGTGAAGCGAAACCCCTGCCCCCTCCGGGGCGGGGGTTTCGCCGTATACGGGAGGCTCCGCCCGCCCTAGGCTCGGACCATGCCGCCTGCCAAGAAGAACGCCCAGCGCGTCCGTCGTTACGACTCCACGAAGACCCAGGCCGCCGTCCTCGCCCAGCTCGGGCATGTGTGCGACGCGGTACGGGCGTTGCCTCCGGAAACGTTCGACGGGCCGACCCGGCTCGGGGAGTGGACGGTGCGGGAGCTGGTCGCGCATCTGTCGTGGATGGTCGGCTGTGTGCCGAGGCTCCTCGCCCGGCCGGAGCCGGCCCGCCAGGAAGTCGCACTGCTCGACTGGCCGTTCGTCACCACTCCGCTCGCCGGGTGGATCGACGACTTCACCCGGGGGATCGACGCGTCCGACCCGGCGGAGCTGCTCGACCGTTCGGCGCGGGAGTACGCGGAGGCGGTGGCCGGCGCCCCCGACGAGCGGCTGATCGAGATGGGCTTCGGCCCCATGACGCTCGCGGATTTCGTCGTCACCCGGACCGTCGAACTCGTCGTCCACACCGACGATCTGAGCGCCGCGACCGGGGTGGACATCCCGTACGACCGGCAGGCGCTGGCCGCCTGCACACGGCTGCTCGCGGACGCGCTGGCCGCGAAGGCGCCGGGCGGCGCGGTGGAGGTGCGGGTCCCGCCGTACGCGGTGGTGCAGTGCGTGGAGGGGCCCCGGCACACCCGCGGCACCCCGCCCAACGTCGTCGAGACCGATCCGATGACCTGGATCCGGCTCGCGACCGGCCGGGTGGCGTGGGCGGCGGAACGGGACGCGGCGCGGGTCTCGGCGAGTGGTGAGCGGGCCGATCTGGAGGGTCTGTTGCCGCTGATGCGCTGACCCGGGAGGGCGCCGCACGCGCCTCTTATTTCAAGTGAAAACGGTAGGCCGGAGAGGGCTGGACGAAGCGGGCCCGTGCACACGGGTCCGCACGCTCCGCGTTCGTAGGTTCGTCCAGGCAGCCTGCTTCGCTCACCCAGGCCCCGGAAGGCGCCTCGGCGGCCCGATCCCCATCCGCCGGACCCTCGGAAGCGATCGATTCCAGCCACTCCGAAAGCCGTTTCCGAACCCTGGCGGGGCGTCAGTAGCCCCCTTCCGCCGTGTACTCCGTCACATCCGGGCCCTCTGGTGGCCGCCTCCCGGGCGGGTGTCCGGCGGGGAGGCGGGGGCGCCGACCGGTCGGTAACCCTTGGGGCGCTTGCTTTGTGGGCTCCGACAGGCAACGGAAGATCGGTTCGTATTTTCGTACGAGCAGACTCCCTTAGCCGTATCACGGGTCATTCGTTCATTCGGACCAGTGGTCGATCTCGCCTACACTCGGTGGCGTGCCACGCGGAGACGGTCGACTCAATCACGATCTGCTCCCCGGTGAGAAAGGCCCCCAGGACGCTTGTGGCGTCTTCGGTGTCTGGGCTCCGGGTGAAGAGGTCGCAAAGCTCTCGTATTTCGGGCTGTACGCCCTTCAGCATCGGGGTCAGGAATCCGCGGGAATCGCGGTCAGCAATGGCTCCCAGATCCTCGTCTTCAAGGACATGGGACTTGTCTCCCAGGTCTTCGACGAGACTTCTCTCGGTTCCCTCCAGGGTCATATCGCGGTCGGTCACGCCCGCTACTCGACCACCGGGGCTTCCGTGTGGGAGAACGCGCAGCCGACGTTCCGGGCGACCGCCCACGGCTCGATCGCGCTCGGCCACAACGGCAATCTGGTGAACACGGCGCGGCTCGCCGAGATGGTCGCCGACCTCCCCAAGAAGGAGGGCCGGGCCACCCAGGTCGCCGCCACCAACGACACCGACCTGGTCACCGCGCTGCTCGCGGGCCAGGTGGACGAGGACGGCAAGCCGCTCACCATCGAGCAGGCCGCCGCGAAGGTCCTCCCCGAGGTCCGGGGCGCCTTCTCCCTCGTCTTCATGGACGAGCACACCCTCTACGCCGCCCGTGACCCGCAGGGCATCCGCCCGCTGGTGCTCGGCCGCCTGGAACGCGGCTGGGTCGTCGCCTCCGAGACCGCCGCGCTCGACATCTGCGGCGCGAGCTTCGTCCGGGAGATCGAACCGGGCGAGCTGATCGCCATCGACGAGAACGGCATCCGCACCCAGCGATTCGCGGAAGCGAAGCCCAAGGGCTGTGTCTTCGAGTACGTCTACCTGGCGCGCCCCGACACCGACATCGCCGGCCGGAACGTCTACCTCTCCCGGGTGGAGATGGGCCGCAAGCTCGCCGCCGAGGCTCCCGTCGAGGCCGATCTGGTGATCGCGACGCCGGAGTCCGGCACCCCCGCCGCCATCGGTTACGCGGAGGCCTCCGGCATCCCGTTCGGCGCCGGTCTGGTCAAGAACGCGTATGTCGGCCGGACCTTCATCCAGCCCTCGCAGACCATCCGGCAGCTGGGCATCCGGCTGAAGCTGAACCCGCTCAAGGAAGTGATCAAGGGCAAGCGCCTGGTGGTCGTCGACGACTCGATCGTCCGCGGCAACACCCAGCGCGCCCTGGTCCGCATGCTCCGCGAGGCCGGCGCCGCCGAGGTCCACATCCGGATCTCCTCGCCGCCGGTGAAGTGGCCCTGCTTCTTCGGCATCGACTTCGCCACCCGCGCGGAGCTGATCGCCAACGGCATGACGGTCGAGGAGATCGGCTCGTCGCTCGGCGCGGACTCGCTCTCGTACATCTCGCTGGACGGGATGATCGAGGCGACCACGATCCAGAAGCCCAACCTGTGCCGCGCCTGCTTCGACGGCGAGTACCCGATGGAGCTGCCGGACCCCGAGCTGCTCGGCAAGCAGCTCCTGGAGACCGAGCTGGCGGCGGGCCCCGCCGCCACCGCGGCCGCCGACGCCCTGCGCCGACCGTAGGACCCGCGCGGAGGACGGGGCCGGCCCGGCCGGCCCCGTACCCCGCACCGGCCATCGGACCCTCCGGCCCCGTGACGGCCGGGCGGCCCGCCGGCCCCCGCAAGCCCCCGCAGTACGACAGAAAGTCCTCCTCATGCCCGAGACCGAGACCGTTTCTGCCGAAGGCGGCGCCAGCTACGCGAGCGCGGGCGTCGACATCGAGGCGGGCGACCGCGCCGTCGAGCTGATGAAGCAGTGGGTGAAGAAGACGCGGCGCCCCGAGGTCCTCGGCGGCCTCGGCGGCTTCGCCGGCTACTTCGACGCCTCCGCCCTCAAGCGCTTCGAGCGGCCGCTGCTCGCCTCGGCGACCGACGGCGTCGGCACCAAGGTCGACATCGCCCGCCAGATGGGCGTGTACGACACGATCGGCCGCGACCTGGTCGCCATGGTCATGGACGACATCGTCGTCTGCGGCGCCGAGCCGCTCTTCATGACCGACTACATCTGCGTCGGCAAGGTGCACCCCGAGCGGATCGCCGCCATCGTCAAGGGCATCGCCGAGGGCTGTGTGCTGGCCGGCTGCGCCCTGGTCGGCGGCGAGACGGCGGAGCACCCGGGTCTGCTCGGCCCGGACGACTTCGACGTGGCCGGCGCCGGCACGGGCGCCGTGGAGTACGACCGGCTGCTCGGCGCCGATCGCATCCGTACGGGGGACGCGGTCATCGCGATGGCGTCCTCCGGTCTTCACTCCAACGGGTACTCGCTCGTCCGCCACGTGGTCTTCGACCGCGCGGGCATGACCCTCGACCAGCAGGTCGAGGAGTTCGGCCGGACCCTCGGCGAGGAGCTCCTGGAGCCGACCCGGATCTACTCGCTCGACTGCCTGGCGCTCACCCGCACCAGCGAGGTGCACGCTTTCAGCCACATCACGGGCGGCGGTCTCGCGGCCAACCTGGCCCGGGTGGTACCGGACGGACTGCACGCGGTGGTGGACCGCTCCACCTGGACCCCGGGCGCGGTGTTCGACCTGGTCGGCACGGCGGGGCGGGTCGAGCGGCTGGAGCTGGAGAAGACGCTGAACATGGGCGTCGGCATGATGGCCGTCGTGCCCGCCGACTCGGTGGACGCGGCCCTGGCGACACTGACCGACCGGGGCGTGGACGCCTGGGTCGCCGGTGAGATCACCGAACGCGGTGACAAGGAGACCGGCGCGGAGCTGGTCGGGGACTACGCCAAGTAGCAGAACGAGAGGGCCCCTCCGGGGGCCCTTTCCTTTGCACCGCGTTCCTTTTGCATCGAACACGCGCCCAATCGGGCCGGGCCGGGCAGGACCGCACCGCGCCCACGCCCATGGCCTGCCCCGCCCTGGTCCGGCCGCGCTCCGGCCCGGCAGCAAGGCGTCCAGAAGGCCCGGCAGGGGATCCGTACGGCCTCGGGAGAGCGCCCTGCGGCCCCTGGCCGAGTGGCGGGGACGGCGGGGACAGCGGGGACGAGCACCCACCGAGGCCACGCGGTCACGGGGCCCTCACGCCCCGTACAGGCGCCCAAAGCGCAGAAACCCGGTCCGGAGCCCGGACCGGGTTTCAGTGTTCAAGAAGGTCAAGCACGGCGCCGACTGGACGCCGGACCGGACTGGTCGTCCTCGTCCTCGTCGTCGGCGTTGTAGAGATCCGCGTACTGCGCGTACGGGTCGTCTTCCTCGTCGTCGTCCTCGAACGGCTCGCCATTCGGCGGCTGGCTCGAAGTCGTCGAAGCGCCCAGCTCGTTAGCCAGACGTGTGAGGTCGGTCCCGCCGCTGCTGTACTTCAGCTGGCGGGCGACCTTCGTCTGCTTGGCCTTTGCCCGGCCGCGCCCCATGGCTCGACCCCCTCGGTGACGGGGCTCGACGGCCCCAGAGTCTTGACACGCGTTCATGAGTCGGAACGGACTCTCGACAGAGAGACCGGTCCGTAGGGCTTCAACGGTACCTGTTTCCTCGGGTCTACGGTACGCCGCGCGCATCACATACCCCGGTACAGAACCTTTGAGGTGCCCCGTCCTTGCTGGTCAGTCGCGATTTTAACCTCTTCTTGAGGTCCGACCCGCCGATCGGCGTGAGCGAAGTCTCGCCAAACGCTCCCGGCCGGCGGGCCGGCGCTGTCAAGACTCAGCCGCGGCGCGCCCCGTCCATGCGCTGCTCGGCGATCCGGTCGGCCGCGGCGGCCGGCGGAATACCGTCGGACTTCGCACGTGCGAAGATCTCCAGAGTGGTGTCGAAGATCTTCGCCGCCTTGGTCTTGCAGCGGTCGAAGTCGAAGCCGTGCAGCTCGTCGGCCACCTGGATCACGCCACCCGCGTTGACGACGTAGTCGGGCGCGTAGAGGATGCCGCGCGCCTCCAGGTCCTTCTCGATGCCGGGGTGCGCGAGCTGGTTGTTGGCCGCGCCGCAGACGATGGCCGCGGTGAGCTGAGGGACGGTCACGTCGTTCAGGGCGCCGCCCAGGGCGCACGGAGCGTAGATGTCCAGGCCCTCGACGCGGATCAGGGCGTCGGTGTCGGCGACGACGGTGACCTGCGGGAACTTCTCGGTGATCCGGCGCACCGACTCCTCGCGGACATCGGTGATCACGACCCGGGCGCCGTCGGTGATCAGGTGCTCGACCAGGTAGTGGCCGACCTTGCCGACGCCCGCGACGCCGACCGTGCGGTCGCGCAGGCTCGGGTCGCCCCACAAGGTCTGGGCCGAGGCACGCATGCCCTGGAAGACGCCGAACGCGGTGAGCACGGAGGAGTCGCCGGCGCCGCCGTTCTCGGGGGAGCGGCCGGTGGTCCACTGGTTGGTCCGGGCGACGACGTCCATGTCGGCGACGTAGGTGCCGACGTCGCAGGCCGTCACGTAGCGGCCGCCGAGGGAGGCGACGAAGCGCCCGTACGCGAGGAGCAGGTCCTCGGTCTTGATCTTCTCGGGGTCGCCGATGATCACGGCCTTGCCGCCGCCGTGGTCGAGGCCGGCCATGGCGTTCTTGTACGACATGCCGCGCGACAGGTTCAGCGCGTCGGCGATCGCCTCGGCCTCGGACGCGTACGGGTAGAAGCGGGTGCCGCCCAGGGCGGGGCCGAGGGCGGTGTTGTGCAGGGCGATGACGGCCTTGAGGCCCGTGGGGCGGTCCTGGCACAGCACGACCTGCTCATGGCCGCCCTGTTCGGAGTGGAACAGGGTGTGCAGTACGTCCGGGGCGCCGGTCACATCGGTCACGGTGGTGACTCCCAAGTACGAAGCGGCGGAAGGTCCCCCCTGCGGGTGGGGGTGGGACCAGGTCGGGTCGAGGGTAAGTGCTACCTGGCCGTAGGAGGGGCGCAGTGCTGAGGATCACCCTCCCTCGGCCTATCCGCGTGGAAGGATTCGCGACATGTCGGTCCCCTCCTCGGAGTCCTCGGCGTCGGCGTCGGCGGCCTCCTCGGTTCTCGTCCCGTACGCCAGTTATCTGCGGGTCTACGAGCCGCTGGCCGCTTTCCCGGAGCCGGAGCGGAGCCATTGGGCGCGCTACGCCGGGCGGCCGGGCGCGGAGCTGCCCGACGCGCAGACCGAGCTGCGGCGGTCGCTGGCCGCGCTGGTGCCGGTGCCACCGGCCCCCGTTCCCGCGGAGGAGAGCGGCGAGGCGTTCGTGACGGCGGTGGACGGCACGGTGCTGATCTGTCCGTGGCGCACCCGGCTGCGCGGCTGGCTGGCCCTCGCGGAGCTGGAGGGCCAGGCGCTGCCGGGGCCTCTCCTCGACGCGATGCTGCCGCCGCTGGTGCGGACCCGGCTGACGGCCGATCACGAGCGCTGGCTGGCGGGCAACCCGGACGCGCGGCCGTGGATCCGCGGCGCGGCGTGGCGGGTGCCGCTGCGCTGGTTCGTGCTGTTCACGGACGAGGAACGGGAGTACGTGCCCCGGGGCGCGGCGGACGCGCGCGTGGACGCGGGAACGGGGCCGGGAACGGGGCCGGTCCCGGACGCGCGCGGGGACGCCGGAGAGGAAGAGGGGGAGGGCTCGGAGGGTGAGGGCGCGGAGGGGACGGGTGCCGGGGGGCGGCCGGTCCCCGACGCGGCGCCGGTGCTGCGGTACCGGACGTCGATGGCGCAGGCGCGGCGGCGGCTCGCGCGGGCCCTGAAGGCGCTGCGGGAGTCCATCGAGGAGGGCCCGATGACGGAGGGTCTGGTGGACGTGGGCCGCTGGCTGGAGGAGTTCCACCCGAGGGCGCTGGTGGAGCTCGACTACGGGGGACTGGTGCACGCGGTCGGCGCGGAGGCGCTCGCCGCCGATCATTCGGCGGCGGACGTGGCGGAGGGCATCGAGGCGCTGCGGGCGGGCGACGGCGACGGCGCGATGGCGGCCTACGAGCGGTTCGCGGAGCGGTGGCGGGCCGTCCGGGACCTGCAGTTCGCGAATTAGTCATCGACAGGACATGACAACCTGATGTAAATGATCTTCATCGACGAAACGTCGGCGGCCCCTTCGGTGGTCTTCCGAGGGGTCGTTGGAGGTGGGCGGACGGGACGTAGGTCCCGATCCGGGCCTTTGGCTCAAGCGTGACGGATTGCACTTAATTCACTCTTGCGCCCAACGCCTATCCGCATGCCAAAATAGGACAAGGAGTCCGGGGAGGGTTCCTTCCGCCCAAGTATGGGCGGAACGCTCAGCATTGCACTCTATGGGGGGTCTGTCGGCTCCTGGTCGCTCTGTGACTGATCGTCACGGCGGCGTGACTGTCCGCTATGGCATGGTCCATCGACTTCCGCCGCTGATGAACACCTGCGAGGGCAATTCCATCGGTTTGGCCGACGTGGCTGGACGGATGGTGTAGTTGTAGTGCCGAGGACAAGCCGTTCGTCCTATAACCGACTCGGCCCGCTTCTGCCATTTCGGGCAACGCGGGTCAAGGTGCAGAATTTAGAGGAAAGAACCGAGAAGGTTCGGTTCTCCCGAGGAGGCCGCTCATGACCGCTCGCACCCCTGATGCCGAGCCGCTGCTGACCCCTGCCGAGGTTGCCACGATGTTCCGTGTCGACCCGAAGACGGTGACCCGCTGGGCGAAGGCCGGCAAGCTCACGTCCATCCGCACCCTGGGTGGACACCGCCGGTACCGCGAGGCCGAGGTCCGCGCCCTGCTTGCGGGTATTCCGCAGCAGCGCAGCGAGGGCTGAGGCAACCGCCGCAGTTTGCGACACCCTGCAGCAACCGCACGACCTGCAGTACCCGCAACACCTTGAAGTATCGGGCGCATTCCGGACCCCCAACCCGGTCGCCCACCCCAAGCTCTGCCGATGGACTCCTGCCCCAACAGGCCTCCGTCATCGATCGCGCTGGACTCCGCCGGGTCCGGCGCGATCTTTTTTGTGCGCTCCCCACAGTTCCTGAGCCGATCCCTGGTGGACCCGCGTAGACCCCGTGCAATTGCACATATTAAATGGGAGGTATGTAGGGCAGGGGTAAGCATGGAACTTTCTGAAAGAGATTGAGTGACTCGCGTCACATCATGGATCGTCCCTCAAGGACAGCCTTCCACCGTCCGAACCTCCCTCCACTCGCCGTTGGTCATCCCTTCTCGGGACCTTCGTCCTTCGATGCCCGGCGGGGCCGCGAGGGAACGCCGGGAGGGGACGCCGGAGGGGCGCCGGAGGGTCATCGGGGTCAACGCCCGGGAAACGGCGGGCGGGACGAGCGGGTGGCGAACGGCCGGCGAGTGGTCGGCGAGCGGGTGGCGGGGGCGCGGCGGGGGTGTCGCGGGCGCTCTTTTGGACGTACCCGGCTTCCTGCCCGGTGTCGACCAGGAGCACGGTGGAATCATCCGGCACGGCGCGAAGCTGCTCTACGCCTACTGCAAC
>NZ_JBEYZX010000072.1:0-20612 GCF_040646255.1 Streptomyces sp. NPDC046203 | reverse complement strand
AGCCCGCCCCGCACGGGCAGACCCGGCGGACGCGGCGGCGTGCCGCCGGCCTGCTGACCGCCGTCGCGATCGCCGCGGCCGCGATCGGCGGCGGCACCGCGACCCTGGTCGAGCGGTGGACGCACGACTCCCCCGGCATCACCGCGGCGCCGAGCCCGGTGGACGGCACCACCGTCGCCGCCGGGAGCAAGGGCACGGTCGCCGGGGTCGCCCAGGCCGTCTCGCCGTCCATCGTGGAGATCTCCGCGACCGGCTCCGGCGGCAAGGCCACCGGCTCCGGTGTGATCATCACCTCCGGCGGCGAGATCGTCACCAACAACCACGTGATCTCCGGCGCCTCGACGCTCACCGTCCGGCTCAGCACCGGCAAGACGTACGCCGCCGAGGTCGTCGGCACCGACCCCGCCAAGGACCTCGCCCTGATCAAGCTGCGCGGCGCGTCCGGGCTCAAGGCCGCCACCCTCGGCGACTCCGCCGGTCTCAGGGTCGGCGACCAGGTCGTGGCCATCGGCTCCCCCGAGGGCCTGACCGGCACCGTCACCAGCGGCATCGTCTCCGCGCTCGACCGGGACGTGACCGTCGCCCGCGAGGACGGCGGCCAGAACGGCCAGAGCAGCCAGAACGGTCAGGGTGGCCAGAGCGGTGGCCAGGGCCAGCAGTGGGACCCGCGGCAGGGCTGGCCGTTCGAGTTCGGCGGGCAGCGCTTCAACGGCGACACCGGCTCCTCGAAGACCACGTACAAGGCGATCCAGACCGACGCCTCCCTCAACCCCGGGAACTCCGGCGGCGCGCTGATCGACATGAACGGCCGGATCATCGGCATCAACGCGGCGATGTACGCGCCCGGCTCCGGCGGCGACTCGGGCACGGCCGGCAGCGTCGGCCTCGGCTTCGCGATCCCGGTGGACACCCTCAAGGCCGACCTGCCCGCCCTGCGCGCGGGCGGTGGCAGCTGACCCGCGTGAGCGACCCATGGGACGCTGACCCCATGAGTGGCATCGTGGGGCAGCACACCGGAGCGCACGCCGGCGCGCAGGCGGGGCAGCAGACCGACAGCGGCGGCGGCACCGAGCGCATCCTCATCGTCGACGACGAGCCGGCGGTGCGCGAGGCGCTGCGCCGCAGCCTCGCCTTCGAGGGGTACGGGACCGAGGACGCCGTCGACGGGCTCGACGCGCTCGCCAAACTGGCGGCGTACGCCCCCGACCTGGTCGTCCTCGACGTCCAGATGCCCCGCATGGACGGTCTGACCGCCGCCCGCCGGATCCGGGCCGGCGGCTCGACCGTGCCGATCCTCATGCTCACCGCCCGCGATACGGTCGGCGACCGGGTCACCGGCCTCGACGCGGGCGCGGACGACTACCTGGTCAAGCCCTTCGAGCTGGACGAGCTGTTCGCCCGGATCCGGGCCCTGCTGCGGCGCAGCTCGTACGCCGCCGCCCGGGCCGCCGCGGCCGCCGAGCCGGCCGGCGGGGGCGACGTGCTCTCCTTCGGCGATCTGCGGATGAACCTCGCGACCCGCGAGGTGACCCGGGGCGGCCGGGCCGTGGAGCTGACCCGGACCGAGTTCACGCTCCTGGAGCTGTTCCTGGCGCACCCGAAGCAGGTGCTCACCCGCGAGCAGATCCTCAAGGCCGTCTGGGGCTTCGACTTCGAGCCCAGTTCCAACTCCCTGGACGTGTACGTGATGTATCTGCGGCGCAAGACGGAGGCGGGCGGCGAGCCGCGGCTCGTGCACACCGTGCGGGGCGTCGGGTACGTACTCCGGACCACCGGCACGAGTACGGGCACGGGTACGGGTACGGGTACGGGTACGGGTACGGGTACGGGTACGGGTACGGGCACGAGCGGGGTCCCGAACGATGGGGCGAACGGGGGTGTCGGCGCCGTATGACCGGACCCGTCGCCTGGTTCCGGTCCCGGCCGCTGCGCTCCCGGCTCGCCCTGCTGACCGCCCTCGCCGTGGCGGTCGCGGTGGCGGCGGTGTCGCTGGCCTGCTGGCTGGTGACCCGCGCCCAGCTGGAACACGAGCTGGACGCGTCGCTGCGCGGCAGCAAGGTGGACGACCAGTACGTCAACCTGGTGCTCGCCGGCTGCCGCACCGACAGCCCGGTCCCCCCGCTGCCCCCGTACACCGTGCAGGTCGTCCTGCCCGACGGCACCGCCTGTACCTCCGGCAAGGCCGCCATCCCCGTACAGAACGAGGACCTGCGGGTCGCCCAGGGCCTCGTCCCGGACACCCTGCACACCACCCGGGACGCCGACGGCCGCGCGATGCGCGTCTACACGTACCACCAGCCGGGCCGGTACGGCCTCGCCGTATCGCTCGCCCGGCCGCTGTCCGAGATCGACAACTCGCTGTCCACCCTCGGCTGGGTGCTGCTCCTCGTCTCCGGCATCGGCGTGCTCGGCGCGGGCGCGGCCGGGCTGTGGGTGGCGCGCACCGGGCTCGCGCCCGTGGACCGGCTGACCGGCGCGGTCGAACACGTCGCCGCGACCGAGGACCTGACCGTACGGATCCCGGTGGAGGGCGAGGACGAGATCGCCCGGCTCTCGCGGTCGTTCAACGTGATGACGGCGGCGCTCGCGACCTCCCGCGACCGGCAGGCCCGGCTGATCGCGGACGCGGGCCACGAACTGCGCACCCCGCTCACCTCGCTGCGCACCAACATCGATCTGCTCGCCCGCAGCGACGAGACCGGGCGCGCGCTGCCGCCGGACGACCGGCGGGCCCTGCTGGCCTCGGTGAAGGCCCAGCTGACGGAATTGTCGTCGCTGGTCGGCGACCTCCAGGAGCTGGCCCGCCCCGAGGCCGTCACACCCGGGCCGCTGGAGGTGGTGCCGCTGCACACCATCCTGCGCGCGGCCCTCGACCGGGCCCGGCTGCGCGGGCCGGAGCTGGCCTTCGAGACGGACCTGGCGCCCTGGTACGTCCGGGCGGAGCCCGCCGCGCTCGAACGGGCCCTGGTGAACGTCCTCGACAACGCGGTGAAGTTCTCGCCGCCGCGCGGCACGGTCGAGGTACGGCTGATGCGGGGCGAGCTGACCGTACGGGACCACGGTCCGGGCATCGCGCCCGACGAACTCCCGCACGTCTTCGACCGCTTCTGGCGCTCCCCGTCGGCCCGCAGCCTGCCCGGTTCGGGGCTCGGTCTGTCGATCGTGGCCCGTACGGTCGGGCAGGCGGGCGGCACCGTCGCGCTCACCCCGGCGGACGGCGGCGGCACCGTCGCCACCCTCCGTTTCCCGGGCGCCCCGACCCCGCCGCCGGACCGGCCCGCCACCGTCTGACGACCGCGCGCCGACCCGCGTACGCGCCCCGCGCCCGCCCTGAGCGATCTACCTCAGCTGTTGGACCAGGAGCGGGTGCAGAGCACCAGCCGGTAGCCGTCCGGGTCCTGGAGGGTCACGCCCCAGGTGTCCCAGTACGGGTTGTGCGCGGGCACCCGCGTCCCGCCCGCCGCTTCGAGCCGGGCGACGAGGTCGTCCGGCACGGGGCCGTCCAGATAGACCACGAGCAGGTCGTCGGGGGTCGGGGTCGGTTCGAGGGGCGCGGCGGGGTCCCGGGTCAGTTCCAGGTGCCAGCCGGCGTCCCGCCAGCCGAGCATCAGCAGCGAGTGGAGCCGCTCGCCGCCGTCCGCCTCGTGCGCGTAGAGCACGTCGAGGCCGAGCCCTTCGACCCAGAAGCGCCGGGCCGCCTCCAGGTCGCGGGAGGGGCGGGCGATGCGCATATGCGCGGTCGAGATCGCTGACATCCTGTCGGCTCCTTGGGTCCTGAGGTCCTGAGGTCCTTGGGCGAGCTGCGCCGTTGTACGAAGGTCCATCGGGCCGGAGCGTAGTCAGCGGTACGGCATATGCCATCGGGCGCCGGTCGTAGGTCCGCCGCCCGAGCCCCGTAAGCCTCCTTGGCCGCTTTAAACCCCCGCCGCCCCGCCCCTCACACCCCGCCCTCTCACACCGCGCCCCTCACACCGCGCTCTTCTGCTCCGCGACGACCCGTGCCCGCTCCCCGAGCGACCGCACGACCCGGCTCCGCGGCTGCGCCGCGACATGCCCGCGCAGCACCGCGAAGTGCTCGTCGCCGCGCGCGGTCGACAGGGCGGTGTAGTCGTCCAGGAACCGGTCCCAGGTCAGGCACGCCGCCTCCACGTGCCCGCGCTCCCACTGCCGGGCGGCGAGCACCCCGTGCGCGTGAACCCTGCCCTGCCGCTCGTGCGCGGAGCGGACCCGGTTGGACCGCTGGAGCGCCGTGATCGAACCCGGCAGATCGCCCAGCTCGTACAGCACGTGCGCGACATGGAAGTGGTACGCGGCCTGGTCGTACCCGCCCACGGCGTCGTTGCGGCCGTCCGCGCGGGCCAGCGCCGCCTCCGTCTCCCGCAGCCGGGTGAACGCCTGCCGGCGGTCCTTCACCAGGGCCGCGCCATGGGCCTGCTGCCCGCGCAGGAAGGCGACCAGCCGGGGCCCGGCGGCCGGGGCCGCCTCGGCGGCGGAGTCCGCGTACTCCAGGGCCCGGCGCCCGTAGCGCAGGTTCGCCGCCTGGAGCGCCATGCCGCGCAGGGTCCGGCAGTACGTGAGGTGGTCCTGGGCGTCCCGGGCCAGCTCCAGGGCCTGGACGAAGTAGCGCTGCCCGAGGCCGTGCGCCCGCTCGTACATCGCCATCCACCCCGTCAGATAGACGAAGTCGGAGGCGGCGGCCTGCATGTCCCGCTTCACCTCCGCCGAGGCGTCGGCCCGCAGCCAGGACAGCACCGTATTCATCAGGAAGGCCGCGGCCATCGGACGGGCGTGACCGCCGCCGAGGTCGTCCAGGATGATCGCGATGTGCTGGGTCATCGTCCGGACGGTGGCGACCTCGCCGGCGCCGATCCGGACCGTACGGCCGGCCGCGATCTCCTCCCCGGCGGGCTCGGGCGGGGTCCCCGGGTCCGCGAACCCCGGCACCGTCAGGGCCGCCGAGTACAGCCCGGCCGTGAGCACTCCCCGCCGCGACGGGTCCATGTCCTTGCCCGCCAGGTCGGCGAGACCGCGCGTGCCGGTCGCGTCGCTCCCGACCGCACCGTCCGCCCCGCCCTCCCCGGCGCCGCCCGCGCCACCGCCGTCGGGCCCGGCGAACCCGAGCTCCGCGCAGCTCACGGGCCGGCCGAGACGCCGGGACAGGGCCTCGGCGACGACCGGCCGGACCGGTTTCTTCGGCAGGGAGCCACGCAGCCAGTACGTCACCGTGCTGGCGGAATGGCTGAGAGTCAGCCCGGCCTCGGCGCCGGCGCGGTTCACCGCGCGGGCGAGCTGCCCGTTTCCCCAGTCGGCCTCGGCCATCACGCGTGCGAGGGCCGTGTTCGGCGTGCGTCCCATCCCAGCTCCCTGGCGTTCAACGCATTCAACGACGTGCCCAGCATGAGGCGCTCTCCCCGTCGGTGTACCCCCGTTGAATGACTATCAGCCATCCGCGCCAACGGATGTCCTCGGAAAGGAACGCCGCCATGACCGCCGCCGATCCCTGCCCCTGTGCGCCGAGCCGCGCACTGCGCGACCGCGCGGCACGAGGGTGGGAGAAGTTCGTGCACCGTGCCGCCGCCGGACTCCAGGGCGCGCCCGGCCACCCGGTCGACTCCGCCGGTCACGAGCAGCATCCGCTGGTCAACAGCCTGGTGCGGGACATTCCGAGCGGCAAGGAGGGAGTCCTGCTCGCCGTCACCCACGAGCCGCACCCCGACGGCCGGGTGGTGCGCATCGCCCACATCCGGCCCCTCTCGGGCGTCGAGTGGTCGACGGCGGCCGACAACGTGCAGGCGGTCCGCTGAGCGCGCCGGGCCCGCGGGCGTACGCCCGCGCGGACGCACCCGCGCGTACACACCCGTCCACCCGCATGACACGAAAGAGGGCGGCCTCCGCCGAAACGGAGACCGCCCTTACGCGCGCTGACACGCGGCCGGGCATATGCCCGGCTTTCCCTCTGCTTACTGGACCCGCTTGACGTGCTGGACCCGCTGGACCCGCTGGACGGGTCCGTTCAGCGGATCTTCCTACCGGACGACCGTGATGCGGTCGGCCGCCGGCACCGCGAGCGGCGCCGAGGCGGAGGAGTTCGCCGCCAGGTAGGCGTTGAAGACGTCCAGGTCCGAGGCGCCGACGAGCTTGTTCGTGCCGGCCGCGAGGGCCGGGAAGCCGTCACCGCCGCCCGCGAGGAACTCGTTCATCGCGACACGGTAGGTCTTCGACGGGTCGATCGCCGCACCGTTCAGCTTGATGCTGTCGGTCACCACACGGTCCGCGCCCGACTTGGTCAGGTCGAGCGTGTAGGTCAGGCCCTTGGAGACCTGGAGGATCTTGATCTCGTTCAGGTTCGAACCGCTGACCTGCTGCTTCAGCGCCTGGATCAGGTTGGCGCCGGACAGGTCGACCACGTTCATCATGTTGGTGAACGGCTGCACCGTGAAGGACTCGCCGTAAGTCACCACACCGTCGCCCTCGGCGCCGGAGGCCTTGTAGACGAGGTCGGAGCGGATGCCGCCCGGGTTCATCAGCGCCACCTGGGCGCCGCCCTTGTCCGCCGGGGCCAGGCCCTCCAGCTGCGCGTCGGCGATCATGTCGCCGAGCGGCTTCTCGTACGCCGTGGAGCCGCGACCGTTGATGTCGGCGGCGATCCAGCCCTGCGGCCGGTTGGCGATCGGCGCCGCCAGCTCCTGCCACTTCCCGATCAGCCGGGTCATGTCCTGGGCCTTCGGGACGTCACGGGTGACGGCGTGGTTGGCCGAGTCGACGGCGGTGCGCACGATGTCGCCGGTGGCACGGTCGTACGTCAGCGTGGTGTCGGTGTACAGCCGGCCGAACGACGCCGCCGAGGTGACCAGACGCGGCTTGCCCGCCGGGTCGGGGATGGTGCACACGTACGCGTTGTGGGTGTGGCCGGTGACCAGCGCGTCGACCTGCGGGTCGACGTGCTTGGCGATCTCGGTGATCGGGCCGGAGATCCCACCGCCCGCGGCCGGGCTGTCACAGTCGTAGTTGTAGTTCGCGGAGGCCGGCAGACCGCCCTCGTGGATCAGGGCGACGATGGACTTGACGCCCTGCCGCTCCAGGATCTTCGCGTACTTGTTGATCGTCTCGACCTCGTTGCCGAACTTCAGGCCCTTGACGCCCTCGGCGGTGACGATGTTCGGGGTGCCCTCCAGGGTCACACCGATGAAGCCGATCTTGACGCCTTCCTTCTCCCACACGAAGGTCGGGTCGAGCAGCGGCTTGCCGGTCTTCTCCTCCGTCACGTTGGCGGCGAGGTAGGGGAAGTCGGCGCCGCCGAACTTCTTGTCGGCGGTGAAGCAGCCGGCCGTCGGGTGGCAGCCGCCGCGCTGCATACGGGCCAGCTCGACCGCGCCCTCGTCGAACTCGTGGTTGCCGACCGAGGTGACGTCCAGGTCCATGCCGTTGAGCGCGTCGATGGTCGGCTCGTCGTGGAACAGGCCGGACAGCAGCGGGGACGCGCCGACCAGGTCACCGGCGGCGGCGGTGATGGAGAAACGCTTGCCCTGACGGGCCTGACGCAGGTGGGTGGCGAGGTACTCGGCGCCGCCCGCGTCGATCTTCTCCGTGGTGCCGTCCGCCTTCACCCGGCTGACCTGGCCGGACGAACCGGCCGGGGGCTCCAGGTTGCCGTGCAGATCGTTGAAGGAGAGCAGCTGGACGTCGACCATCCGCCCCCAGCCCTTGCCGTTGGTGCCGCCCTGCCCGGCGGCGGTGTCCTGCGCCGCGCCGGCCGGCATCGCGGCGACCAGCGCGCCGAGGGTGGCGAGGCCCGCACCGGCGGCGAGGATGCGCCGCCCGGCCTTGTTCTGCTTCCTTGTCCCTGCCATTTTTCCGAGTTTCCCCATTTTCTGAACGAATCTGCCGCTGCTCGCGCAGCCTAAGGTCAACGCGCGTAGCGCAACAGGGGGGATCGGGTTACAAGAGTCGAACATCTTCAAGGTCCCCGCCCCGCCCCACACCTGACAGTCTCGCGTCCGTATCCCGCGGGCCCGCGCCCGCCCCCCGTACGCTCGTCACCATGACTTCTGACGCGGCGCCGGCCCTCGAACCCGGTCGGCAGATCACCATCCACGAAGAACTGACCCCTCAGCAGATCCAGGACGTCCTGGAACTGCTGGACGCCGCCGACCACGCCGACGGTGTCCACGCCGTGTCGGAGCAGGGGCGGCTCTATCTGCGCCACGGCCGGCGCGAGGGCGTCCGGCACCTCCTGCTCACGGTCGGGCCGCAGCTCTACGGCTACGCGCAGGTCGAGGAGACCGACCCGGTCGAGGCCCCGGCCGCCGAGCTGGTCGTCCACCCCGCGCACCGGGGCCGCGGGCACGGGCGGGCGCTCGGCCTGGCGCTCCTGGAGGCGACCGGGAAGCGGCTGCGGGTCTGGGCGCACGGCGGCAAGCCGGCCGCCCGCCACCTGGCCCAGGTGCTCGGCCTGACCCTGTTCCGCGAGCTGCGCCAGCTGCGCCGCTCGCTGGTCCCGCTGGACCTGCCCGAGCCGGTGCTGCCGGAGGGCGTCACCGTCCGTACGTTCTCGCCCGGCGCGGACGACACGGCCTGGCTGTCCGTCAACGCGACCGCGTTCGCGCACCACCCGGAGCAGGGCTCGCTGACCCAGCGCGACCTGGACGACCGGATGGCCGAGCCGTGGTTCGACCCGAAGGGCTTCTTCCTCGCGGAGAAGGACGGCCGGCTCGTCGGCTTCCACTGGACGAAGACGCACGCCGAGGAGCAGCTGGGCGAGGTGTACGTGGTCGGCGTGCTGCCGGACGCGCAGGGCGGCGGCCTCGGCAAGGCGCTGACGGCGACGGGGCTGCGGCATCTGGCGGGCGAGGGGCTGCCGACGGCGATGCTCTACGTGGACGCGGACAACACGGCGGCGGTGACGGTGTACGAGCGGCTGGGCTTCCGTACGCACGAGGTGGACCTGATGTACCGCGCGGAGTCCTGACGGCGCGGGGTCCGGAACGGGCGGGGTCCGGAACGGGCGGAGTCCTGACGGGGCGCCACCGCCCGTAAGGCCCGACGTAAGGCCCGACGCGAGACCCTGGGCGAACTCGCCTGAAGAAGGGGACGGTTGACACCGTCCCCTTCTTTGCACCACCCTTTCACTACTTGATTAGTGAAAGGGTGGTGCAAGCGCGTGCTCGCCTACCGCATCGACCGGCGCAGCGGGGTCGCCACCTACCTCCAGATCGTCCAGCAGACGCGTCAGGCGCTGCGCATGGGCGTCCTGGCCCCCGGCGACAAGCTGCCCACGGCCCGCGAGGTCGTCGAGGCGACCGCCATCAACCCCAACACGGTCCTCAAGGCCTACCGCGAACTCGAACGCGAAGGGCTCGTCGAGGCCCGCCGGGGCCTCGGCACCTTCGTCCGCGCCACGCTCGGCACCGCCGCCCCGGCCGACTCGCCGCTGCGCGCCGAACTCGCCGACTGGGCCCGCCGGGCCCGCGCGGAAGGGCTGGACCGCGAGGACGTGGCGGCGCTCTTCACATCCGTACTGAACGAACACTTCCAGGGGGACGCATGACCGAGGGATACAACGCGCACAGCGGCGACGGGCCGCCCGCGCTCACGGCCGACGGACTCGGACTGCGCTACGGCGGACGGTCCCGCCCCTGGTCCCTGCGCGACTGCTCCTTCACCCTGCCCGCCGGCCGGATCTGCGCCCTCGCCGGGCCCAACGGCGCCGGAAAATCCACCCTCCTGGCCCTCGCCGCCGGACTGCTCCGCCCCACCGAGGGCACGATCGGCGCCCCGGAGCGGGAGCGGATGGCGTACGTCGCCCAGGACCGCCCGCTCTACCCCCAGCTCACCGTCGCCGAGACCATCGACCTGGGCCGCGAGCTCAACCCGGGCCGCTGGAACGCCGACGCCGCGCGCGCCGCCGCCGAGGGCCTGAACTGGAAGGCCCACGTCCGCTCGCTCTCCGGCGGCCAGCGCACCCGCCTCGCGCTCGCGCTCGCCCTCGGCAAGCGGGCCGAACTCCTGCTCCTCGACGAGCCGATGGCCGATCTCGACCCGCTCGCCCGGGTCCAGCTGATGGGGCTGCTGATGGCCGACGCCGCCGAACACGGCACCACGATCGTGATGTCCTCGCACGTCCTCGGCGAACTCGCCGACTCCTGCGACCATCTGCTGCTCCTGCACGGCGGCCGGATCCGGCTCGCCGGCGCCGTCGACAGCCTGCTCGACGCGCACACCCTGCTGACCGGCCCGGCGACGGACGCCGACCTCAGCCCGTACACCGTGGTCGACTCCCGCACGACGGGCCGTCAGCTCAGCGCGCTCGTCCGTACCGGGGGCGCCCCGGTCCCGGACGGCTGGCAGCGCACCGAGCCGTCCCTCGAAGAACTCGTCCTCGCCCACCTGCGCGCGGCCGCCGCCACGCCGGAAGGAGCCGCAGCATGAGCGCCCCGACCCTGACGAACCCGGGCCCGGCCCCCGCCGGCCCGGCGAACCCCGCCCCTGCCCCTAAGGGCCCGTCCCCCAGGGGACTTTCCCTACGGGCCTTCGCCAAGGTGACGGCCTGCCAGCACCGCTGGACGGTGGTGGCGGCGCTCGGTGTGGCCGTGGTCGCGGCGGCCGTTCTGCTGGCCGCCGTCTACATGTCCGACCACGCCACGGACGTCCTCAAGGCGGCCGGATGCGTGAAGGACACCCACGATCCCGACTGCTACCAACCGGCACGCGAGTATTTCGACGCCCAGTTGTTCGCCAGTCACCTTCCGGAGTACGTCGGCCTCGGCGTCATCCTCCTGCCCGCCGTGATCGCCGGCTACATGGCGGGCCCGCTCGTCGCCCGCGAGCTGGAGACCGGCACGTACAAGCTGGCCTGGACCCAGTCCGCCTCCCCGGCCCGCTGGCTCGCCGCCAAGCTCGCCGTGGCCGCCGCGTTCACCGTCGCGCTCATGGTGGTCGTCAATCTGGCCTTCGGGTGGTCCTGGCCCAACGGATCCATCGACGACTACGCCGGCTTCTGGTACGACCCGACCGTCTACGCCTCCCTGCCCGGCACCGTCCCCGTAGCGACCACCCTCTTCGGCGTCGCCCTCGGCGCCTTCCTCGGTCTGTTGATCCGCCGCACCCTGCCCGCCCTGCTGACCTCCACCCTGCTCACCGGCGGCGTGATCCTCGCCTTCGTCAAGTACCGCCACCTGCTGTGGCCCACCGAGACCCTGACCGGGCAGGCCGCCCGCCATCGCCCCACCTCCTCCTGGGACGTCGAACTGGGCATCCTCACACCGTCCGGCCGGAAAGTGAGCATGGCCGACTGCCACTGGGACGCGGCCTGCCTGAAACAGCAGGGCGGCGTCACCGACTACGCCGACATCCACCCGCAGAGCCACTTCTGGCCACTCCAGCTCGTCGAGACCGGCATCCTGCTCGCCCTCGCCGCCCTCGCGGTCCTCGCCGCGTTCCGCGTCCTGCGCTCCCGGCTGCCGTAGGCCGGGTCCCGTAGGGGGGTGGGGCCCGCACCGGGGACGGGCCCCACCCCCCTACGGGCACCCCCGGCGCACCCCCTGACCGCCACCCTGACCCCCGCCCGGGCCGCCCTACAAACCCGGCCCCCGATTCCCGCACGTCACGTCCCCGTTACCGGCCATTCAGAAGCGCTTGCGAAGCTCACGCAATGAAGCGCTCCGTGCCCGCCCGCGCCCGCGCCCTCCCCAAGGGGAGGCTTCCCTCCCCCACGGCCCGCTCCGACGCGCCCGACCACCCCTTCGCGCGGAAGAATGGGCTCATGAGCCAGCAGCCCGCCGAGGTACCGGTCACGAACCCGAAGAACGCGCCCGCTCCGGCGGCCCAGCCCTCGCTGGGTTCCATAGCCGCGCACCGGCCGCAGGCCGTGCACGGCGGCTCCGTGAGCGAGCTCGCGCCCGACCTCGATGCCGACCCCGACACGTACGAGGACGACGAGGCCGGCGAGCTGCCCCAGGGACGCTTCCTCGACCGCGAACGCAGCTGGCTCGCCTTCAACGAGCGCGTCCTCGAACTCGCCGAGGACCCCGCGACGCCGCTTCTCGAACGAGCGAACTTCCTCGCGATCTTCGCCTCGAACCTCGACGAGTTCTTCATGGTCCGCGTCGCCGGGCTCAAGCGCCGCATCGCCACCGGCGTCGCCACCCGCTCCGCCTCCGGCCTCCAGCCGCGCGAGGTGCTCGACCTGATCTGGACCCGCAGCCGCGAGCTCATGGCCCGGCACGCCGCCTGCTACCAGCAGGACGTCGCCCCGGCCCTCGCCGACGAGGGCATCCACCTCATCCGCTGGCCCGAGCTGACCGAGAAGGAACAGGCCCGCCTCTTCACCCTGTTCCGCCAGCAGATCTTCCCGGTCCTCACGCCGCTCGCCGTCGACCCGGCGCACCCCTTCCCGTACATCTCGGGGCTCTCGCTCAACCTCGCCGTCGTCGTCCGCAACCCGGTCAGCGGCCACCGCCACTTCGCCCGCGTCAAGGTCCCGCCGCTGCTCTCCCGCTTCCTGGAGGCATCCCCCGAGCGCTACGTCCCGCTGGAGGACGTCATCGCCGCGCACCTGGAGGAGCTGTTCCCGGGCATGGAGGTGCTCGCGCACCACATGTTCCGGGTCACCCGCAACGAGGACCTGGAGGTCGAGGAGGACGACGCCGAGAACCTGCTCCAGGCCCTGGAGAAGGAGCTCATGCGGCGCCGCTTCGGGCCGCCGGTGCGGCTGGAGGTCGAGGAGTCCATCGACCCGTACGTGCTCGACCTGCTGGTCCGCGAGCTGAAGATCTCCGACTCCGAGGTCTACCCGCTGCCCGGCCCGCTCGACCTCACCGGGCTGTTCGGCATCGCCTCGCTCGACCGGCCCGAGCTCAAGTACGCCACGTTCGTCGCCGGCACCCACCGTGACCTCGCCGAGGTCGAGTCGGCGTCCGCGCCCGACATCTTCGCGGCCGTACGCGAGCGGGACGTGCTGCTTCACCACCCGTACGACTCCTTCTCCACCTCCGTGCAGGCCTTCCTGGAGCAGGCGGCGGCCGACCCGTCCGTCCTCGCCATCAAGCAGACGCTGTACCGCACCTCCGGCGACTCGCCGATCGTCGACGCCCTGATAGACGCCGCCGAGTCCGGCAAGCAGGTCCTCGTCCTCGTCGAGATCAAGGCCCGCTTCGACGAGCAGGCCAACATCAAGTGGGCCCGCAAGCTGGAGGAGGCCGGCTGCCATGTCGTCTACGGCCTGGTCGGTCTGAAGACGCACTGCAAGCTGTCGCTCGTCGTCCGCCAGGAAGGCGACGTCCTGCGCCGCTACAGCCACGTCGGCACCGGCAACTACCACCCGAAGACGGCCCGGCTCTACGAGGACCTCGGCCTGCTCACCGCCGACCCGCAGGTCGGCGCGGACCTGTCCGACCTGTTCAATCGGCTCTCCGGCTACTCGCGCCGCGAGACCTACCGACGGCTCCTCGTCGCCCCCAAGTCGCTGCGCGACGGCCTGGTCTCCCGGATCACCAAGGAGATCGCCCACCACCGCGCCGGCCGGCCCGCGTACGTCCGGATCAAGGTCAACTCGATGGTCGACGAGGCCGTCATCGACGCCTGCTACCGCGCCTCCCAGGCCGGTGTGCCGGTCGACATCTGGGTGCGCGGCATCTGTGCCGTGCGCCCCGGCGTCGAGGGCCTGTCCGAGAACATCCGGGTCCGCTCGGTCCTCGGCCGCTTCCTCGAACACTCCCGGATCTTCGCCTTCGGCAACGGCGGCGAACCCGAGGTGTGGATCGGCAGCGCCGACATGATGCACCGCAACCTCGACCGCCGTATCGAGGCCCTGGTCCGGGTCACCGACCCCGGCCACCGGGCCGCTCTCTCCCGGCTCCTGGAGACCGGGATGTCCGACACCACCTCCTCCTGGCACCTGGGCGCCGACGGGAACTGGACGCGGCACGCGACCGATCCCGAGGGCCGGCCGCTCCGGCACGTCCAGGAGATGCTCATCGACGCGCGGAGGCGCCGGCGTGCCCAATCCTGACCCCACGCAGGACATCACGCGGAACGACGTCACTCGGGAGCCCCTACGGGGTCCCGTACGAGAGCCCGTACGGACCCCCGTACGGGACCTCGCACCCGATGTCACCGCGGGCGAGATCCTCGCCCCCTACCTGCACGCCCGCGCCGCCGACTTCCTGCGCGGGATCCGGCTGCACACCGAGAGCGGCACCGGCACCGGAGGCGTGGAGGAGGCCGCCGGGACCCTGCGGGCGGCGGCCCGCCGGATCAGCGGCACCCTGCACACCTTCCGGCCGCTGCTCGACGCCGCCTGGGCCGACCAGTTGCGCGCCGAACTGGCCTGGCTGTCCGGCACCCTCGCCCTCGAACACGCCTGTACGTCCCGGCTGGTCCGGCTCGCCGACGCGCTGTCCCGGCTGGCCGGCGTCGGACCGGCGGCCACGGCCACCGCAACCACCACCACCGCCGTTCCCGCCACCGCCGCCGTCCCCGCCGCGCGCGGGAACGGAGACACCGAGAGCGTCCGGGGCCTGACCCTCGGCGCCGCCCGGGCCGGCGCCCTCCTGGAACGCCAACTCACCCTCGCCCGTACCCGCGCCCACTCCGCCGCCCTCCAGGCCCTCGGCTCCGCCCGCTTCCACGCCGTCGCCGACGCCGTCGCGCTGCTCGCCTCCGAGGTCCCGCTCGGCCCGGCCGGCGCCGCCCGCGCCGACGAGGTCCTGGACGCGCCCGCCGCCGTCGTCGAACGCCGGCTGCGCGACGCGGTCGGCGTCCTCCCGCTCGCCCGGGCCGCCGCCCCGTACAACGCCACCGCCCTCGGTCTGACCGCCGGCGAGTCCCAGGACGCGCCCTGGCACCAGACCCGCGGCCTGCTCCGGCTGCACCGGTACGCCGGGGAGGTGCTGCGCGGCGGCACGGAGGGCGACCCCGTCCTGTACGAGGCCGCCCGCGCCCTGGACCGGCACCGCGACGCCGCCGAGGCCGCCGCGGCGGCCTCGGCCGCCGCCCGTACCCCGCGGATCGCCCCGGCCACCGCGTACGCCCTCGGGGTCCTGCACGCCGACCAGCGCCACGAGGTCGAGGCCGCCCGCTTCGCCTTCCAGCGCGCCTGGTCCCGTACCCCGGCGGGAGTGTCATGACCGGCCCGACCGGCCCTGGCGGCGTGATCGTCGCGGCGGGGGCCGTGCTGTGGCGGCCGGCCCGCGCCGGGAGCGGGGGCGAAGGCGCGGGCGGGAGCGAGGACGAGGGCTCGGGCATCGAGATCGCCCTCGTCCACCGGCCCAAGTACGACGACTGGTCGCTGCCGAAGGGGAAGCTGAAGCGCGGGGAGACGCTGGCCGCGTGCGCGCGGCGCGAGGTCCTGGAGGAGACCGGGCAGTCCTGCGCGCTGGGCACCCGGCTGCCCGTCGTGCGCTACCCGGTGAACGGGCGGCCCAAGGAGGTCACCTACTGGACGGCGCGCGCCCTCGGTGGCGCGTTCACCCCGAACCGGGAGGTCGACACGCTCCTGTGGCTGCCCCCGGCCGCCGCCCGGCTCCGGCTCACCCAGCCCCGCGACCGCGACCTGCTGACCTCGGCGCTGCACCACGCGGCCTCGGACAGCCGGGTGTAAGACGACGACCCGCCGGCCCTTCCCCTACGGGCAACCCTGAGCAGCCCTGAGCAGCTCCCGTAGGGGCCGGCCGGACGACCAGGTCTGGCGTCCCCTCGCCAACTTCCCCCGGCCGTACTGACGCGGGGAAACCGTGCCCCTTACGTTCGTCTTGGTGACGTCTGCGGTCACCTCGTCACACGAATCACCTCGTCGTACGACTCACCGTCGTCCCCGGTCACCCGGCCACCCGGGCCCCGGGCCCCCGCCACGAACCCCCTGCTCGGCGCGGCGGCGCGCTCCGCACCTCACCTTCCGGCACGGTTCACTTGCCGTTCACTCTCTTCCATGGGTCGCTTCACCTGTTCTGCCTAATTTCAGCCTTACGAGGTGCCCGGCCCGAACCGGACCGGCGCCCCACCACCCGACACACGCCGCCACGGATACGTTCAGGACATCAAGGTCCACGGCAAGGCGGCTCCTGGAAGGAACACCCGAAAGTGAAGCTTTCGCGCAAGAACGGGCTTCGCGCCTCCGCGATCGGCGCCCTCGTCGTCTCCGGCGTGCTCGTCCTCTCGGCGTGTGGTTCGGACAACAACAGCGAGCCCACCAAGGACGGCGGCAAGTCCTCGTCCGCCTCGGCGTCGAACATCAAGTGCGACGGCGCCAAGGGCCAGCTGCTCGCCGCCGGCTCCAGCGCGCAGAAGAACGCGATGGACCTGTGGGTCAAGAACTTCCAGGCCGCGTGCGCGGGCGTCGAGGTCAACTACCAGGCCATCGGCTCCGGCGGCGGCATCACCAAGTTCACCCAGGGCCAGGTCGCCCTCGCGGGCTCCGACTCCGCCCTGAAGGACGAAGAGGTCGCCGCCTCGCAGAAGGTCTGCAAGGACGGCAAGGGCGTCAACCTCCCGATGGTCGGCGGCCCCATCGCCATCGGCTACAAGCTGAACGGCGTGGACAACCTCGTCCTCGACGCCCCCACCCTCGCCAAGATCTTCGACGCGAAGATCACCAAGTGGAACGACGAGGCG
Organism: Streptomyces sp. NPDC046203; assembly: GCF_040646255.1. Taxonomy (NCBI): domain Bacteria; kingdom Bacillati; phylum Actinomycetota; class Actinomycetes; order Kitasatosporales; family Streptomycetaceae; genus Streptomyces; species Streptomyces sp. NPDC046203. Next base: position 4,004 of record NZ_JBEYZX010000072.1, on the reverse strand, counting down.
ATCGCCAAGCTGAACCCGGGCGCCAAGCTCCCGGCCAGCACCATCCAGGCGTTCCACCGCTCCGACGAGTCGGGCACCACCCAGAACCTCGGCAAGTACCTGTCGACCGCCGCCGCGGCCGACTGGAAGTACGACCCGAAGACCAAGTCGTGGCCCGCCCCGGGTGGCCAGGCCGCCAACGGCTCCGCCGGTGTCGCGACCGCCGTCAAGGGCGCCGAGGGCTCCATCGGCTACTTCGAGCTGTCGTACGCGACCGCCAACCAGATCAGCACGGTCGCCATCAACACCGGCGCCTCCGCCCCGGTCGCCGCGACCACGGAGAACGCCTCCAAGGCCGTCGCCGCCGCCAAGGTCAAGGGCACCGGCAGCGACCTGGCCCTGTCCCTCGACTACGCCACCAAGGCCGAGGGCGCGTACCCGATCACCCTGGTCACGTACGAGATCGCCTGCGACAAGGGCAACAAGGCCGACACCCTGCCGACCCTGAAGGCGTTCCTCAACTACACCGCCAGCGAGGAGGGCCAGAAGGTCCTCTCCGACGCCGGCTACGCCCCGCTCCCGGCCGAGATCGCGGCCAAGGTCCGCGAGATCGTCCCGACCCTGTCCTGACCCCACGCCGGGGACGGCCTCTTCCGCCTCCCGCCACGGAGAGCGAAGAGGCCGTCCCCGGCATCCGGTGCACCGCCGCCAGGAGCCCGCACACCGCGCCGCACGCACGCCCGTCCCACCCCGCGCGCACGGCCGTACGGCTCCGCAGACCGGAGAAATCAGAGATGGCTACGACCACACCCGACACACCCGACACAGGGGAGCCCCGCCGGCTCTCCGCGTCCACCGGCCGCGCCGGTGACCGGATATTCATCGGTCTGTCCCGCGGCTCCGGCATCACGCTCCTCGTGATCATGGCGGCCATCGCGGTCTTCCTGACCTACCGCGCCGTCCTCGCGATCTCGAAGGACTCCACGAACTTCTTCACCACCTTCGAGTGGAACCCGGCCGGCCACCCGCCGGTCTTCGGCATCGCGGTCCTCGCCTTCGGCACGATCGTCTCCTCGGTGATCGCCATGGCCATCGCCGTGCCCGTCGCGATCGGCATCGCGCTGTTCATCTCGCACTACGCCCCGCGCAAGCTGGCCAAGCCGCTCGCGTACGTGGTCGACCTGCTCGCCGCCGTGCCCAGCATCATCTACGGCCTGTGGGGCGCGATCTTCCTCGTCCCGTACCTGGGCGGGCTCAACGCGTGGCTCGACCAGTACCTGGGCTGGACGTACCTCTTCGACCGCTCCAGCGACGGCGTCGCCCGCAACCTGTTCACCGTCGGCATCCTGCTGGCGATCATGATCCTCCCGATCATCACCAACGTGACCCGCGAGGTCTTCCTCCAGGTCCCGCGGATGCACGAGGAGGCCGCGCTCGCGCTCGGCGCGACGCGCTGGGAGGTCGTCCGCATGTCGGTGCTGCCCTTCGGCCGCTCCGGCATCATCTCCGCCTCGATGCTCGGCCTCGGCCGCGCGCTCGGCGAGACGATGGCCGTCGCCGTCGTCCTCTCCCCCAGCTTCCTCATCTCGGGTCATCTGCTCGACCCGGGCGGCGGCACCTTCGCCCAGAACATCGCCGCGAAGTTCAACGAGGCCGACGCCTACGGCCGGGACGCCCTGATCGCCTCCGGTCTCGTCCTCTTCGCCATCACGCTGCTGGTCAACGGCGCCGCGCGCATGATCATCGCGCGCCGCAAGGAGTACTCGGGGGCCAGCGCATGAGCAACGCCATACAGGACCGTCCCGCCGCCGCGACGCTGCCCCGCCGCCCGCTGTCCCAGGCCCGCCTGCCGCGCTGGACCCCGGCCGCCGTCGCCGCCGGGTCGATCGCCGCCGGCTGCGGCCTCGGGCTGGCCGCCGGCTGGCACAGCAAGGTCCAGTGGGGCCTCGTCTCCGCGCTGCTCTTCGTCCTCGTCACGTACGCCGTGACCACCAAGGTCGAGGGCGCGCGCCAGGCCAAGGACCGCGTCGCCACCAGCCTCGTCTGGGTCTGCTTCGTCCTCGCCGTCATCCCGCTGCTCTCCCTCGCCTGGGTCACGGTCAGCAAGGGCGTCGAGGCCCTCGACCCGTACTTCCTCAGCCACTCGATGAACGGCGTCCTCGACGCCGAGACCGGCGGCGGCGTCTACCACGCGCTGCTCGGCACCATCGAGCAGGTCGGCATCGCGACCCTGATCGCCGCCCCGATCGGCCTGCTCACCGCGGTCTACCTGGTCGAGTACGGCGGCGGGACGCTCGCCAAGGCCGTCACCTTCTTCGTCGACGTCATGACGGGCATCCCGTCGATCGTCGCGGGCCTGTTCGTCCTCGCCACCTGGAACCTGATCCTGGGCTTCGGCCCCTCCGGGTTCGCCGGCTCGCTGGCCCTCGCGATCCTGATGATGCCGGTCGTCGTCCGCTCCACCGAGGAGATGCTGAAGCTCGTCCCGAACGAGCTGCGCGAGGCCTCCCTCGCCCTCGGCGTCCCCAAGTGGCGCACGATCCTGAAGGTGGTCCTGCCCACCGCGATCGGCGGCATCACCACGGGCGTCATGCTCGCGATCGCCCGTATCACCGGTGAGACGGCCCCCGTGCTGCTCCTGGTGTTCGGTACGCGACTGATCAACCCGAACCCCTTCGAAGGCGCTCAGTCCTCCCTGCCGCTCTACGTGTACGAGCAGTACGCGGTCGGCACCGACGCCGCCGTGGCCCGCGCCTGGGCCGCCGCGCTCGTCCTGATCGCCTTCGTCATGATCCTCAACCTGGTGGCCCGCGGCATCGCCCGCTGGAAGGCCCCCAAGACCGGCCGCTGACGCGGTCAACGGAAGTGAATTGATATGGCCAAGCGAATCGACGTCAGCGGCCTCTCCGCCTACTACGGCAACCACAAGGCCATCGACGACATCTCGATGACCGTCGAGCCCCGCTCCGTGACGGCCTTCATCGGCCCCTCCGGCTGCGGCAAGTCCACCTTCCTGCGCACCCTGAACCGCATGCACGAGGTCACCCCCGGCGGCCGCGTCGAGGGCAAGGTGATGCTGGACGACGAGAACCTGTACGGCGCCGGCGTCGACCCGGTCGCGGTGCGCCGTACCGTCGGCATGGTCTTCCAGCGCCCCAACCCCTTCCCCACCATGTCGATCTTCGACAACGTGGCGGCGGGCCTGCGCCTCAACGGCTCGTACAAGAAGTCCGAGCTGAGCGAGATCGTCGAGCGGTCCCTCAAGGGCGCCAACCTCTGGAACGAGGTCAAGGACCGGCTGAACAAGCCGGGCGCCGGCCTCTCCGGCGGCCAGCAGCAGCGGCTCTGCATCGCCCGCGCCATCGCGGTCGAGCCCGAGGTGCTCCTGATGGACGAGCCCTGCTCCGCGCTCGACCCGATCTCGACGCTCGCCGTCGAGGACCTGATCGGCGAGCTGAAGGAACAGTTCACGATCGTCATCGTCACGCACAACATGCAGCAGGCCGCGCGCGTCTCGGACCGCACCGCGTTCTTCAACCTGGCGGGCATGGGCCAGCCGGGCAAGCTGATCGAGCTGGACGACACGGCGCGCATCTTCTCCAACCCGAGCGTCCAGGCGACCGAGGACTACATCTCCGGCCGCTTCGGATAAACCGCTCGCCGCGCGCTCCACTCGCTCCGCGGCTTCACGGCTTCACGGCTTCTCTCGCTCCACCGCTCCACCCGCTCCACTGTTCCACCCGCTTCACCGCTTCACCCGCTTCACCCACCCAGACGTCCCGCCCATGGGCGGCCGGCGGACACCGGGGGTACGGCACACGCCACGCCCCTCCCGGTTCCGGCCCCGGCCACGCGCCCATGGACCGGGCACCCACGCCGTACGGTGCTGCATGGCGGTGCCGCCGTACGACGAACCGGGCCCGGGGCCCCGCGCGGGGGGGGGCGGGGCCCGGCCGGGGTAAGGGGTGGTGGGACCCGCGGCAGCCGACGAAGGGAGTGACGACGGGGAAGGGCGCCGCGGCGAC
>NZ_JBEYZX010000071.1:0-20990 GCF_040646255.1 Streptomyces sp. NPDC046203 | reverse complement strand
CCGGCCGCGGGTCCCGCCCCGGCCCCGCAAGGTCCGCCGGCCGCGCCGCACCCGCCCGCACCTCCCGTGCCCCCGGCTCCCTCGGCGGCGCCCGCCCCGGCGGTTCCGCCCGGTGCGTGGGCCGCGAGCGGCCAGGCCACCGGACACCTCACGCTGCCGCCCCCGGCGACGGGCGGCACCGGCACCGCCACCATCGCCGTTCTGCTCATCGGCCCGGCCGGCGCCGGAAAGACCACCGTGGCCCGCCACTGGGCCACCCGCCGGCGCGTCCCGACCGCCCACATCAGCCTCGACGACGTCCGCGAATGGGTCTGCTCCGGCTTCGCCGACCCCCAGTCGGGCTGGAACGAGCACTCCGAGGCCCAGTACCGGCTCGCCCGCCGCACCTGCGGCTTCGCCGCCCGCAACTTCCTCGCCAACGGGATCTCCTGCATCCTCGACGACGCCGTCTTCCCGGACTGGCCGGTCGTCGGCCTCGGCGGCTGGAAGCGCCATGTCGGCCCCGGTCTGCTGCCCGTGGTCCTGCTGCCCGGCCTCGACGTCGTCCTGGAGCGCAACGCCGAGCGCAGCGGCAACCGGCGGCTCTCCGACGAGGAGGTCGCCGCGATCCACGGCCGCATGGCCGGCTGGTACGGCTCCGGGCTGCCGATCATCGACAACTCGACGTACGACGTGGAGACCACCGCCCGCGTCCTGGACGACGTCCTCGCCCGCGCGATTTCCGGCCAGCACCCGACGGCCTGACCCGCCCGGGGCCGTAGGGGCCGATCGCCCGCACCCCGGCCGCCACACCCGGCTCCGGCCCCGTACAGGTGCTGCGCCGGTCCCGCGCGGGGCCCGGTCGGCGGCGCCCAACAGGCCGGGGCGTCGTGCCGCTCGTACGCTCGGACCATGTCAGAGGTGTATGCGGAACGCCGGACCCGGCTGCGCGACCGCTGCGTGGCCGCGGGCAGCCCGGCCGCCCTGGTCTCCCGCCCCGCCAACGTCCGCTATCTCGCGGGCGGGTCGCCCGCCGGCTCCGTCCTGCTGATCGGCCCCGGCGAGGACGTGCTGCTCTGCCCGGCCGCGCCGGGTCCCGATCCGGCCGACGGGCGCCTCGACGAGGCCCTGTACCGCCTGCCGCCCACCGACGGCGCCGATCCGGCGGTCGTCGCCGTCGGCCTCGCCCGGACGGCCGGTGCCGACGCCCTCGCCGTCGAGGAACACCATCTGACCGTGGCCCGGCACCGGGCCATGGGCGCCGCCGCGCCCGGACTGCGCCTCGCGGATCTCTCCTCGGCGGTCGAACAGCTGCGGATCGTCAAGGACGAGGAGGAGATCGGCTCCCTGCGGATCGCCGCCGAGATCGCCGACCAGGCCCTCGGCGAACTCCTGGAGTCGATCCTGGTCGGCCGGACCGAACGGCATCTCGCCCTGGAACTGGAACGCCGGCTGGTCGACCACGGCGCCGACGGCCCCGCGTTCCCCACCTCCGTCGCCACCGGCCCGAACTCCGGTCTGGCCGGTCACAAGCCCACCGACCGCCGTGTCGAGGAAGGAGATTTTCTCTCCGTCTGCCTGGGCGCCAGCTACCACGGCTATCGTTGCGAGATCGGCCGGACTTTCGTCATCGGGACCACCCCGGCCGACTGGCAAATCGAACTGTACGAGCTCGTCTTCGCCGCTCAGCGGGCCGGCCGGCAGGCTCTCGCCCCCGGCGCCGCGTACCGGGACGTGGACCGGGCGGCCCGGCAGGTGCTCGTCGCGGCGGGCCATCAGGACGCCTCCGCGGCCCCCACCGGGCACGGGGTGGGCCTGGAAATCGACGAGGACCCGCAGCTCGCACCCGCGGCCATGGGTAAACTGGACGCTTGTGTGCCGGTCACCGTCGAACCGGGGGTCCACCTCCCGGGCCGGGGCGGAGTCCGGATCGATGACACGCTCGTCGTGCGCCAGGAGGCGGACGGCGGACCCGAGCTACTCACCATCACGACCAAGGAGCTGCTCGCGCTGTAGGCGCGGGCCACGCTTTTGGTCCACGTCAGTCCAGGAGATTCCGCAACCGTGGCTTCCACGAACGACCTCAAGAACGGCATGGTGCTCAAGCTCGAAGGCGGCCAGCTCTGGTCCGTCGTCGAGTTCCAGCACGTCAAGCCCGGCAAGGGCCCGGCCTTCGTGCGCACCAAGCTCAAGAACGTCATGTCGGGCAAGGTCGTCGACAAGACCTTCAACGCGGGCGTGAAGGTCGACACGGCCACCATCGACCGCCGCGACATGCAGTTCTCCTACATGGACGGCGACTACTTCGTCTTCATGGACGAGCAGACGTTCGACCAGCTGCACGTCGACCGCAAGTCCGTCGGCGACGCCGCCAACTTCCTCGTCGAGGGCTTCACCGCCTCGGTCGCGCAGCACGATGGCGAGGTGCTCTACGTCGAGCTGCCCGCCGCCGTCGTGCTGACGATCCAGCACACCGACCCGGGCGTCCAGGGCGACCGCTCCACCGGTGGCACCAAGCCCGCCACGCTGGAGACCGGCCACGAGATCCAGGTCCCGCTCTTCGTCACCACCGGCGAGAAGGTCAAGGTCGACACCCGCACCAGCGACTACCTCGGCCGGGTGAACAGCTAACCGTGGCTGCCCGGAGCAAGGCCCGCAAGCGGGCCTTCCAGATCGTGTTCGAGGCCGACCAGCGCGGCACCTCGGTCCATGAGGTCCTCGCGGACCAGGTCCGGCTGCACCGGTCGGACGAGCGCCAGCCGGCGGTCGGCGACTTCACCATGCAGCTGGTCGAGGGCTACGCGAACCACGTGGCCCGGATCGACGAGCTCATCGCGACCTACGCGGTGGACTGGGATCTCGACCGGATGCCGGCCACCGACCGGAACATCGTGCGCCTCGCGGCGTACGAGCTGATCTGGGAGGACGGCACGCCGGACGCCGTGGCGATCGACGAGGCGGTGCAGCTCGCCAAGGAGTTCTCCACGGACGACTCCCCGGCCTTCGTCAACGGCCTGCTCGCGCGCTTCAAGGACCTGAAGCCGCGGCTGCGCCGGGACGCGGACGCCTAGGCTCTGCCCCCGGCGTCGTACGTCCGTCAGGGCAGCCGAGAGGGGCCCGCAGCACTTTTAGGGTGCTGCGGGCCCCTTCGGCGTTCCCGGGGACGGACAGGGCGGCCCCGGGAGCTCCCTGGAGAGACCTCGTGAGTCCCAGGGAGCCATCAGGAGCCCCAAGAAGCCCCTGATGGCTCAGAAAGCCTTGGGGAGGGCTTCAGGAGCGCCCGGGGAAGTCTTCGGGGTGCCAGAGCCTCTCAGGGCCGGATCAGTGCCCAGGAAGGGGCTCGGCGCCGTCCCCGGGCAGGCCTGGCAGGCCCGGGAACACCGCAAGGCCCCGGAAAAACGAAACGCCGGACCATGGGAGTCGGATGACTCCCACGGCCCGGCGGCACGTTTCTGCGCGAGGTGGCCCCGAAAGGCCGACCGACCGTACGGGTCAGTTCTCCTCGTGGGCGACCGCGCGACGCGCTTCCGCGTCGAGGACGCCCCAGCTGATCAGCTGCTCGGTGAGGACCGAGGGGGACTGGTCGTAGATCACGGCGAGGGTGCGCAGGTCGTCCTGGCGGATCGACAGCACCTTGCCGTTGTAGTCGCCGCGCTGCGACTGGATGGTCGCGGCGTAGCGCTGGAGGGGGCCGGCCTTCTCCGCGGGGACGTGCGCGAGCCGCTCCAGGTCCAGGACCAGCTTCGGCGGCGGCTCGGCGGCCCCGCCGGGCGTGGTGCCCGGCAGCAGCTCCTGCACCGGAACCCCGTAGAAGTCGGCCAGCTCGGCCAGACGCTGCACGGTCACGGCGCGGTCGCCGCGCTCGTAGGAACCGACCACGACCGCCTTCCAGCGGCCCTGGGACTTTTCCTCCACGCCGTGGAGGGAAAGGCCCTGCTGGGTGCGGATCGCACGCAGTTTGGCCCCGAGCTGCTTTGCGTACTCGCTTGACATAACGCTCCCGGACGCTGAGACGACGGGCGGCAGTGCCGCTCGCGGCTGGTAACTCACTGTGAGGTTACGCAGCGTGACGCTCTTCCGTCAAGCCGAATGGTCCATACCGGCCCCTTCCGAGGGACGGCGCCCGGAGCGCCGCACGGGTGGTGCGAAGGGGCACTGTCCGCCCCTGGTAGAGTGAATGGCGCAAATCCGACGTCCTTTAAGGTCCGTCCCGTGAGGCGGAGAAGGAGGTCCGTTTCCCATGGACACCCAGCAGCAGTACGCCGATGCGGCGCGGCCCGTTCTCGAGGCCCCCGACATCGCACGGGTCACGACCCGTATCGCCCACGAGATCGTCGAGCGCGCCAAGGGCGCCGACGACGTGGTCCTCCTCGGCATCCCGACCCGCGGCGTCCATCTCGCCCGCCGGCTCGCCGACAAGCTCGAGACCATCACCGGCACCAAGATCCCGGTCGGCTCCCTCGACATCACCATGTACCGGGACGACCTGCGGCTGAAGCCGGCCCGCGCCATCGGCCGCACCGAGATCCCCGGCGACGGCATCGACGGCCGCCTCGTCGTCCTCGTCGACGACGTCCTCTTCTCCGGCCGCACCATCCGCGCCGCCCTCGACGCCCTCGGCGACATCGGCCGCCCCCGCGCCGTGCAGCTCGCCGTCCTCGTCGACCGGGGCCACCGCGAGCTGCCCATCCGCGCCGACTACGTCGGCAAGAACCTCCCCACGTCGCTGCGGGAGACGGTCAAGGTCCTGCTCGCCGAGGAAGACGGTCGCGACACCGTCCTGCTCGGCAGCCGCCCCGCTTCCTGACCGAAGGACCGGCCCTCCCCCCCGACGGGTCCGGGGCACAGCCCTGCGCCCGTACGCCCGCACTCTCCCCACCACGGAGTCACACCCCGATGATGCGTCACCTCATCTCGGCCGCCGACCTCACCCGCGACGACGCCGTCCTGATCCTCGACACCGCCGAGGAGATGGCCCGGGTCGCCGACCGGCCCATCAAGAAGCTTCCGACCCTGCGCGGTCGCACCGTCTGCAACCTGTTCTTCGAGGACTCCACCCGGACCCGGATCTCCTTCGAGGCCGCCGAGAAGCGGCTGTCCGCGGACGTGATCAACTTCGCCGCGAAGGGCTCCAGCGTCTCCAAGGGCGAATCCCTCAAGGACACCGCCCAGACCCTGGAGGCGATGGGCGTCGACGCCGTCGTCATCCGGCACGGCGCCTCCGGCGCCCCGTACCGCCTGGCCACCTCCGGCTGGATCGACGCCCCCGTCATCAACGCCGGCGACGGCACCCACCAGCACCCCACCCAGGCCCTGCTCGACGCCTTCACCATGCGCCGCCGCCTGGTCGGCCGCGACACCGGACTCGGCCGGGACCTCGAAGGCAAGCGGATCACCCTGGTCGGCGACGTCCTGCACAGCCGGGTCGCCCGCTCCAACGTCGACCTGCTGCACACCCTCGGCGCCGAGGTCACCCTGGTGGCCCCGCCCACCCTGCTCCCCGTCGGCGCCGAGACCTGGCCCTGCGAGATCTCCTACGACCTCGACCGGGTGCTGGCGAAGTCCGACGCGGTGATGATGCTGCGGGTGCAGCGCGAACGGATGAACGCGGCCTTCTTCCCCACCGAGCGGGAGTACTCGCGCCGCTACGGCCTCGACGGCCGGCGGATGGCGATGATGCCCGAGCACGCCATCGTCATGCACCCCGGCCCCATGGTCCGCGGCATGGAGATCACCGCCGAGGTCGCCGACTCCGACCGCTGCACGGTCGTCGAGCAGGTCGCCAACGGCGTCTCCACCCGAATGGCCGTCCTCTACCTGCTGCTCGGCGGCGCCGAGTTCGCGGCCCCGGCCGCCCCCGCCGCCCCCGCCACCCCCGCCTCCCCCCGTACCACCGAAGAGAGCTGAGACCCCCCATGAGCAAGATCCTGATCCGTGGTGCGAAGGTGCTCGGCGGCGAGGTGCGGGACGTCCTGATCGACGGCGAGATCATCGCCGAGATCGGTACGGACCTGGCGGCCGGCGGCGCCCAGGTGGTGGAGGCCGAGGGCCGGATTCTGCTGCCCGGCCTGGTCGACCTGCACACCCATCTGCGCGAGCCCGGCCGCGAGGACTCCGAGACCGTCCTCACCGGCACCCGCGCCGCCGCCTCCGGCGGCTACACGGCCGTCTTCGCCATGGCCAACACCCACCCGGTGGCCGACAGCGCGGGCGTCGTCGAGCAGGTCTACCGCCTCGGCAAGGAAGCCGGCTACTGCGACGTGCAGCCCATCGGCGCCGTCACCGTCGGCCTGGAGGGCGAGAAGCTCGCCGAGCTGGGCGCCATGCACGACTCCGCCGCCGGCGTCACGGTCTTCTCCGACGACGGCAAGTGCGTCCACGACGCCGTGATCATGCGCCGCGCCCTGGAGTACGTGAAGGCGTTCGGCGGCGTCGTCGCCCAGCACGCCCAGGAGCCCCGCCTCACCGAGGGCGCCCAGATGAACGAGGGCATCGTCTCCGCCGAGCTGGGTCTCGGCGGCTGGCCGGCCGTCGCCGAGGAGTCGATCATCGCCCGCGACGTGCTGCTCGCCGAGCACGTCGGCTCCCGCGTCCACATCTGCCACCTGTCGACCGCCGGCTCCGTCGAGATCGTCCGCTGGGCCAAGTCCCGCGGCATCGACGTCACCGCCGAGGTCACCCCGCACCACCTCCTCCTCACCGACGAGCTGGTCCGCACGTACAACCCGGTCTACAAGGTCAACCCGCCGCTGCGCACCGAGCGCGACGTCATGGCGCTGCGCGAGGCCCTGGCCGACGGCACGATCGACATCGTCGCCACCGACCACGCCCCGCACCCGCACGAGGACAAGGACTGCGAGTGGGCCGCCGCCGCCATGGGCATGGTGGGCCTGGAGACCGCCCTGTCCGTGGTCCAGCAGACGATGGTCGAGACCGGACTGCTCGACTGGGCCGGCGTCGCCGACCGGATGTCCTTCGCGCCCGCCCGCATCGGCCGGGCCGCCGGGCACGGCCGGCCCGTCTCGGTGGGTGAGCCCGCCAACCTGACTCTGATCGATCCGGCATACCGTGGTGAAGTGGACCCCGCCGACTTCGCCTCGCGCAGCCGCAACACCCCCTACGAGGGCCGTGAGCTGCCGGGACGCGTCACCCACACGTTCCTGCGGGGCCGCGCAACGCTCGTCGACGGGAAGCTGGCGTGACACACGTACTCCCGGCAGCCGCCATCCTGGCGGCCGCCGAACCGAAATCGGCCGAGGTCACCGACTGGGCCGGACGGCTCGGCTGGGTCGTCGGACTGCTGCTCTTCATCACCTTCGTCTACTGGCTGATGCGCCAGGGGTGGAAGTGGCGCGGCAGCCTCCAGTCCGACCTCCCGCCCCTGCCCGGGATCCCGGACCGGACGGCCGACCCGGTCGGCGAGGCCGGTGACGGCGGCGGTGACGGCGGCAGGGCACAGCTCACGCTGCACGGCCGCTACCACGGCTCCACCACCGCCGGACACTGGCTCGACCGCATCGTCGCCCACGGCCTGGGCCTGCGCAGCCGCGCCGAGCTGACCCTCGACGACACCGGGATCGCCGTCGTGCGCCCCGGGGCGAACGACTTCTTCATCCCGGCCGCCGCCCTGCGCGAAGCCCGCCTCGACAAGGGCATCGCCGGCAAGGTCCTCACCGAGGGCGGCCTGCTGATCGTGACCTGGGAGCACGGCGGCAAGGAGCTCGACTCCGGCTTCCGCTCCGACCGCGCGGCCGAGCACGCCGCCTGGGTCGAGGCGATCACCTCCATGAGCACGCAGAATCCGAACCACCACGCAAGCACGACGGAAGGCACCGCACGATGACGACCTCCACCCGGGGAACCGACAGGGTTCCCGCCGTACTCGTCCTGGAGGACGGCCGCATCTTCCGCGGCCGTGCCTACGGGGCCGTGGGGGAGACCTTCGGCGAGGCCGTGTTCTCCACCGGCATGACCGGTTACCAGGAGACCCTCACCGACCCGTCGTACCACCGCCAGGTCGTCGTCATGACCGCCCCGCACGTCGGCAACACCGGCGTGAACGACGAGGACCCCGAGTCCTCGCGTATCTGGGTGGCCGGCTACGTCGTCCGCGACCCCGCCCGCGTCTCCTCCAACTGGCGCGCCCAGCGCTCCCTCGACGAGGAGCTGCGCACCCAGGGCGTCGTCGGCATCCAGGGCATCGACACCCGCGCCCTCACCCGCCACCTGCGCGAGCGCGGCGCCATGCGCGTCGGCATCTTCTCCGGCAGCGCGCTGCCGGACGAGGGCACCCTGCTGGCCGAGGTCCGCCAGCAGCCCGAGATGACGGGCGCCGACCTCTCCGCCGAGGTCGCCACCAAGGAGACGTACGTCGTCCCCGCGATCGGTGAGAAGAAGTTCACCGTCGCCGCCGTCGACCTCGGCATCAAGGGCATGACCCCGCACCGGATGGCCGAGCGCGGCATCGAGGTGCACGTGCTGCCCGCCACCGCCACCGCCGAGGACGTCTACGCCGTCGCCCCCGACGGTGTCTTCTTCTCCAACGGCCCGGGCGACCCGGCCACCGCCGACGGCCCCGTCGCCGTCATGCGCGAGGTCCTGAGCCGCAAGACCCCGCTCTTCGGCATCTGCTTCGGCAACCAGATCCTCGGCCGCGCCCTCGGCTTCGGCACCTACAAGCTGAAGTACGGCCACCGGGGCATCAACCAGCCCGTCCAGGACCGCACCACCGGCAAGGTCGAGGTCACCGCGCACAACCACGGCTTCGCCGTCGACGCGCCCCTCGACAAGGTCTCCGACACCCCCTTCGGGCGCGCCGAGGTCTCCCACGTGTGCCTGAACGACAACGTCGTGGAGGGCCTCCAGCTGCTCGACCAGCCGGCCTTCTCCGTCCAGTACCACCCCGAGGCGGCCGCGGGCCCGCACGACGCCGCGTACCTCTTCGACCGCTTCGTGACCCTCATGGAGGCCGAGCGTGCCTAAGCGCACCGACATCCAGTCCGTCCTCGTCATCGGCTCCGGCCCGATCGTCATCGGACAGGCCGCCGAGTTCGACTACTCCGGCACCCAGGCCTGCCGCGTCCTCAAGTCCGAGGGCCTGCGCGTCATCCTGGTCAACTCCAACCCGGCCACGATCATGACCGACCCGGAGATCGCCGACGCCACCTACGTCGAGCCGATCACCCCCGAGTTCGTCGAGAAGATCATCGCCAAGGAGCGCCCCGACGCGCTGCTGCCCACCCTCGGCGGCCAGACCGCGCTCAACACCGCGATCTCCATGCACGAGCAGGGCGTCCTCGAGAAGTACGGCGTCGAGCTGATCGGCGCCAACGTCGAGGCCATCCACAAGGGCGAGGACCGCGACCTGTTCAAGGGCGTCGTCGAGGCCGTCAAGGCGAAGATCGGCTACGGCGAGTCCGCCCGCTCGGTCATCTGCCACACCATGGACGAGGTCCTCGCGGGCGTCGACACCCTCGGCGGCTACCCCGTCGTCGTCCGCCCCTCCTTCACCATGGGCGGCGCCGGCTCCGGCTTCGCCCACGACGAGGAGGAGCTGCGCCGCATCGCCGGCCAGGGCCTCACGCTCTCCCCGACCACCGAGGTGCTCCTGGAGGAGTCCATCCTCGGCTGGAAGGAGTACGAGCTGGAGCTGATGCGCGACAAGAACGACAACGTCGTGGTCGTCTGCTCCATCGAGAACTTCGACCCGATGGGCGTCCACACCGGCGACTCGATCACCGTCGCCCCGGCGATGACCCTGACCGACCGCGAGTACCAGCGGCTGCGCGACATCGGCATCGCGATCATCCGCGAGGTCGGCGTCGACACCGGCGGCTGCAACATCCAGTTCGCCGTGAACCCGGACGACGGCCGCATCATCGTCATCGAGATGAACCCGCGCGTCTCCCGCTCCTCGGCGCTCGCCTCCAAGGCCACCGGCTTCCCGATCGCCAAGATCGCCGCCCGGCTCGCCGTCGGCTACACGCTGGACGAGATCCCGAACGACATCACCGAGAAGACCCCGGCCTCCTTCGAGCCGACCCTCGACTACGTCGTCGTCAAGGCCCCGCGGTTCGCCTTCGAGAAGTTCCCGTCCGCCGACTCCTCGCTGACCACCACGATGAAGTCGGTCGGCGAGGCCATGGCCATCGGCCGCAACTTCACCGAGGCGCTCCAGAAGGCCCTGCGCTCCCTGGAGAAGAAGGGCAGCCAGTTCGACTTCACCGGCGAGCCCGGCGACCTCGGCGACAAGGACGAGCTGCTGCGCGAGGCGGTCCGCCCGACCGACGGCCGGATCAACACGGTCATGCGGGCCATCCGCGCGGGCGCCACGCCCGAGGAGGTCTTCGAGGCCACCCGGATCGACCCCTGGTTCGTCGACCAGCTCTTCCTGATCAAGGAGATCGCCGACGAGCTCGCCGCGGCCGAGAAGCTCGACCCCGAGCTGCTCGCCGAGGCCAAGCGGCACGGCTTCTCCGACGCCCAGATCGCCGGCATCCGCGGCCTGCGCGAGGACGTCGTCCGCGAGGTCCGGCACGCGCTGGGCGTCCGCCCGGTCTACAAGACCGTCGACACCTGCGCCGCCGAGTTCGCCGCGAAGACCCCGTACTTCTACTCGTCCTACGACGAGGAGACCGAGGTCGCGCCCCGCGAGAAGCCCGCGGTGATCATCCTGGGCTCCGGCCCGAACCGCATCGGCCAGGGCATCGAGTTCGACTACTCCTGTGTCCACGCCTCCTTCGCGCTCAGCGACGCGGGCTTCGAGACCGTGATGGTCAACTGCAACCCGGAGACCGTCTCCACCGACTACGACACCTCCGACCGGCTCTACTTCGAGCCGCTCACCCTGGAGGACGTCCTGGAGATCGTCCACGCCGAGGCCCAGGCCGGCCCGATCGCCGGTGTCGTCGTCCAGCTCGGCGGCCAGACCCCGCTCGGTCTCGCCCAGGCCCTCAAGGACAACGGCGTGCCGGTCGTCGGCACCCCGCCGGAGGCCATCCACGCCGCCGAGGACCGCGGCGCCTTCGGCCGCGTGCTCGCCGAGGCGGGCCTGCCCGCCCCCAAGCACGGCACCGCCACCACCTTCGCCGGGGCCAAGGCCATCGCCGACGAGATCGGCTACCCGGTCCTCGTCCGCCCGTCGTACGTGCTCGGCGGCCGGGGCATGGAGATCGTCTACGACGAGACCCGCCTCGAGTCGTACATCGCCGAGTCGACCGAGATCTCCCCGACCCGCCCGGTCCTCGTCGACCGCTTCCTCGACGACGCCATCGAGATCGACGTCGACGCGCTCTACGACGGCCACGAGCTCTACCTCGGCGGCGTCATGGAGCACATCGAGGAAGCCGGCATCCACTCCGGCGACTCGGCCTGCGCGCTGCCCCCGATCACCCTCGGCGGCTTCGACATCAAGCGGCTGCGCGCCTCCACCGAGGCCATCGCCAAGGGCGTCGGCGTCCGCGGTCTGATCAACATCCAGTTCGCGATGGCCGGGGACATCCTCTACGTCCTCGAAGCCAACCCGCGCGCCTCGCGCACCGTCCCCTTCACCTCGAAGGCGACCGCGGTGCCGCTCGCCAAGGCCGCCGCGCGCATCTCGCTCGGCGCCACCATCGCCGAGCTGCGCGCCGAGGGCCTGCTGCCGAAGAACGGCGACGGCGGCACCCTGCCGCTCGACGCGCCGATCTCCGTCAAGGAGGCCGTGCTGCCCTGGAGCCGCTTCCGCGACATCCACGGCCGCGGCGTCGACACCATCCTCGGCCCGGAGATGCGCTCCACCGGCGAGGTCATGGGCATCGACTCGGTCTTCGGCACGGCCTACGCCAAGTCGCAGGCCGGCGCCTACGGCCCGCTGCCCACCAAGGGCCGCGCGTTCATCTCGGTCGCCAACCGCGACAAGCGCTCGATGATCTTCCCGGCCCGCGAGCTGGTCGCCCACGGCTTCGAGCTGCTGGCCACCTCCGGCACCGCCGAGGTGCTCAAGCGCAACGGCATCAACGCCACGGTCGTGCGCAAGCAGTCCGAGGGCGAGGGCCCGGACGGCGAGAAGACCATCGTCCAGCTCATCCACGACGGCCAGGTCGACCTGATCGTCAACACCCCGTACGGCACCGGCGGCCGCCTCGACGGCTACGACATCCGTACGGCGGCGGTGGCCCGCTCCGTCCCGTGCCTGACCACGGTCCAGGCCCTCGCGGCGGCCGTCCAGGGCATCGACGCCCTCGGCCGGGGCGACGTGAGCGTCAGCTCGCTCCAGGAGCACGCGGAGAAGCTGACCGCCGCCCGCGACTAGCGGTTCGCACGACGAGGGGGACACCGGAACGACCCGCGGTGTCCCCCTCGGCATGAGCGCCCACCGTGCCCGGGCGCACTCCGCACGAGCACCCACTCCGCACGAGGGACACCCCGGACGATGTACAAACTCTTCTTCAACCTGGTCTTCAAGCGCATGGACCCGGAGCAGGCCCACCACCTGGCCTTCCGCTGGATCCGGCTCGCCGCCCGCGTCCCGGTCCTGCGCACCTTCGCCGCCGCCGTCCTCGCCCCCCGCCACCGGGCGCTGCGCACCGAGGCCCTGGGCCTGCGGATGCACGGCCCCTTCGGGCTCGCCGCCGGCTTCGACAAGAACGCCGTCGCCATCGACGGCATGAGCATGCTCGGCTTCGACCACGTCGAGATCGGCACGGTGACGGGCGAGGCCCAGCCCGGCAACCCCAAGAAGCGGCTCTTCCGGCTGGTCCCGGACCGCGCCCTGATCAACCGCATGGGCTTCAACAACGAGGGCTCCGCCGCCGTCGCCGCCCGCCTGGCCGCCCGCGAGCCCGTCTTCAAGACGGTCGTCGGCGTCAACATCGGCAAGACCAAGGTCGTGCCCGAGGCCGACGCCGCCGCCGACTACGTGAAGTCCACCGAGCGGCTCGCCCGGCACGCCGACTACCTGGTCGTCAACGTCTCCTCGCCGAACACCCCCGGCCTGCGCAACCTCCAGGCCACCGAGTCGCTGCGCCCGCTGCTCACCGCCGTGCGCGAGGCCGCCGACCGCTCGGTCGCCGGCCGCCGCGTGCCGCTCCTGGTGAAGATCGCCCCCGACCTCGCCGACGAGGACGTGGACGCGGTCGCCGACCTCGCCCTGGAGCTGGGCCTGGACGGCATCATCGCCACCAACACCACGATCGCCCGCGACGGCCTCGGCCTGAAGTCCGACCCCGCCCTGGTCCGGGAGACCGGCGGACTGTCCGGCGCGCCCGTCAAGCAGCGCTCCCTGGAGGTGCTGCGCCGCCTCTACGCGCGCGTGGGCGACCGGATCGTCCTGGTCGGCGTCGGCGGCATCGAGAACGCCGAGGACGCCTGGCAGCGGATCCTCGCCGGCGCCACCCTGATCCAGGGCTACAGCGCCTTCATCTACGAGGGGCCGTTCTACGCCCGCGCGATCCACCGGGGGCTCGCCGCCCGGCTCGCCGCCTCCCCGTACGCCACCCTCGCCGAGGCCGTCGGCGCCGACACCCGAGCCCGAGAGGCCGCGAAGTGACGAACGAAGCGAAGAACGCACCGATGGACGCCCCGACGGACGCCGCCCCGACGGACGCCGCGCCGGAGCCCTTCGGCGCCCGGCTGCGCCGTGCCATGGACGAGCGCGGTCCGCTGTGCGTCGGCATCGACCCGCACGCCGCCCTCCTGGAGTCCTGGGGCCTGGCCGACGACATCGCGGGCCTGGAGCGCTTCACGTACACGGTCGTCGAGGCGCTGGCCGGCACGGTCGCCGTCTTCAAGCCGCAGGCCGCCTTCTTCGAGCGCTTCGGCTCGCGCGGCGTCGCCGTCCTGGAGCGCGCCACCGCCGATCTGCGGGCGGCGGGCGGCCTGGTCGTCATGGACGCCAAGCGCGGCGACATCGGCTCCACCATGGCCGCCTACGCGGAGGCATTCCTGCGCCCCGGCGCGCCGCTCTTCTCCGACGCGCTGACCGTCTCCCCGTACCTGGGCTACGGCTCGCTGAAGCCGGCCGTCGACCTGGCCCGCGCCTCCGGCGCCGGACTGTTCGTGCTTGCCCTCACCTCCAACCCGGAGGGCGCCGAGGTGCAGCGCGCCGTGCGCGCCGACGACCCGGAGCGGCGGACCATCGGCGCGACGATGCTGGCGCACCTGGCCGAGGAGAACGCGGGGGAGACCCCGATGGGCTCCTTCGGCGCGGTCGTGGGCGCGACGCTCGGCGATCTGTCCGCCTTCGACCTCGGGATCAACGGGCCGCTGCTGGCCCCCGGCATCGGCGCCCAGGGCGCGACCCCGGCCGATCTGCCGAAGGTCTTTGGCGCGGCGGTGGGCAACGTCGTCCCGAACGTCAGCCGGGGCGTCCTCAAGGCCGGTCCGGACGCGGGAGCGCTGCGCGACGCCGCGGAACGTTACGCGAACGAGATCCGCGCGGCCGTCGGCGGCTGATCCGCCCGGTCGGCCGTTTTTGGTCCTCTTGCGCCAATCCGCAGGTGGGGCGGTGTGTCCTCGGCCGTCCCGACCTTTGACAAAGGTTGCCCCAAAACTGGGGTGATATGCCCGGAAAGTCCTGGTCGGTCGATGCTGACCAGGACTTTTCGTCTGTTCTCGCTGACTGGAGCGGCCTCGGCCGCTAGTCTCCGGGGCAGAGTCGGCGATCGGCACTCCCCGTGTCGTTCGCTGCTCCACTGGTGTGGGGCACCCTGCTTCTCACCGGTCCGTATCCGACAGTTCGACATCCGAGGTGACGTAGGCGTGGCTCTTCCGCCCCTTACCCCTGAACAGCGCGCAGCCGCGCTCGAAAAGGCCGCCGCGGCTCGCCGGGAGCGGGCCGAGGTCAAGAATCGACTCAAGCACTCCGGCGCCTCCCTGCACGAGGTCATCAAGCAGGGCCGGGAGAACGACGTCATCGGCAAGATGAAGGTCTCCGCGCTGCTCGAGTCGCTGCCGGGCGTGGGCAAGGTCCGCGCCAAGCAGATCATGGAGCGTCTCGGCATCTCCGAGAGCCGCCGTGTCCGCGGTCTCGGCTCCAACCAGATCGCCTCCCTGGAGCGCGAGTTCGGCAGCACCGGAGCCTGACCTTTCGGTCATATCCGACATATGGGCTCCACCCCGGCGCAAGTGGGGGTGAAGCCCTGGAATAATCGCTGCATGGCAGCAGAAGTACGTCCGCGGCTGACCGTGCTCTCCGGGCCCTCTGGGGTAGGGAAGAGCACGGTCGTCGCGCATATGCGCAAGGTCCACCCCGAGGTCTGGCTCTCGGTGTCGGCCACGACACGGAAGCCCCGGCCCGGCGAGCAGCACGGTGTCCAGTACTTCTTCGTCACGGACGACGAGTTCGACAAGCTGATCGCCAACGGCGAGCTGCTGGAGTGGGCCGAGTTCGCGGGCAACCGCTACGGCACCCCGCGCCGCGCGGTCCTCGACCGGCTGGAGGGCGGCGAGCCGGTACTCCTGGAGATCGACCTCCAGGGCGCCCGGCAGGTCAAGGAGTCCATGGCCGACGCCCAGCTGGTCTTCCTGGCCCCGCCGGACTGGGACGAGCTGGTCCGCCGGCTCACCGGCCGCGGCACCGAGTCGCCCGAGGTGATCGAGCGCCGGCTGGCGGCGGCCAAGATCGAACTGGCCGCCGAGGCGGAGTTCGACACCACGCTCGTCAACACCTCGGTCGAGGACGTCGCGCGTGAGCTGCTAACGTTGATGAACGTTGTCTGATCTTTTGTCCGTCATCGGATTTCCATCCGACACCGGATATCGATACCCCATCTTCGGAAGGTAGAGCGTGTCCTCTTCCATCACCGCGCCCGAGGGCATCATCAACCCGCCGATCGACGAGCTGCTCGAGGCGACGGACTCCAAGTACAGCCTCGTGATCTACGCCGCCAAGCGCGCGCGTCAGATCAACGCGTACTACTCGCAGCTCGGCGAGGGTCTGCTCGAGTACGTCGGTCCGCTCGTCGACACCCACGTCCACGAGAAGCCGCTCTCGATCGCCCTGCGCGAGATCAACGCGGGTCTGCTGACCTCCGAGGCCATCGAGGGCCCGGCTCAGTAGAGCGGCGTTACACGGAAAACCAGAGAAATCTGTCACCACAGGCCCGGCGGAACAACCGCCGGGCCTGTGGTGTCTCATGAAGACGTACGTACGCGTCCGCGTACGCATCCGAGTGCGGGGAGTGGCACATCGTGGCAAAGCCGAAGGTGGTCCTGGGCGTGAGCGGCGGCATCGCCGCCTACAAGGCGTGCGAACTGCTGCGCCGCCTCACCGAGTCCGGACACGACGTCCGGGTCGTACCGACCGATTCCGCTCTGCACTTCGTGGGCGCCGCCACCTGGTCCGCGCTCTCCGGCCACCCCGTCTCCACCGAGGTCTGGGAGTCCGTCCACGAGGTCCCGCACGTCCGCATCGGCCAGGAGGCGGATCTCGTCGTGGTCGCCCCCGCCACCGCCGACCTGCTGGCCAAGGCGGCCCACGGGCTCGCCGGCGACCTGCTCACCAACACCCTGCTCACCGCCCGCTGTCCGGTCGTCTTCGCCCCGGCCATGCACACCGAGATGTGGGAGCACCCGGCCACCCAGGAGAACGTGGCCACCCTGCGCCGCCGCGGCGCCGTCGTCATCGAGCCCGCCGTCGGCCGGCTGACCGGCGTCGACACCGGCAAGGGCCGGCTGCCCGACCCCACCGAGATCTTCGAGGTCTGCCGACGGGTGCTCGCGCGCGGGGTCACCGCTCCCGACCTGGCCGGCCGCCATGTCGTGGTCAGCGCCGGCGGCACCCGCGAGCCCCTGGACCCGGTCCGCTACCTGGGCAACCGTTCCTCCGGCAAGCAGGGCTACGCCCTCGCCAGGGCCGCCGCCGCCCGGGGCGCCCGGGTCACCCTGATCGAGGCCGACACCGGACTGCCCGACCCGGCGGGCGTGGACATCGTCCGCGTCGGCACCGCCGTCCAGCTGCGCGAGGCCGTGGTCAAGGCCGCCGCCGACGCCGACGCGGTGGTGATGGCCGCGGCCGTGGCCGACTTCCGCCCGGCCGCGTACGCCACCGGCAAGATCAAGAAGACCGACGACGGCGGCGCGCCCACCGTCGAGCTGGTCCGCAACCCCGACATCCTCGCGGAGATCTCCGCCGAGCGCGCCCTGCCGGGCCAGGTCGTCGTGGGCTTCGCCGCCGAGACGGACGACGTGCTCGCCAACGGGCGCGTCAAGCTCCGGCGCAAGGGCTGCGATCTGCTCGTCGTCAACGAGGTGGGGGAGCGCAAGACCTTCGGCTCGGAGGAGAACGAGGCCGTGGTCCTCGCCGCCGACGGCACCGAGACCCCCGTGCCGTACGGACCGAAGGAAGCCCTCGCGGAGACGGTCTGGGACCTTGTGGTGCCGCGTCTGCGTGGTGCGTCCGGGTGAATTCCGTCCGAGGGGTGAGACGAAAAGCGCCACCTCACCCCTCGGGGCTCCTCGGAACAAAAGTCAACAAACCTGGACAAAAGTTGAGGTTTCCGGACTGAAAACCGGATGGATCACCGGTGAATACCGCATAGATCACGCCGAGGCGCGTCCCAGACCTGGCCACTTGGCGGAGCCTGCCCGATAGACTGTTCTCGGAACGTCGCGGGGCGCAGCCCCCTGCCGGTCCGCGAATCGAGTAGCCAGCAGCCGCTGCAACCCCAGGGAGCGTTGTGTCCCGTCGTCTGTTCACCTCGGAGTCCGTGACCGAGGGTCACCCCGACAAGATCGCTGACCAGATCAGCGACACCATTCTCGACGCGCTGCTCAAGGAGGACCCCACCTCCCGTGTCGCCGTCGAGACGCTGATCACCACCGGCCTGGTGCACGTCGCCGGCGAGGTCACCACGAAGGCATGGGCGGACATCCCCACCCTCGTGCGCGGCAAGATCCTCGAGATCGGGTACGACTCCTCGAAGAAGGGCTTCGACGGCGCTTCCTGCGGCGTCTCGGTCTCCATCGGCTCGCAGTCCGCGGACATCGCGCAGGGCGTCGACACCGCCTACGAGTCCCGCGTCGAGGGTGACGAGGACGAGCTCGACAAGCAGGGCGCCGGCGACCAGGGCCTGATGTTCGGCTACGCGTCGGACGAGACCCCCGAGCTGATGCCGCTCCCGATCCACCTCGCGCACCGCCTGTCGCGCCGCCTGACCGAGGTCCGCAAGAACGGCACCATCCCGTACCTGCGCCCCGACGGCAAGACCCAGGTCACCATCGAGTACGACGGCGACAAGGCCGTCCGTCTCGACACGGTCGTCGTCTCCTCGCAGCACGCCTCCGACATCGACCTCGAGTCGCTGCTCGCGCCCGACATCCGCGAGTTCGTCGTCGAGCACGTGCTGAAGCAGCTCGTCGAGGACGGCATCAAGCTCGACACCGACGGCTACCGCCTGCTGGTCAACCCGACCGGCCGCTTCGAGATCGGCGGCCCGATGGGCGACGCCGGCCTCACCGGCCGCAAGATCATCATCGACACCTACGGCGGCATGGCCCGTCACGGTGGCGGCGCCTTCTCCGGCAAGGACCCGTCGAAGGTCGACCGCTCGGCCGCCTACGCCATGCGCTGGGTCGCCAAGAACGTCGTCGCCGCGGGCCTCGCCTCGCGCTGCGAGGTCCAGGTCGCGTACGCGATCGGCAAGGCCGAGCCGGTGGGTCTGTTCGTCGAGACCTTCGGCACGAACACCATCGAGACCGAGAAGATCGAGCACGCCATCGGCGAGGTCTTCGACCTCCGCCCGGCCGCGATCATCCGCGACCTCGACCTGCTCCGCCCGATCTACGCCCAGACCGCCGCCTACGGCCACTTCGGCCGCGAGCTGCCGGACTTCACCTGGGAGCGCACGGACCGCGTGGACGCCCTGAAGCAGGCCGCCGGCCTGTAAGGCACCAGCACCCCCGCGAGGGCCCCGGACCGCATGACGGTCCGGGGCCCTCGCGCGTGCGTGCCCGGATGGAGATCGGCGCGTATGCCCTGGTGGAGGCGGAAGGGAGGCCCCCGAGAGGGGAGCGAGAGGGCTGTGCGGCTGGATGGTGATCGTCACCATCCAGAGCCCACCATCCAGAGCCCACCATGCGGAGTCCTGAGAACACATGAGAAGAGCGCAGGGCAAGTTACGACGGTTCCTGACGGCCGCCACGGCCGTGTTCGGTATCGCGCTGTCCGGTGTCGCCACGCAGCCGGCCGCCGCCGCGGGGCCGTCCGCCAAGGCGGCGGAGCAGCCCCGACCATGCGCCTCCGGGGGCTGTGACGGCGCCGACCCGAACGCCGTGACCTCCTGGGGGACGGCCCCCAAGATCCTCGACCAGTTCACCCTGGACAGCGGCGCGAGCCTGAAGCTCTACCGGGGCAAGCCGAGCTGGGACAGCTCCACCACCTACGCCTGGGCGGAGGTGGTCCTGCCGGCGAAGCCGGGCGTCAAGGCGTGGCTGTTCGACATGGTCGACAACGGCATGAGCGTGGAACCCGACCTGAACGACCACCCGGCGGCGTTCCGCACGGTCTCGGGCACCACGGGCATGTTCGACGGGGGCGACTTCGTCCGGGCCTGTGTCGACGACGGCGTCCAGCAGGGCTGCACCGGCGGCTACGGCGTCGCCACCACCAGCAACAGCCGGGTGATCGCCCCGGTTCCCCCGTGCGGGGACCACTGCCACGAAGTCGACCCGGACATCATCACCGCGTGGTCGACCGGTCCGGTGCGCGACCCGGCCAAGAAGGTCCAGCTGGCCAGTGGCGCCTGGGCCCAGATCGTCACCGGGCAGGGCGCCTACGGCATGTACTCCTACGGCTCGTATCCCTACCGGTACACCTGGGCCGAGAGCGGCCTGCCCACCCCCGGCTCCCGCATGTGGCTGGAGCAGTACCGGGGCATGGGCCGCTGGGGCAACGTATGGGGCCCGTTCGGCGGGGACGGCGGCCGCCGCACCACCTCCGGCCGTACCTCCGCCTTCGCGACCGCCGCCGAGGTGCGGGCCTGCGTCACCGACGGCACCGAGACACACTGCACCAGCGACGACGGCACCGCGGGCGTCGTGCCCACCCAGGCGCCCTGCGCCCAGGTGCCGTGCGAGGGCGTCGACCCCTCCACCGTCGGCGCCTGGCTGGAGGGCCACGAGCCGGACGAGGTCGCCGTGGTCTCGGCCTACCAGGGCGGCAAGGTCGCCGTCTACGCGGGCAGGCCCGCCTGGGACCCCGAGCACGAGTACCGCTGGGCCGAGGCCCAGCTGCCGCCGAACAGCACCAAGGCGCGCGCCTGGCTGGAGTACCAGGACCAGGCGGGAACCGAGGAACGCGACACATTCACCCCGCTCGGCCACCCCGCGGCCTCCCGCGCCACCACCGGCCGCACCGGGATGTTCGTCCAGAACGGGGACAGCAGGCGGCGGATCCGGGCCTGCTTCGACGACGGCAAGCAGTGGGGCTGCGAAGGCGGCTTCCGGCCGAGCAACATCCAGCGTCCCGACGGCCCCTGCGCCGAGCCCTGCACCGGGCTCGACCCGGCCACGGTCACCAGCTGGTGGTCCGGTCCCACCGAGGGCCGGCGCGTCACCCTGAGCGGCGGCGTCTCGGTCGCCCTGAAGACCGGTGATCCGCGCTGGTCCCGTACCGGTGTCTACGCCTGGGCCGACGGGACCGTGCCCGCCGGCGCCGGGGCGCGGATCTGGATCGAGGACAAGGGCACCGACGGCGTCTACCGCACGATCGCCGAGCGCACCACCAGCGGAGCCACCGGCATGGCCGGCAAGCCGAGTCCCTCGGTCCGTGCCTGTGCGACCGACGGCACCGCCACGGTCTGCACCGACCCGGGCAACTGAGCGGGGCAACTGAGCCGGGCAGCCGAGCCGGGCAGCCGACCCGGGCAGCCGAGCCGGCGGTCGTCCGTCCGATGTTCGTCCGTCCGGCGGCCGTCCGTCCGGTGGTCGCGGGCCGTTCACCGGCCGGCTTCTCGCCGGGCTCCCTGGAGTTGTGGCACGACTGCTCGACGCTCGGCGACAACGGTGGCGCCCCGGTCGTCGACCTCGCCGAC
>NZ_JBEYZX010000070.1:0-21417 GCF_040646255.1 Streptomyces sp. NPDC046203 | reverse complement strand
GGCGGACCGGGGCGCGCGGCCTGCGCGACGACCCCCGCCCCGTACGCGGCGCCGCTGCTCACCGCCCTCGCGTGCGCGGCGCTCGCCGCCGCGACCGGCGGGCCCCGCCCCGAACTGCTCGTCTGGCTGCTCGCCGCGCCGTTCGGCACCCTCCTCGCGTGCGTGGACGTACGCGTACGGCGGCTGCCCGACCCGCTCACCCTGCCGCTCGCCGCAGCGCTGCCGCTGCTGCTCGCGCTCGCCGCGCTCCTGCCGTACGCGGCGGGCTCCTGGGCGCACGCGCTGCTCGGGGCACTCGCCCTCGGCGGCGGTTATCTGCTCCTCCACCTCCTCCACCCGGCCGGGATGGGCTTCGGGGACGTGAAGCTGGCGGTCCCGCTCGGTGCGGCGCTCGGCTGGTACGGCTGGGGGGTGCTGTGCGCGGGGGCGTTCGCCGGGTTCCTGCTCGGGGCGGTGTACGGGTTCGGGCTCGTCGTCACCCGCCGGGCCGGCCGCGACACCGCGATCCCCTTCGGCCCGTTCATGATCGCCGGGGCGCTGCTCGGACTGCTGCTCGGCGCGTTCACCGCGGCGCCCTGAGGACCGGGGCCCGGCTTGTACGGCCCCAACCCGTACGCCCGCACCACGCCACCGCCCCCGCACACCCGTACGCCCGCACCCCCGTCAATCGCCCGCCTCGCGCTCGGGGTCCCCCGTGGGAGGGACGAGACCCGCCGCCACGCCGGGGCGTAAAACCGCCATGAGGTCGTACGGCCCTTGTGCCGCTTGGCTTCCGGCGCTTTTGGCGGCGTCCGCGCCGTGGACCTGGCACACAGCACGACTAATGAAGGGTTATGGTGGAAACCCCCCCTCGGGCCGGTCCGTATCCCCCCCACGGACCGGCCCGTTTTCTTTCCCGGACGCGAATCCGGGCACGGCAAGGGCCCTGGGTACGTGTTCCGCGGCGCCGACCGGCAGCGCTGGAACCTCCCCCGTGCACGCCAGGTCCGAGCCCCGCCGCCCGCGCCCGAGCCCGCCCGAGCGCGTCAGGACCGGGCCCCCGGACACCCGGGCCCCGGAGCCCGACGCCGTGCGCCAAGCCCCGGGGCCCGTCGAACCTCGGCCTCCGGGGGCCCTCAGCCACCAGCTGAAGCCAGAGGCATTCAGCCCTCAAGCCCTCAAGCCTTCAAGCTGTCAGCCCTCAGCCTTCAGGCTTCAGCCTCCAGAGGCCCCTCGCCTCAGCTGCGGCCGGCCCAGATGTTGGTGCCCGCCGTGTCCACGGCGAAGGAGTCGATCTCCGCCAGCTCCTCCGCCGACAGCGGCGCCCCGGCCAGCGCCGCGACGTTCTCCTCCAGCTGCGCCACGCTCGACGCGCCGATCAGCGCCGACGTCATCCGCTCGTCCCGCAGCACCCAGGTCAGCGCCAGCTGCGCCAGCGACTGCCCGCGCCGCTCCGCGATCGCCGCGAGCCCGCGCAGCCGCCGCAGCACCTCGTCCGAGAGCAGCTCCGGGTCCAGGGACTTGCCCTGCGTCGCCCGCGACCCCTCCGGAATGCCCTTCAGGTACTTGTTGGTGAGCAGCCCCTGCGCCAGCGGCACGAAGGAGATGCAGCCCATGCCGGCCGTCTCCAGCGTGTCGAGGAGCCCGTCGTCCTCCGTCCAGCGGTTGATCATCGAGTACGAGGGCTGGTGGATGAGCGCGGGAACGCCCATCTCCTTCAGGATCCGGGCCGCCTCGGCGGTCTGCTCGCTCGTGTACGAGGAGACGCCCACGTACAGCGCCTTCCCCTGGTGCACGGCCGAGGCCAGCGCGCCCATCGTCTCCTCGAGCGGGGTGTCCGGGTCGAAGCGGTGCGAGTAGAAGATGTCGACGTAGTCGAGGCCCATCCGCTTCAGCGAGGCGTCGAGCGACGACATCAGGTACTTGCGGGAGCCCCACTCGCCGTACGGCCCCGGGTGCATCAGGTAGCCGGCCTTCGTCGAGACGATCAGCTCGTCCCGGTACGGGGCGAAGTCCTGCGCGAAGATCTTCCCGAAGTTCAGCTCGGCGGAGCCGGCCGGCGGGCCGTAGTTGTTCGCCAGGTCGAAGTGGGTCACGCCCAGGTCGAAGGCGCGGCGCAGGATGGCGCGCTGCGAGTCGAGCGTGCGGTCGTCGCCGAAGTTGTGCCAGAGGCCGAGCGAGACGGCGGGAAGCTTGAGCCCGCTGCGGCCGGTGCGCCGGTACTCCATGGAGTCGTAGCGGTCCGCGGCGGCGCGGTAGAAGGGGGAATCAGTCACGTATCTCTGCTTATCACGGACTTGTGACAGTCCCGGGCTGGGAGCCGGTCGCCGGTGCGCAGTAATGTGGCGGCCTCGGGGGCCGACGCGGCATGGAGGGGTTAAGAACAGTGAACCTGCGCGACCTGGTGTACGGGCTCTACGCGCGCCGGGTGGAAAGCCGCCTCGACCACGCCCAGGTGCCCAAGCACATCGGAGTCATCCTCGACGGCAACCGCCGCTGGGCCAAGGCCTCGGGCGGAACCCCGGAGCAGGGCCACAAGGCCGGCGCGGACAAGATCCAGGAACTGCTCGGCTGGTGCGCGGAGACCGACGTCGAGGTCGTCACGCTCTGGATGCTCTCCACCGACAACCTCAGCCGCCCCGAGGACCAGCTCGGCCCGCTGCTCTCGATCATCGAGGACGCGGTGCGTTCGCTGGCCGCCGACGGCCGCTGGCGGGTCCACCACGTCGGCACCCTCGACCTGCTGCCCGCGCGGACCCAGACCGTACTGAAGGAGGCCGAGCAGGCCACCTTCGACAATCCCGGGATACTCGTGAACGTCGCCGTCGGCTACGGCGGCCGGCAGGAGATCGCGGACGCGGTCCGCTCGCTGCTCCTCGACCACGCGGAGCGCGGCACCTCCATCGAGGAGATCGCCGAGACCGTCGACATCGACGTGATCTCCGAGCACCTCTACACGCGCGGACAGCCCGACCCGGACCTCGTGATCCGTACCAGCGGCGAGCAGCGGCTGTCCGGATTCATGCTGTGGCAGAGCGCCCATTCCGAGTACTACTTCTGCGAAGTCCACTGGCCGGCCTTCCGCAAGGTCGACTTCCTGCGCGCGCTGCGCGACTACGCGGCCCGGCACCGCCGCTTCGGAGGCTGAGCCCTCCGGCCCGGCACCGCCACCCGCCCCCGCACCAACCGCCACCGCACCGCCGCTTCGGAGCCCGGACCTCCCTCCCCGGCGGTCCCCGTTCCCCCCTCGGGCGACCTCTCCACCCTCGCCCCGCCCCCCCCCGCCTCGCCCCCGCCCCACCCCCTCTTTACCGGTGCTTGCCGACGCCTTTGCCGAGGCCCGCTCGACCGGCCCCCATATCCGGATATCCGCCACCTTCTGTTCACCTACCGGCCGTCATATGCCATGGCATGACGGCGTGTGTTCGAGGGCATATCCCTGGTTGAAGTGAGCGGCACGGAGACCGTTCACCCGGGAGGCCCTTTGCACCAGGACGACCGTGCGGGACACGCACGGACGAAGCGGGGGGCCGGAGTTCGGCCCGCGCATCGTGGCCCGAGCCCGGTCCCATCCCGCCGCGACGACGCCCCCGTATCCGCAACGGCGCCGTCGCACCCCGACCTCACAGGGGTCCACTAAGGGGGTCTGTCCACGTGGTGACCAGCACGAAGCGGCGCTTGTCCGACCGGCGCACCTATGTCCTCGACACCAGCGTCCTGCTGGCCGACCCCAGCGCGATGTCCCGCTTCGAGGAGCACGAAGTAGTCCTGCCGATCGTCGTGGTGACCGAGCTGGAGGCCAAACGGCACCACCCCGAACTCGGCTACTTCGCCCGCCAGGCCCTACGCCTCCTCGACGACTTCAGGGTCCGGTACGGACGCCTCGACGCCCCGCTCCCCATCGGCGACCTCGGCGGCACCCTGCGCGTCGAGCTCAACCACTCCGACCCCGGCGTTCTGCCGGCCGGCTACCGGCTCGGCGACAACGACTCCCGCATCCTCGCCGTCGCCCGCAACCTCCAGGCCGAGGGGTACGACGTCACGGTCGTCTCCAAGGACCTGCCGCTGCGCATCAAGGCGTCCTCGGTCGGGCTGCTCGCCGAGGAGTACCGGGCGGAACTCGCCATCACCGAGTCCGGCTGGACCGGCATGGCCGAGCTGGCGCTGCCCGCCGAACAGATCGACCTCCTCTACGAGCAGGAGACCCTGCACGTCCCGGACGCCGTCGGACTGCCGGTGCACACCGGTCTCGTCCTGAAGTCCGGGCGCGGCAAGGCCCTCGCCCGGGTCACGGCCGACGGGGACGTCCGGCTCGTCCGGGGCGACCGCGAGGTCTTCGGCATCCGAGGCCGCAGCGCCGAACAGCGCGTCGCGCTCGATCTGCTCCTCGACCCCGACGTCGGCATCGTCTCCATGGGCGGCCGGGCCGGCACCGGCAAGTCCGCGCTCGCGCTCTGCGCGGGCCTGGAAGCGGTCCTGGAACGCCGTCAGCACCAGAAGGTGATGGTGTTCCGTCCGCTGTACGCGGTCGGCGGCCAGGACCTCGGCTATCTGCCGGGCACCGAGGCCGAGAAGATGAGCCCGTGGGCGCAGGCGGTGTTCGACACCCTGTCCGCCGTGGCGGGCCGCGAGGTGATCGAGGAGGTGCTCGGGCGCGGGATGCTCGAAGTGCTGCCGCTCACCCACATCCGGGGCCGCTCGCTCCACGACGCCTTCGTCATCGTGGACGAGGCCCAGTCGCTGGAGCGGAACGTCCTGCTGACCGTGCTGTCCCGGATCGGCGCCAACTCCCGGGTGGTGCTCACCCATGACGTCGCCCAGCGGGACAACCTGAGGGTCGGCCGGTACGACGGAGTCGTCGCCGTCGTCGAGAAGTTGAAGGGTCATCCGCTCTTCGCGCACGTCACCCTCACCCGGTCCGAGCGCTCCCCGATCGCCGCCCTCGTGACCGAAATGCTGGAGGACATCCAGATCTGACCCTGAACGCACCCCTGTTGGCGCCGCCCGGCAAAGCGCGAGAGCTTAGCCGGGCGGCGTCGCGTTGTCCGTACTTGTGTCCAAAACCCGTACCCCTGCCCAGGTGTGACGTTAAACACGCAACACAGAATTGCCTTGCGGCGTCGACGTCCGGCAGAGTCTTGCTTCCGTCAGGCCCCGCATTCGGCACACGCGCACCTCCGAAGGTGCGGCACCACACAACTCAACAGCCGTTCGCCGTATGCCGCCCACAGAACCACGGGCCCGTGTCTCTTGTGACCTATCAGGACGGAGACCAGCGCCAGGGGCACGATTTCGCCCGCATGGTCACCTGCGCGGGTGATTGTGGAAGGAAACCGTGTGAGCCGGATCTCGGTCCGGGGATTC
This sequence comes from Streptomyces sp. NPDC046203, assembly GCF_040646255.1. Taxonomy (NCBI): domain Bacteria; kingdom Bacillati; phylum Actinomycetota; class Actinomycetes; order Kitasatosporales; family Streptomycetaceae; genus Streptomyces; species Streptomyces sp. NPDC046203. The sequence continues at coordinate 16,074 of NZ_JBEYZX010000070.1, read as the reverse complement.
GCGGTGGCTTCGGCCACTGCGGTCACCACCGTCGGAGCAGTCGTCGGCGTTGCCTCGGGCAACGCGGCGCAGCCCGTGGACGACAACTTCGAGGCCACCGCGGCCGACACCACGCTGCTCGCGGACATTCCCGCGGGCGAGCAGGCCCAGGTACAGGTCTCCACCCTCGCGGAGCAGGCCGACGTCCAGGCCGCCGCCGCGGACTCCGTCGCCCGCAAGTCCGCCGAGGAAGCCGCCCGCATCCAGGCCGCCAAGTCCGCCGAGGCCAAGAAGGTCGCCGCCGACAAGGCGGAAGAGGCCAAGAAGAAGGCGGAGAAGGCCGAGCAGGAGCGCAAGGAGGCCGCCGAGCGCGCCAGCCGTTCCGCGCTGCGCGACGCGACCAGCTTCGCCGCCCAGGGCTCGTACTCGGTGTCCGATGTCCAGGCGATGGCCCGCCAGATGATCCCCGGCGACCAGTTCCAGTGCTTCAGCAACATCGTGAACCACGAGTCCACCTGGAACTATCGCGCCACGAACGCCTCTTCGGGCGCGTACGGTCTGGTCCAGGCCCTCCCCGGCAGCAAGATGGCCTCGGCCGGCGCCGACTGGCAGACCAACCCGGCCACCCAGATCAAGTGGGGCCTCAGCTACATGAACGGCCGTTACGGCAGCCCCTGTGGCGCCTGGTCGTTCTGGCAGGCCAACCACTGGTACTAGGGAGCCCTGACCGGCCCCGGCCGGTCCGCTCAACCTCACGCAGCCCCTCACCGTCCTTTCGGTGAGGGGCCACGCGTGCGTCCCAGGGTGTAGGTTCGGGGACCCGGAGGGGGAGAGGGAAGAGCATGTCGAGACTGCCCATATGGCTGCACCGGACGGGGGAGACCCTGAGCCGGATGGGCCGGCGACTGGACGAGCGCAGGGTCCAGGCCGAACGCGACGACCCGCTCGGGCCGCCGTACGCCCTCGCCACCCCGGCCTCCGCCTCGGCCGCCTCCCCGACGCCCAGCCCGGCCTCCGCCTCGGCGCCCAATCCGGCTCCCGGCCCGGCTTCGGTCCCGGCCCCGGACCCCGCTCCCGTTCCCGCACCGGCCCCCGCGACCGGCACCACGGCCGCCGCCGTGCCCGGTCCCGGCCCGGCCCCCGTCCCCGCCCCGGCGGCCCCTGCCACGGGAACCACCGGAACCACGGGACCCGCGGACAACACGACGCCCCCGGCACCCGTACCGCCCCCGGCAGCCCCGGTGGCCACGGCACCCGCGTCCCCCGTCGAGCGGCCGGCGGCACCCGCCACCGGATCCGTCCCCGCGCCCCCCGCCTACGCCCCCGCCGTGCCCGCCCGCCCCAACCCCGTGGACGCCGTCCCCTGGGGCATGCGCGTGGCCGGCGAGGTCGCCTGGCGGCTGCTCGTCCTCGCCGGCACCGTCTGGGTCCTGATGAAGGTCATCAGCTCCGTCCAGCTGGTCGTCCTCGCCTTCGTCGCCGGCCTCCTCATCACCGCCCTGCTCCAGCCCATCGTGGCCCTCCTGCGCCGCAAGGGCATGCCCCGCGGACTCGCCACCGCCGTCACCGCCGTCACCGGCTTCGTCGTCATGGGGCTGGTCGGCTGGTTCGTGGTCTGGCAGGTGATGGACAACATCGACAGCCTGTCCGACCGCGTCAGGGACGGCATCGAGGAACTCAAGCGCTGGCTGCTCAACAGCCCGTTCCATGTCACCGAGCAGCAGATCAACGAGATCGCCAAGAACCTCAGCGACTCCATCGGCGCCAACGCCGAGCAGATCACCTCCGCCGGCCTCCAGGGCGTGACCGTCATGGTCGAGGCCATGACCGGCATACTGCTCGCGATGTTCTCCACGCTCTTCCTGCTGCACGACGGCAAGAAGGTCTGGGAGTGGACGCTGAAGCTGGTGCCCGCGCAGGCCCGGCCGGGCGTCGCGGGCGCGGGTCCGCGCGCGTGGCGCACGCTCACCGCGTACGTCCGGGGTACGGTCCTCGTCGCCCTCATCGACGCCGTCTTCATCGGCCTCGGGCTCTACTTCCTCGACGTGCCGATGGCCGTGCCGCTCGGCGTCTTCATCTTCCTCTTCGCGTTCATCCCGCTCGTCGGGGCCGTCATCTCCGGCGCCCTCGCGTGCGTGGTCGCGCTCGTCACCACCAATGTGTTCACCGGGCTGATGGTGCTCGTGGTCGTCCTCGCCGTGCAGCAGATTGAGGGCCACGTCCTCCAGCCGTTCATCCTCGGCCGCGCGGTCCGGGTCCACCCGCTCGCCGTCGTCCTCTCCGTCGCCGCGGGCGGGCTGACCGCCGGCATCGGCGGCGCCGTCGTCGCCGTGCCGCTGGTCGCCGTCATCAACACCGCCGTCGGCTACCTCCGCGCGTACAGCGCCGAACAGGCCCTGCGCGCGGCCCCGGACTCCGGTGCGGCGCCCGACTCCGCCACCGACTCCGCCGCCGACCCCGTCACCGCTCCGGCCCCAGCCTCCCGGGAGTAAAGCGTGATATCCGAGCCCGAACTCGTCGACGATCCCGGCCCGGATCCGGCCGCCACGGGTGCCAGGGACACTCTGGACACCCAGGACACCCAGGACGTCCCTCGGCGCGCGCGGTCCCGCCGCCCCTGGCTGTGGGCGGTCGGCGGTGCGGTGGTCGCCTCGGCGGTCTGGGCCGGCGGGCTCTTCGTGTACGACTGGGCGGGTCCCGGCCTCGGCGGTTACCGCACGGACCGCGACCCGTGCCGGGTGGCCCGCCTCGACGGGCTCGCCTCGGTACTCGGCTCCGAGAAGGGGGAGGGGAGCAGGCCCCCGCAGAAGCGAGAGCATTCCGCCCTCTTCCGATGGAATTGCAGCGTCCGGCTGGCCGGCGGGCCCGGTGCGTACGACGTGGTCATCGACTACGAGCTCCACCGGAAGACCGACCCCGGCCCGGAACTCGACGCCCGGATGACCGACCTCGGGTACGAGCGGACCGAGGGCCTCGGGGACGTGTCGTACGTCGACGGGGGAGGCGAACGCAGCATCACGCTCGTGGTCCGGGACGGGCAGGCCGTCCTCAGGATGTTCGTCATGACCGAGGGGTCGCTCGCGGACCGAGGGAGCGCGTCCGAAGACGATCCGGAGGCGCCGGAGGTCGACCCGGACGCCCTGCGGACCCACACCTTCGCGGACATGCGTCAACTCATGTCCGCACTGAAGAGCTGAAGAGCTGAAGAGCTACAGAGCCGAAGAAAGCCGCTGAGCCGAAGAAGAAGCGAGCGGGCCAGCGCGGACACGGCTGCGGACACGGCGAAAGGCCCCGGGGGCGAAATCCCGGGGCCTTCCACTGACTACGGTAGACCGGCTGGTCCTACTCGGCGAGAACCGCCTCGGCGTCCAGCGTCGCGCCGACCGCCTGGATGACCGCGGCGATCTTCACGGCCTCCTGGATGGTGTCGCGCTCGACACCGGCCTTGCGCAGGACCTGCTCGTGCGAGTCCAGGCACTGACCGCAGCCGTTGATCGCGGACACGGCCAGCGACCACAGCTCGAAGTCGACCTTCTCGACGCCCGGGTTGCCGATGACGTTCATCCGCAGACCGGCGCGCATCGTCCCGTACTCCGGGTCCGACAGCAGATGCCGGGTCCGGTAGAAGACGTTGTTCATCGCCATGATCGCGGCGGCCGACTTGGCGGCCTGGTACGCCTCGGGCTTCAGGTTGGCCTGGGCCTCGGGCTCCAGCTCCTTCAGCACCTTCGGCGAACGGGAGGCGATCGCGCAGGCGAGCACCGTGCCCCACAGCTGCTGCTGCGGCAGCGGGCTGTTGCCGATGACCGAACCGAGGTTCAGCTTCAGGTCCTTGGCGAAGTCCGGGACGGCGGCCTTCAGCTCATCGAGCGCCATGTTCACTCACCGGCCAGCAGGGAACCGGCGTCGAGGGTGTCCTCGCCCTTGTTCCAGTTGCACGGGCACAGCTCGTCGGTCTGCAGGGCGTCCAGGACCCGCAGGACCTCCTTGGGGTTACGGCCGACGGAACCGGCGGTCACCATGGTGAACTGGATCTCGTTGTTCGGGTCCACGATGAAGACGGCACGCTGCGCGAAGCCGTCCTCGCCCTCGACGCCACAGTCGCGCATGAGCTCGTGCTTCGAGTCGGCCAGCATCGGGAAGGGCAGGTCACGCAGGTCGGCGTGGTCCTTGCGCCAGGCGTGGTGGACGAACTCCGAGTCACCGGAAACGCCGAGGATCTGGGCGTCACGGTCGGCGAACTCGTCGTTCAGCTTGCCGAACGCGGCGATTTCGGTCGGGCAGACGAAGGTGAAGTCCTTCGGCCAGAAGAAGACGACGCGCCACTTGCCCTCGTAGGACTTGGCGTCGATCTGCGCGAACTCCTTGCCGGCTTCCAGCGACACGCAGGCGGTCAGGTCGTACGAGGGGAACTTGTCACCGACAGTAAGCACGCGCACTCCTTGGGGCAGGAAGCGTCCCGGTTCGGGGGCTTCCGTGGGGGTTGGACGATGTCCAGCATTGCACGCGGTGCATTGATCAGTGAAATAGCTAGACTGGCTCGTGTTGATTGAAGGCGGTTATCAGTGATCTCGGTACGGCGTGTGAAGCAGCCCACACTTTCCCAGCTCAAGGCATTCGCGGCGGTCGCGGAGCATCTCCACTTCCGGGATGCGGCGGCGGCCATCGGCATGAGCCAGCCCGCACTCTCCGGCGCGGTGTCGTCGCTGGAGGAGGCACTGGGTGTCCAGCTCCTTGAGCGTACGACGCGAAAGGTGCTGCTCTCGCCCGCCGGGGAGCGGCTCGCGGCGCGCGCGCACGCGGTCCTCGGCGCGGTCGGGGAGCTGATGGAGGAGGCGGAGGCGGTGCGGGCGCCGTTCACCGGGGTGCTGCGGCTCGGGGTGATCCCCACGGTCGCGCCGTATCTGCTGCCGGCCGTGCTGCGGCTGGTGCACGACCGCTACCCGGAGCTCGAACTCCAGGTGCACGAGGAGCAGACCTCCTCGCTGCTCGACGGGCTCGCGGCGGGACGGCTCGACCTGCTGCTGCTCGCGGTGCCGCTCGGGATCCCCGGGGTAACCGAACTCCCCTTGTTCGACGAGGACTTCGTCCTGGTCGCGCCGGGCGGGCATCCGCTGGCAGGCCGCTTCGACATCCCGCGCGAGGAGTTGCGGGACCTGAAGCTGCTGCTGCTCGACGAGGGGCACTGTCTGCGCGATCAGGCGCTGGACGTCTGCCGGGAGGCGGGCCGGGCCGAGGGCGCTCCGGTGACCACGACCGCGGCCGGCCTGTCGACGCTGGTGCAACTGGTCGCGGGCGGGCTCGGGGTGACCCTGCTGCCGCGGACCGCCGTGACGGTGGAGACCGCCCGTAACACCGCACTGTGCACAGGGGACTTCGCGGCCCCCGCGCCCTCGCGCCGGATCGCGCTCGCGATGCGGACGGGCGCGGCCCGCCAGGCCGAGTTCGAGGTCCTGGCGGACTCGCTCCGGGAGGCGATGACCTGCCTCCCGGTCCGGATCGTGCGGCCGTCCGAGCCGGGGTCCGGGCCCGGCGCGGCCTAACCCGTGTGCACGGCCAGCGCCGTGCGGACCGCGGACTCCAACGCCCCCTCGATCCACGCCGGTTTGATCGAGGTGTGGTCGCCCGCGAAGTGCAGCGGGCCCTCGGAGGTGGGGACGTCCGGGAACAGCTCGGTGTGCTGCCCGGGCAGCAGGACGGACGCCTCGCCGTACGCGTAGTGGTCGCGCATCCACGACTGGGTGCGTCCCTTGCCGGTGAAGAACACCTCGCAGCGGCGGCCGAACACCGCCTGCAACCCGGCGAGCGCGCGCAGATAGCGCTCGTCGTCGGCGTACGCGTCCCACTTCAGGGCGTCGTCGGCCCAGCTGTACGAGGCGAGCAGGACGCCGCCGTCGCTGCCCTCCATCGGGTGGGCGTGCTCGAAGTACATGAACCGGTTGGCGTTGTCGCTGACCGAGCCGCCGCCGCGGACGTGCGCGGCCTCGGGGTCGCGTCCGGTGGCGGGCCGGAAGGCGCCGAAGCAGTGCCGGTACGCGTCGGTGAGCCGGACGCCGAGCTTCGCGACGGACGCGTGCGCGCCGAGGTGGTGCCCGTCGGTGACCCGGCCGTTCTGGTAGCGGGCGTACAGGCCGGGCTCGATGGAGTCCAGCGCCTTCTTCCACTGCTCCTCGGTGAACTCCCACCAGCGCTGGGAGAATTCGAGCAGCACCTTGGTGGCGGCGTCGTAGTGCAGCTCGGTGACGGCGCGGCGCTTGCCGTACGACAGCGGCGGGTCGAAGGTCACATGGCGCAGCCCGGAGAACGGCACGGTGACGATCGCCTCGTCGCCCTCGAAGACCTCGGTGACACCGCCCTCGCCGGTCTGGCACTTCTCGGAGACCGTGTGGACGCGGACCTTGGAGCCCTGGCGCTCGATGCGTACGGCGCGCCGGTCGAGGTGGACCTTGCTCTTCACCGGCGCGTAGAGCGCGTCGACGAGCTTCGCGGTGCCGCCCTTGATCTCCCAGAACGTCGTCTTGGGGTCGATGAGCGCGGCGGACAGGAAGCTGTGCACGAAGGACAGATGCAGCCGGGAGGTCAGGTTCTGGATCGTGCCGACCAGGTCGATGGTGCGGGTGTCGAGCCCGGCGACCTCGGTGAGGTAGCGGTACATCGAGAAGTGGCCGTAGCGGCGCAGGACTTCGGCCCAGCCCTGGACGAGGGCGGAGCCCTCCTTGCCCCGGACGAGGAGGTGCGCGGGTTCGAGGGCGTCGGCGAGGATCGCGGCGGCGGTACGGGTGCGGTGGCGGGCGGGCACGCCGAAGGTGGCGTTGATCCGCTCGGGGTTCTTCTCGTAGTCGGCGCGGCGCGCGTGGATGCCGTTGACGTGGATCCAGGTGCGGTTGGCGCGCTTGGACGGGTCCTTCACGTCCACGTCCACCAGCAGGAACTCCTGGCGCGGCAGCTTGTGGGTGTCGAGCAGGGACATCAGGAGCGGGTGGCTCCCGGGCAGCCGCATGGCGCCGGCCTCGGCGTACTGGCGGGGGTCGGCGAAGGGCTGCCGGCCCTTCTCGTGACCGCCCTTGCGGAAGGTCTTGATCCGGCCGCCGACGCGGTTGCCGTTGGCCTCGATGACGACGACGTCGTGGCCCGCGCGGTGCAGCAGATCGGCGGCGAGCAGCCCGGCCGGGCCGGCGCCGATGACCAGGACGCGCCGGGTGGGCCGGCCGCGACCGGCCGGCAGGCCGTCGCGCAGGACCTTGAGGTAGCGGGGGACGAGCGGCTGGTCGTGCTCGTCGTGGACGGTGATCGCGCGGGCGACCGTGGTGTACGCGTGCGGGTCGGTGCCGGGCGGCCCGGCGGCGGCCGGGGCCGCCGGGGGCGCCGGGGCCTCGGAGGGCGCGGCGGCGGGAGAGGGGGCGGGGGTGGCGGCCGGTGCGAGGGCGCCGGCCGGGGCGGCGGTGACCGCGAGGGTCGCGGCGGCGAGGGCGGAGGCGCCGGTCGCGGTGACCACGGCGCGCCGCGAAGGGGGCGGGCCGTCGGTGTGCGGCGAGGCCTGGCCCGGGTCCGGGGAGTTCATGTGATCGGTGCTCATCGCACGTCACTCTTGGCAGATGACCACCCCGGCACCAGTGGCTTCACACGGACGAGAAGGTAAACCACCCGTCCGGTGAACGCGGGCGTCGCGCCGCTGACGTACGGGTCGGGCACGCGTTCACCCCGTACGAGAGCGGCCTGGTGGGGGCGGGGGACCGAGCCGCACTCCTCGCGGCCCCCGCCCCCGCCCTCACCCCGCCCCCACGCCCGCGCTACTCGGTCCGCAGACCGTCGGCCCGCATCAGCCGCCACAGCAGCGGCAGGCTCAGCAGCGTCACCAGGAGGATCAGCCCCGCGCCCACCCCGACGACGGGCAGGAAGCCGAACCAGTCCACGACGCTCTTCCCGGTCATCCACACCAGGACGACGCCGAGGGCCAGCCCGCCGGCCACGGACAGAGTGAGACCGAGGACGATCGGTACGGCCGTCTGCCACAGCACCGACCAGGCGAGGGTGGCGCGCCGGGTGCCGAAGGCGACCAGGGTGGACAGCAGCCGTCGCCGCTCGCGCAGTTGCTCCAGGGTGGTGACCAGGAGCGAGACCGCGACCAGCAGCATGGTGAGGGTGGCGCCGACCAGGATGCCGGTGCGGACGCTGCTGAACTGCGCGTCGCGTTCGACGTCCTGGAGCGCCCGGACGGTGGTCGTCGGGTCGAGCGCGGCGACCGCGTTCCGTACGTACTCCTCCGCGTCCTTCACCGCCGGGTCGATCCGCACCATGGCACCGGCCGTGGGGGAGTCGAGCCGGGCGGCGTCGACGGCCTTCGGGGTGGCGAGGACGCCGAACTGGTACATGCCCATGGGATCGCGGCGGGAGTCGACGGTGCGCGCGCCGTCCGGGATCCGCCAGGTCGGCATCGCTCCGCCCCGGTGCGTCTGCGGATCGCGCAGCGCGACGACCGCGCCGGGCCGGGCGGTCGAGGTGACCCAGGAGTCCTCCGGTCCCTCCTTGCCGTGGGCGAGGGCGATGAACGTGTCGCCGTCGGCGCAGGACGGCAGCGTGGCCAGTTCCCGCAAGGACGCGCAGTCGCCGACGAAGACCGAGGTGATCGGCCCGAAGTCCATTCCCTTGTCGGGCGGGCCGGGCCGCCACAGGCTGGACTCGATGGTGCCGACGACCCCGGTGACGCCCCGGGTGCCGCTGAGGGCGGTGATGGCGCGGCGCGCCTCGTCGCCGTCGTGGGCACTGACCGAGGTCTGGAGCCGCGCGCGGGCGGTGTCCATGTTCGTGGGGTGCATGAAGTCGCTCTGGGTGGCCTGGAACAGCATCTGCAGGGCGATCGCCCCGGCCGCCGCGGCGACGATGCCGCTGACGGACCGGGCCGCGGTGCCGCTGCTGAGCTGGAGCCGCCGGGTGGCCAGCTGCCAGGGCACCGGGCCGCCGGAGAGCCGCTTGACCAGGGCTTCGACCAGCCAGGGCAGCAGCGTGGTGAGCCCGGCGAGGACGAGGGAGGCGCCGACGGAGATGCCGGTGGTGTGCAGGGTGTCCCCGGCCGGCGCGACCCCCAGGAGGCTCGGTACGAGCACGAGGACACCGGCGAGGACGAGGAGCAGCCGCCACAGCACCCGGCGCGGCCGGGGGGTGGCCGTACGGACGACGCCGAGGGGCTCGACAAAGACCCCGCGCAGCGCGAAGAGGCTGACGACGAGGGCGGCGACGGGCACGGCGGCGATGACGACGACGGCGAGCCAGGACACCGGGACGACGTCCGACGGGAAGGCGTTGACGTCCCAGATCGAGAAGGCCCCGGCGAACTGCCGGCCCACCGCGAAGAACACACCGCCCGCCACGAGCCCGAGCAGCGCGCTCGCCAGCGCCTCGCCGGCCGCGATCCGGCGGGTCATGGCGGTGTCCGCGCCGACCAGGCGGAGCGCGGCGAGCCGCCGGTCGCGCTGCTCGCCGCCGAAGCGGACGGCGGTCGCGACGAAGACGAGGACGGGCAGGAGCAGGACGACGCAGGCCATGACGACGAGCAGCAGCAGGAGCGCGTTCATCGGCTCGGCGGGCACCGACCAGCCGTAGGCCCGGCCGCGGCCGTCGGCGTTGCCGACCTTGCCGGCTTTGTCGGTGGTGAGGATGTCCGTGCCCGCGACGTAGCGCAGTTCGGCCGGCCCGATCAGGCCCTCCGCGCCGAGCGTGCCGGTGACCTCGTACGGCAGCCGCTTCTTCAGCAGCGCGCCCTCGGGGGAGGCGAGCAGCTCGCGCAGCGCCGGGGAGGCCAGCATCGTGCCGGGCGCGGGGATCTTGTCCGCGCCCGGCGGCACGGCGGCCTTCGGGCCCTCGGGGCGCAGCAGCAGTCCGGTGACGGTGTCGCCGCGGAAGACGGTGTCGGCATGGAGGTAGAGAAAGGTGTCGGGGCCGGGCTTCGCGACCTCGTGGCCGGCATCGGGCTGCCGCGAGGATTCCCGTACCTCGCGCTGGAACAGCATGTTCGGCAGGGACGCGGCGACCAGCAGCAGCGCCACGCCGAGGCCGACGCCGACGGCGGTCAGGGCGGTGCGGAGCCCGCCGCGGCGCCCGCCGGTGAAGGCGAAACGGAGGCCGAGCGCCAGATCGCGGGCCCAGGCCCGGGGACCGGAGCCGCCCGGGTCCCGACGCGGGCCCGCACCCGTTTCGGCATCCGTACCGCCGGAGGGAGCCGTGTCGCCGCCGTGCCCGTCGGCGCGGTCTTCCCCGGCCTCGCTCAGCAGGCTCATGCCGCCCACTCCGTGTCCCGTACGGAGCCGTCGCGGACCACGATCTCGCGGTCGGAGTACGCGGCGACCCGGGCCTCGTGGGTGACCAGGACGACGGCGGCGCCGGTGTCCCGGGAGGCGTCGGTGAGCAGCGACATGACCCGCTCGCCGTTGAGCGAGTCGAGCGCGCCGGTCGGTTCGTCGGCGAAGATCACCCGCGGGGCGGTGACGAGCGCGCGGGCCACGGCGACCCGCTGGCCCTGGCCGCCGGATATCTCGCCGGGGCGCTTGCCGGCGGTGTCGTCGACCTCCAGCCGGGCCAGCCACTCCCGGGCCCGCCGTTCGGCGTCCTTGCGGCGTTCGCCGTTCAGCCGCAGCGGCAGGGCGACGTTCTCGACGCAGGTCAGTTCGGGCACCAGCTGCCCGAACTGGAAGACGAAGCCGAAGTCGGAGCGGCGCAGGGCGCTGCGCTGTCCGTCGGTCATCGCGGTCAGGTCGCGCCCGTCGTAGCGGATGGTGCCGGCGTCGGGGCGGACGATCCCGGCGAGGCAGTGCAGCAGGGTGGACTTGCCGGAGCCGGAGGGGCCCATCACGGCGACGACCTCCCCGGCGCGCAGGGTGAAGTCGACGCCGGCGAGGGCCGGGGTCGGCCCGTACGCCTTGTCGACGCCCTGGGCGGAGAGCAGAGCGGAGTGCGCCGGGACATCGGTCACCGGGATATCGGTCACCGGAGCGTCGGGCGTCGGGACGTCGGTCATCGGCGGATCTCCTCGGCGAGCCGGTCCAACCGGGCGGCGGTCAGTTCCAGCCAGCGCAGATCGGCTTCCAGATGGAACAGGGCGTGGTCGCAGATCAGCTGGTCGGCGAGATCGCCTTCCTTCTTGCGGCGGGTCAGCTCACGCATCAGGCGCAGATGCTCGGCCCGCTGCGTATCGAGGATCTCCGCGGCCCCCCGGCCGGTCAGGAGGGCGAGGACGACCTTGGTGTAGAGCGTGGACTGGAGGTACGGCTCGGGCTTCTCCGGGGTCGCGAGCCACCGCGCGACATCCGTGACGCCCGCCTCGGTGATGGCGTACCGCTTGCGTTCGGGGCCGCCGCCGGACTCGACGCCGTCGACCTCGACGAGACCGTTCCGCAGCAGCCGGGACATGGTCGAGTAGACCTGCCCGTAGTGCAGGGGACGGTCGTGGCCGAAGCGCTCGTCGAAGGCGCGCTTGAGGTCGTAGCCGTGGCAGGGGCCGGACTCCAGGAGCCCGAGAAGGGTGTGACCGATGGACATGGGCGCCACTGTACAGGCGGTGTATACACGCGATGCATAGGTGGCCGGAATCATTCCTCCGAACGGAGGAGGATTCCCCTCTGCTCCCCTTCTATGCCGACCAAAACAGCTTTGTGGGCAGGAGCACACAACCATCCGGGCCTCTGGAGCGTCGGTTCCGTCGGGGGTGGGTGCTGATTCTCACGCCCGGAAAAGCCGGATCGATCGCCCTTTGTCGTATTGGGCGGTGTTAGCTTTCTGAGCTGATTCGACGACGAGCGGAGCGAACGAGGACATGGGCCGTACGAGCACGAGCACAGGCGGCAAGAGCCGCATACGCCGCCTGTTCACCTGGAAGAAGCTCCTGGGCACCTTCCTCGTGACCTGCCTGCTTGTCATGGGCGCGTTCTACGCGCTCTACCTGATGGTCCCGGTTCCGAGCGCGAACGCGGACGCGACCCTCCAGAGCAACGTCTACAAGTACTCCAACGGCAAGGTCCTTGCCCGTACGGGCAAGATCAACCGGGAGATCGTGGGCCTCGACAAGGTGCCCCTCCCGGTCCAGCGGACCTTCGTCGCCGCCGAGAACAAGACCTTCTACGAGGACAACGGCGTCGACATCATGGGCACCGCCCGCGCCGCCTGGAACACCGTCAGCGGCAAGGGCAAGCAGGGTGGCTCGACGATCACCCAGCAGTACGTGAAGAACTACTACTTGAGCCAGGACCAGACGGCCACGCGCAAGCTCAAGGAAATGGTCATAGCGATCAAGGTCGACCAGCGGATGGAGAAGAACGACATCCTGGCCGGCTACATCAACACCAGCTACTACGGCCGCAGCGCCTACGGCGTCCAGGCCGCCGCGCAGGCGTACTACGGCGTCGACGCCGAGAAGCTGAACGTCGCCCAGGGCGCCTACCTCGCCGCCGTCCTCCAGGCCCCCAGCCAGTACGACTGGCACGCCGCCTCCGAGAAGGGCCGCAAGGCCGTCGAGTACCGCTGGAACTACGTCCTCGACAACATGGTCGGCGAGGGCTGGCTGGACGCCACCACCCGGGCCGGCCTGAAGTTCCCCGTCCCGCAGAAGCCCAAGGCCCCCAAGGGCCTGAGCGGCCAGAGCGGCTACATCGTCGAGGCCGCCAACCAGGAGCTCATGCGCCAGGGCGTCAGCGAGGAGGACCTGAAGGCCGGCGGCTGGACGATCACCCTCAACGTCGACGAGAAGAAGCAGAAGGCCCTGGTCGACGCCGTCGACAAGGAGCTGGAGTCGCAGCTCGACCGCAAGAACAGCAAGCGGGCCGCCAGCGTCCAGGCCGGTGCCACCTCCGTGGACCCGAAGACCGGCGCGGTCGTCGCGATGTACGGCGGCATCGGCGCCACCGAGCACTGGACGAACAACGCCACCCGGCGCGACTACCAGCCCGCCTCGACGTACAAGCCGATCGTGCTCGCCTCCGCCATCGACAACAAGGCCGAGACCCAGGACGGCCGCAGGATCGGTCTGAACACGATCTACGACGGCGCCAACAAGCGCCCCGTCGTCGGCAGCGCCATCCCGTTCGCCCCGGAGAACGAGGACCAGGTCAGTTACGGCGCGGTCACCGTCCAGAAGGCCACCAACAGCTCGATCAACGCGGTCTACGCCCAGATGATCGTCGACGTCGGCGCGGACAAGTCCAAGAAGACCGGCCTCGCCCTCGGTGTGAAGGACGGCGTCGACTTCGTCCCCACCCCGTCGCAGTCGCTCGGCGTCATGAACGCCTCGACCCTCGACATGGCCGGCGCCTACGCGACCCTCGCCCACCACGGCGTCAAGGTCACCCCGAGCCTGGTGAAGTCCGCCGAGCACAAGGACCGTACGGTCAACCGCCCCGACCCGATCGGTGAGTCGGTCATCAGCCGCGAGGCCGCCGACACCACCACCCAGGCCATGATGGGCGTCGTCCAGAGCGGCTCCGGCTTCCGTGCCGCGGGCCCGTACCAGGCCGTCGGCAAGACCGGTACCTCCGAGAACAACCGCTCGGCCTGGTTCGTCGGCTACACCCCCGAACTCGTCACCGCGGTCGGCCTGTTCGGCGAGTCCCCGGACGGCGGCAGCCAGCTCACCCTCACCGACGCGATCAACCCGGGCCGAGCCAACGGCGGCAAGCTGCCCGCCCAGATCTGGGGCGCGTACACCACCAAGGCGCTCGGCGGCGGCTCCAGCGCCCGCTTCGACCTGGAGACCGTGGCCGGCTCCGGCGGCGGCGAGCCGTCGCCGACCGCGACCGGCGAGGCCCAGGACCCGACGACCTCGCCCAGCGACGAGCCCACCGAGCCGACCACGCCGCCCGCCATGACGCCCGCCACCCCGCAGGTACCGACTGGGCCGACCATCACCGCCCCGCCGGAGCAGACGACGCCGCCCGAGCCGACGGCGCCAGCCACCCAGCCGCCCGGGGACGGCAACGGCGGCAATCCCCCCAACCCCGGCAACCCCGATCCGGGCAACCCCGGGAATCCCGGGGCGGCCGGGCAGTAGCGCCGGGCACCGCGTACGGGCAGGTCCCGGCGGTGCCTGCCCGCTGAAGGACAGAAAGGCGGCGGCCGGACCCTCGACAGGGTCCGGCCGCCGCCTTTGTCATGCGTGCGTCCCGGGCGTGCGTTTCACTCGTACGGAGGTACGGAGGTACGGGAGGTGCAGGGGGTACGCGCGGTGCGGCGGCGGGAGGCGTACGGCCGGCCCGGCCCGTACGTCCCGCACGCCTCCCGCACCGGCCGTCACCCGGCAGACCGGCTGTCACCCAGCGGGCAGAGCGGCCCGCGTCAGTGCGTGGCCAGCTCGAACCACACCACCTTGCCGCCCGACAGCCGCGTCGCACCCCACCGCCGGGCCAGCCGGTTCACCAGGAACAGCCCACGGCCGCCCTCGTCGGTGTCCCGCGCCCGCCGCTGCCGGGGCAGCTGCGGCGAGTCGTCGCCGACCTCGCAGCGCAGCACGTCCGTCCGCAGCAGCCGCAGGGTCACCGGCCGTTCCGCGTACCGCACCGCGTTGGTGACGACCTCGCTGACCAGCAGCTCCACCGAGTCGGTCAGATCCTCCAGGCCCCAGCGGGTCAGCGCCCGGCGGGCGTGCCGCCGGGCCCGGCCCGGTGCCGAGTCCTCCGGCTCCAGGTACCAGTACGCGACATCGTTCGGCGCGATCCCGTCGAAGCGGGCCGCGAGCAGCGCGATGTCGTCGTCCCGGTCGCCCGGACCCAGCATGTCGAGCACGTCGTCGCACAGCGCCTCCAGCGGAGGCGCGTGGTCCGGCCCGGTGAGCTGCGCCGTCGCCGCGAGGCGCTCCCGCAGCAGCTCGATGCCGCTCGACACGTCCCTCAGGCGCGACTCCACCAGACCGTCCGTGTACAGCAGCAGCGTGGCCCCGGCCGGCGCGTCCAGCTCCACCGCCTCGAAGTCCACCCCGCCCACGCCGATCGGTGCGCCCGAGGGCACCTGAAGCACCTCCGCCTGGCCGCCCAGGTGCAGCAGTATGGGCGGCGGATGCCCCGCGTTGGCGATGGTGATCCGGTGCGAGACCGGGTCGTACACCGCGTACATACAGGTCGCCATGCGGTTCTCGCCGAGCCGTTGCGCCTGCTCGTCCAGGTGGTGCAGCACCTCCTGCGGCGGCAGGTCGAGCCCGGCGAGCGTCTGCGCCGTGGTCCGCAGCTGGCCCATGATCGCCGCCGATGTCATGGAGTGGCCCATGACATCGCCCACGACCAGCGCCACCCGGCTGCCCGGCAGCGGGATCGCGTCGTACCAGTCGCCGCCCACCCGCGCCGTCTCGGCCGCCGGAAGGTAGCGCGAGGCCAGCCGTACACCGGTCGGCTGCGGCAGCGAGTCCGGCAGCATGGTGCGCTGCAGCTCGTCCGCGATGTACGCCTCCCGCCCGTACAGCACCGCCTTGTCGATGCCGAGCGCGGTGTGCGTCGCCAGCTGGGCCGCGACCAGCAGGTCGTTCGGCTCGAAACCGGCCCGCTCCGGACGCCGCAGGAACACGGCCGCGCCGATCACCCGGCGCCGTCCGCGCAGCGGCGCGAGGATGGCCCGCTGGCCGTTCGGCAGCGGATGGTCCGGGCCGAGCAGCTCCGGCAGCGCGGTCCGCGCCGCCGCCGAGTCGCCGGGCACCGGCCGTACCCCGCGCAGCACCTCGGCGAGCGCGCCGCCGGAGCGGACCTCGCACAGCTCCGCCGCGGGCGTCGGATCCGGGTCCGGGACCAGGACCAGCTCCTCGCCTTCCAGATCAGTTAAGCGCAGCCGGTCCGTGCGCCGCAGCCGCAGCACGAACGGCTCGGCCGGGCGCTCGTCGCCCACCGGCAGCGGATCGCGCAGGTAGACGAGGATCGCGTCGGAGAAGGTCGGGACCGTCGCCCGGCACAGGCCGAGCACGATCTCGTCGAGATCGAGTCCGCGGGCGATCCGCCGCGTCGCGGCGCCCACGAAGCGCAGCCGCTCGCCCTCACGGCGCGGCGCGCCACCGGCTCCGCCGGCTCCCTCGGGATGGGACCGGGACCCGCCGCCGGCGCCACCGGGCGCGGGGACGGGCACGGCGACGGCGGC
>NZ_JBEYZX010000069.1:0-22129 GCF_040646255.1 Streptomyces sp. NPDC046203 | reverse complement strand
GTCTGACCACCCAGATCGAGCCGCACGACCACGGCCTCGGCTCCGGCCCCTGGTGGAACATCGAGGACTGGAAGCCTACGGACATACGGCCCTTCGGTCCTACGGGAAGAGCGCTTCCTGGGCCGCGTCGCGCGCGGTGAGCAGGGCGCCGCGCAGGATCGCGGTGTCGCCGAGGGTGGTGGCGCGGACCTCGGTGCGCATCGGGGAAAGCGTGGCGAGGCGGGCCTCGACGCGGGCGGCGAGGTCCGGGCCGCCGCGGTGGCCGGTCTCCCCGGCGAGGATCACGCGGCCGGGGTCGAGGACGGCGGCGACCGAGGCCACGCCGAGGGCGAGCCGGCCGGCGAGCTCGTCGAGGAAGGCCGGGTGGCCGGACTCCAGGGCCGTGGCGGGGTCGAGGCCGTGGGTACGGGCCAGGGCGTCGATGGAGGCGGCGCAGGCCAGCTCGTCGAAGCCGCCGTCGCAGCCGTGTGCCGAGGGCAGCCCGGAGGTGCCCGGCACGGGCAGGAAGCCGATCTCGCCCGCGCCGCCGGAGGCCCCGCGGCGCAGCCGTCCGTCGAGGACGACGGCGGCGCCGATGCCCTGACCGAGCCAGAGCAGGACGAAGGTGTCGCGGCCCGGGCCCTCGTATCGCCCGCCCCGGGCGCCGCCCGCCCCCCTGTCATCGCCGCTGTCGTCGCCGTCGCGGGCGGCGCCTTCGCGGAGTTCGGCGACGGCGGCCAGGTTGACCTCGTTCTCCACGACAACGGTGGCGGGCAGGCGCTGCTGGAGCGCGGCGACCAGGAGCCGGTGCCACTCGGGGAGTTTCGCGGTGTCCCGCAGCTGGCGGGTGGCCGGGTCGATCAGACCGGGCGCGCCGACGGCGACGCTGTGCAGCCGGGCGGCACCGGCCGCGCGGGCGGTGCGTTCGAGGAGCTCCACGGCCCGCTCGGCGGCGGGTCCGGGGGCGTCGCCGTCGATGAGCAGGGTGGCCTCGGCCAGGGTGGTGCCCAGGAGGTCGGCGACGACGACGGAGACGGAACGGGTGCGCACGTCCAGCGCGGCGAGATGCGCGCGGTCGGCCACGATCCCGTACAGCCGGGCGTTGGGGCCGCGCCGCCGGACCCCGGCCTCGCCGACGACATGCACGAGACCGCCGGTCTGGAGCCGGTCCACGAGGTCGGCGACGGTGGGGCGGGAGAGCCCGGTGAGCGTCTTCAGCTGGGTCGCCGTCAACGGGCCGGCGTCCTGGAGCAGACGCAGGGCGAGCCGGTCGTTGAGGGCCCGGGCGGTGCTCGGGGATGCGGCCATGCGGTGATCCTCTCAGATGCCCGTACCCCATCGGCGCTCCCGCGCTTCTATTTATCAGGCAGGGTTCCTGATAGTTTACGCGGCGCAGCGTCGACGCGGACGCGGCGCGGACCCGGCTCCGCTCGACCCGGCTCGACACGACACGGCTCGGCACGGCTCCCCGCACGGCACCACTTCCGCACACCACGACACAGCACGGCTCGACCGCCACCGCCATCGCTACCGCGACCGCGACCGCGGCACGAGCCGGGCGCGCAGCCGCGCCCCGCACTGCGCACCCGCGCGTCCAGGGGTATCCAGGGAGGGAACGATGGACAGGACCGGCACCACACCAGGGCTGCGGCGGGCGAGGTACGCCATCGCCGCCGTCTTCTGCGTCCACGGCGCGGTCACCGGAAGCTTCGCGACCCGGATCCCGTGGATCCAGGAACACGCGGGCGTCAGCGCCGGACAGCTCGGGCTCGCGCTGGCCTTCCCGGCGATCGGCGCCTCGCTCGCGATGCCGCTCGCGGGCGCGATCAATCACCGGATCGGCGCCAGGACGGCCCTGCGCGGGCTCCTCGCCCTGTGGACCCTCGCCCTGGCACTGCCCTCGCTCGCGCCGAACGTCTACACCCTGGGCGCCGCGCTCCTCGTCTTCGGTGCCACCGCCGGCATGTCCGACGTCAGCATGAACGCGCTCGGCGTGGAGACCGAGACCCGGCTCGGCCGCTCGATCATGTCCGGTCTGCACGGCATGTGGAGCGCGGGCGCGCTGATCGGCTCGGCCGCCGGCACCGTCGCCGCCCACCTCGGCACGGACGCCCGGCTGCACCATCTGATGGCCGCCCTGATCCTCACCGCGCTCGGCCTGGTCTGCTGCCAGGGGGTGCTCGACCCGCACGGCGGCACCGACGAGGAGGCCCCGCCGCGCTTCG
Source organism: Streptomyces sp. NPDC046203 (assembly GCF_040646255.1). NCBI lineage: Bacteria > Bacillati > Actinomycetota > Actinomycetes > Kitasatosporales > Streptomycetaceae > Streptomyces > Streptomyces sp. NPDC046203. The sequence goes on along the minus strand of NZ_JBEYZX010000069.1, from coordinate 19,925 downwards.
CGCTGCCGCCGAAGTCCGCCCTGATCATCGGCGCCGTCGGGTTCTGCGCGGTGTTCGCGGAGGGGGCGAGCATGGACTGGTCGGCGGTCTATCTGAAGGGCGAGCTGGGTACCTCGGCCGGCCTGGCCGCCGCGTCCACCACCGCCTTCGCCCTCACCATGGCCGTCGCGCGGTTCGCCGGCGACCGGGTGGTGGACCGGTTCGGCGCGGTGCGCACCGTACGGGCCGGGGGCCTCGTCGCGGGCCTCGGCGGGGTGCTCGTGGTGACCGCCCCGCACGCCGTCCTCGCGATGGCCGGATTCGGACTGGTCGGGCTCGGTGTCGCGGTGGTGGTCCCGCTCGCCTTCGCCGCCGCCGGACGCAGCGGGCCGAATCCCAGCCAGGCCATCGCGGGTGTCGCCACCCTCACATACGCCTCGGGTCTCCTCGCCCCCTCCGCGATCGGCCAGATCGCCGACGCGACCAGCCTCGTCGTCTCGTTCTCGCTGGTCACGCTGCTCGCGTTCGGTCTGGTACCAGCTGCCGGGGTGCTCCGGACGCGCACCCGCGAGGCGGTCGGCGCGGCGCGGTCACGGGCATCAGAGGAGGTTGGCTGACAGGCTCCGGGCACAAGGCGGCCGACCACCGTACGCACCGGTCGGTCGGTCGTCTCGCGCGGCATTACCATATGGCTGATCTTTTTCGGTCCCGACACGACGGGGCCGGGAGTCACCGGACCCTGAGAACTGGAGCGACCACATGAGGCTCGGCGTGCGCTGGACCCTGCACGGCGACGGGAGGACGCCGGCTCCCGGGGCCGTCGTCCGGCCGGACGAACGGCTGACCTGGCCGCGGACGATCGGACTCGGCGCCCAGCACGTGGTCGCGATGTTCGGCGCGTCGTTCGTCGCCCCGGTCCTCATGGGTCTGGACCCGAACCTCGCGATCATGATGTCCGGTGTCTCCACCGTGATCTTCCTGCTCGCGACCCGCGGCACCGTCCCCTCCTACCTGGGCTGCTCGCTCTCCTTCGTGGGTGTCGCCGCGGCGATCCGGGCCTCCGGCGGCAGCAGCGCCACCGTGACCGGCGCGGTGTTCGTGGTCGGCGCGGCGCTGTTCCTCGCGGGTCTCGCGGTGAAGAAGTTCGGCGCGCGGATCATCCACGCGGCCATGCCGCCGGTCGTCACCGGCGCCGTCGTCATGCTGATCGGCTTCAACCTGGCGCCGGTCACCGCGTCCGTCTACTGGCCGCAGGACCAGTGGACGGCCCTGTTCACCATGCTGTTCACCGGCCTCGCGGTGGTCTGTCTGCGCGGTTTCTGGTCGCGTATCGCGATCTTCCTCGGCCTGGTCTTCGGCTACGGCCTCTCCTGGATCTCCGACCTGGTCTTCGGCCAGATCCACTCGGCGACCGGGGGCGGTGAGGTCGCCGACCACTGGCGCCTCGACCTGTCCGCTGTCTCCAAGGCCGACTGGTTCGGTCTGCCCTCCCTGCACGGCCCCAGCTTCGAGTGGTCCGCGATCCTGGTCGCGCTGCCCGTCGTCATCGCGCTCATCGCGGAGAACGCCGGACACGTCAAGGCCGTCGGCGAGATGACCGGCAACCCGCTGGACGACAAGCTCGGCACCGCGATCGCCGCCGACGGCGTCGGCTCCATGCTGTCCACCGCCGTGGGCGGCCCGCCGAACACCACGTACTCCGAGAACATCGGCGTCATGGCCGCCACCCGGGTCTACTCCACCGCCGCCTACTGGGCCGCCGCCGGCTTCGCGCTGCTGTTCGGTCTGTGCCCGAAGTTCGGCGCGGTCGTCGCCGCCATCCCCGGGGGTGTGCTCGGCGGCATCACCGTGATCCTGTACGGCATGATCGGCCTGCTCGGCGCCCAGATCTGGATCAACGCCAAGGTCGACCTGCGCAACCCGCTCAACCTGGTGCCCACCGCGGCCGGCATCATCATCGGCGTCGGCGGCGTGAAGCTGACCTTCACCGACACCTTCGAACTGGGCGGCATCGCGCTCGGCACCCTGGTCGTCATCACCGGCTACCACGTGCTGCGCGCCTTCGCCCCGGCCCACATGAAGCAGCAGGAGCCGCTGCTCGACTCCGGTACCAGCTCGTACGAGAGCGGTTCCGAGGACACCTCGAAGAGCTGACGATTTTCGTCCGATCCGGCGAAGCCGGGCCTGTGGAGTTCCCTCCCGGGCCCGGCTGCTGTTTATCTGCCCCCATGGCACAGACCCAGCGGACCGCGGCGCAATCCACCGAACGGCTCACCCGGCGGCCCGGCGAACGGGCGGAACGAGCGGAACGGGCGGAGGGAGTGCCGGACGAGCCGCCCGAGGAGTGGAGCAGCGGGCCGATCGGGCCGTTCCGGTCGGTCGACCCCGTGGTGGAGCGGATGCGGGCGCTGCGCGGCACCTGGAACCCGGCCGACGGGGTCGCCGTGTTCAACCGGGTCTATCTGACCGTCACCGAGGAGATCGGCCGGGCCATCGAGGCCGGTACCTTCGCGGACCCGGAGGCCGCCGCCACGCTCGACGTACGGTTCGCCGAGCGCTATCTCGCGGCCGTCGACGCCGTCCAGGCGGGCGGCGCGCCGCCCGCCTGCTGGCGGCCGCTGTTCGACCAGCGGCGCCATCCCGGGGTGCTGCCGCTCCAGTTCGCACTGGCCGGGATCAACGCGCACATCGGACACGATCTGGCGCTCGCCGTGGTCGACACCAGCCGGGCCCTGGACTGCACGCCCGCGGACCTGGAGGACGAGTTCGACCGGGTCGGCGACGTCCTCGTCCTCATGGAGGAACGCGTCCGGGAGGAACTGATGCCGGGCCCGGACCTGCTGGAGGTCGCCGACCCGCTCACCCATCTGCTGGGCTGCTGGAGTCTGGAGCGGGCCCGCGAAGGGGCCTGGATCGCCGCGCGCACGCTGTGGCAGCTGCGGCGGCTGCCCGCGCTGGCCGAGGAGTTCGCCGAGCGCCTCGACCGCTCGGTGGGCCTGGTGGGGCGGATGATGCTCACGCCCCTCGCCCGGCGGCCCTGAGCCCGCGGCTTTCGACTTCCGGCTTCCGGCTTCCGGCTTCCGGGAGCCCTCGGCCGCACGGTTTCCGGATCCCGGGCCCGGGGACCGGACACCGTGCGGCCGGAAGCCGTGCGGCAGGGGGCCGGGGGGCCGCGGGCTCAGTCCTCCGGCAGCTCGACCGGGGCGATCTCGTCGTAGACGTCGCCCGGTCCCGGGTTGGACGGATCGGTCGCCCCGCCGAAGTGACGCATCACGCCCCACACCGCGTTGAGCGCCGTCTGCACCGCGCCCTCGGCCCAGCCGGCCGTCCACGAGATGTCGTCGCCTGCCAGGAAGATGCCCCGCTTGTCCTCGGGCAGCCGGTCCTGCATGAAGTGCGTGAACAGCCGCCGCTGGTAGCGGTAGTGCCCCGGCAGGTTGGCCTTGAAGGCGCCCATGAAGTAGGGCTCGTTCTCCCAGGAGACCGTGACCGGGTTGCCGATGACGTGCGACCGGATGTCGACGTCGGGGTAGATCTCGCCGAGCGACTTCAGCATGACCTCCATCCGCTCGGCGGCGGACAGCGGAAGCCACTTGAGGCTGTCGTCGCACCAGGTGTACGACAGGCAGATGACGGCCGGCTTGTCCGGTCCGTCGTCCAGCAGATACGTCCCCCGGGTCATCCGGTCGGTGAGGGTCATCGACATGACGTCCCGCCCGGTCTTCGCGTCCTTGTCCAGCCAGAACGGCCGGTCGACGGGGACGAAGAGCTTGGAGCTCTCCATGTAGTGGGTGCGCTCGATCGCCGTCCAGTGGTCGATCGGGAAGAGCGAGTCGTCACAGGCGATCTTGGACAACAGCATCCAGGACTGGGCGGTGAAGACGGCCGCCCGGTACGTACGGATGTCGCCGGACGTGTCGGTGACGGTGATCCGGTTTCCGGCGGCGCGGGTCAGCCGGGTGACGGCCGGCCGCGGCTCGCCGTCCTCGTGCAGCGACCGCAGCGAGGTGCCCGGCGCCCAGTGGACGATCTTCGCCGGCTCGCGCTCCCACAGCCGCAGCGGCAGCTGCTGCGAGCCGCCGACGATGCCGCGGTGGTGGTCGTCCGCCTCGGTGTAGACGACCCGCAGGATCTCCAGGATGGAGTTGGGGAAGTCGGTGTCCCAGCCGCCGGTGCCGAAGCCGACCTGGCCGAAGATCTCACGGTGCCGGAAGGACTTGAACGCCTCGGACTCGCAGAGGAAGCCGTAGAACGTCTGGTTGTCGAGCTTCTCGACGAGCCGGGACCAGATCTCGCGGATGCGCGGCACGTCGCGCGTCCGCAGGGCGCGGTTCATGTCGGAGAAGTCGGCGCCCTCCTCCAGGCAGTCGCTCCAGGCCCGGGCGACGTCCCGGTAGACCTGCGGCAGGTCGTCGATGGTCTCGGCGTAGTGCGACTCGCCCTTGAGGTCGACGACGGTCGACGGGGTGGACTCGGCCAGCGGGTTCGGGAAGGGCCTGGTCGCGAGGCCGGCCAGGTCGATGTAGTGCTGGAGCGCGGTGGAGGAGGGCGGGAAGCGCATCGCGCCCATCTCGGCGGTCAGGCCCTCGGTCTCCGGGCCCTCGAAGCCGACGGTGCGCAGCCGGCCGCCGATCCGGTCGGCCTCGTACACGACGGGCTTCAGACCCATCTTCATCAGCTCGTAGGCGGCGATGATCCCGGACAGCCCGCCGCCGATCACGGCCACCTCGGCGCCGAACTCGGTCGCCGGGATCTGCCCCAGACCGGCCGGATGGGCCAGGAAGTCGTCGTAGGCGTACGGGAAGTCCGGACCGAACATGGTGATCGGCGGCTGGCCGTCGGTGTGCTGGACGGCGGTGGGCACCGTGGACGTCATGGGGTACGGACTCCTTGCACGGATACGGGTGAGGCAGGTGGAGCGGGTACGGGGAAGCGGCGCGCGGCCCGGCGCGGACCGGAGGCGTGCGGACGAGGAGCGGGACCGGGAGGCCCGGGACCGGGCCGATGGCCGGGGCGGGACGACCGATGGCCGGGGCAGGCGCGGCCGGGGACGAGGAGCGGGCCCCCGGCTCAGTCTTCGGCGAGGGCGCCGTACAGGCCGGGGCGGCGGTCGCGCAGGTAGGGGTTCTCCGCGCGGGAGACCGCCAGGAACTCCGGGTCGACGTCGCCGAACACCAGGTCCTCGCCCCGTCCGGCGCGCGCCCGGGCCGTGCCGTCCGGCCCGGCGAGCGTGGACAGGCCGACGAACTCGAAGTCGCCCTCGGGGCCGGTGCGGTTGGCGTACGCCAGGTAGAGCTGGTTCTCGAAGGCCCGCACGGGGACGACCGATTCCGGCACGATCTCGGCCGGGTGCATGAGGGCGGTCGGCACCAGCAGGAGGTCGGTGCCGGCCAGCGCGTGCGCCCGGACGTTCTCCGGGAACTCCACGTCGTAGCAGATCATCAGACCGATCGTCAGGCCGTCGAGCCGGGCCTGGACGACGCTCGCGTCGCCCGGGGTGAACCACTCCCGCTCGCCGTCGCCGAAGAGATGGGTCTTGCGATAGTGGGCGAGCGGGGCCCCGTCGGGGCCGAAGAGCCACGCGGCGTTGTAGAGGACGCCGGGCCGCTCGGGGTCGCGCTCGGGGTAGCCGTAGCCGACGGCCAGACCGTGGCGGGCGGCGATCGCGGCGGCCGCGCGGGCGGACGGGCCGTCGGCGGTTTCCGCCAGCCGGGTGACGGCGTCACCGATCGCGTAGCCGGTGAGGAAGAGCTCGGGGGCGAGCAGCAGCCCGGCGCCGGCCCGCGCCGCGCGGGCCGCGGCCTCGTCGAGGATCTCCAGGTTGGCGGCCACGTCGCCGGGCTCGCCGGAACTCTGGAGCAGGGCCGTGCGCAGCGCGGGCATGGGCGGTCCTCGCAGGGTCGTGGACAGGGCCGCTCGCTCGCGGAAACGCGAGGTCACGGGGAGGTTGGCTAGAACGGTACGTTTCCGCCTCCGACCCCGACAAGGCACGACTGTTGCGGACCGACCGTCGAACCGTTGCGTGATCTTCAGCCGTACCGGTGATTCGTTGCGCGCACCCGGACCGGCCTGCTCCATCCCTGGCAGGAGCCTCTCCCCCGCCGTACGGGGGAGACGGAACCGTCCCGTGGCGCGATGCCCGGACAGGGCGCGGCGCGGAAGAGTAGGGGATGTCCGGGCGAGAGGTCGGACGGTCTCCTCGAAAGGACCGCGAGACTGTGTCTTCGAACTGCCGTACAAGGACAGCCGCCGCCACCGGCGGCACCGGTGGCTTCCGGGCGCTCTTCCGGATACCGGAGCACCCGGGTACGTAGCTCTGTCCAGCGGATCCAGTGGCCGGATCACCGCCCCCCGGCCCCGGCCCGGATCCGCCGGACAGGCCCTTCAGACCGCCCCACGGGGGTGGGCGGGCGAGGACGGCGGTGCGGGAACCACGGCCCGCACCGCCTCACTCTCGCCTCGGCTCGCCGAAAACCCCGGTGGGGGCCGCATGACCGCACCAGAGGATTACGAGGGCGAGCCCGAGGAGAAGCGCCGCAGCAGCGGCGACAGGACCAGGACGGACTTGGTGCGCTCCACGAAGGGCTCGCCCGCGATGCGCTCCAGGACCCGCTCGAAGTGGCGCATGTCGGAGGCGAAGACCTGGACGAGCGCGTCGGCGTCACCGGTGACCGTCGACGCCGAGGCCACCTCGGGGTAACGCTCCAGACCTCGCCGGATGTCCTCCGGCGAGGTGTTGTGACGACAGAAGATCTCGACGTACCCCTCGGTCTCCCAGCCGAGCGCCGCCGGGTCCACCCGTACGGTGAAGCCGGTGATGGCACCCTCGGCCCGGAGCCGGTCCACCCGCCGTTTGACGGCGGGCGCCGACAGTCCGACGAGCGAGCCGATGTCGGCGTAGCTGCGGCGGGCGTCTTCCGCGAGGGCGTGGACGATGCGTTCGTCGAGGTCGTTGAGTCGCACTACGGGTGGATCATTTCTCTGCCGTGGCCAGTTTCGAGCGGCGGATGCCGTACAGGAAGTAGACCACGAGACCGAAGGCCATCCAGCCGCCGAACCACTTCCAGGTGACCAGGTCGAGATTCCACATGCTGTACGCGCAGGCGATGAAGCCGAGGACCGGGAAGACCGGTCCGAGCGGGACCTTGAACGTGCGGGGCATGTCCTTGCGGGTGTAGCGGAGCACCACGACGGCGATGTTGACCAGGCAGAACGCGAAGAGCGTGCCGATGCTGGTGGCGTTGACCAGTTCGCCGAGCGGGACGGCGGCGGCGAGGGCGCCGCAGACGAGCGAGACGATCAGGGTGTTGACCCGCGGGGTCTTGGTCTTCGGGTGGACCCGGGCGAAGACCTTCGGCATGAGGCCGTCGCGGGACATCGCGAAGAGGATGCGGGTCTGGCCGTAGAGCACGGTGAGGACGACGCTGGCGATGGAGACGACCGCGCCCGCGGCGAGCACGGTGCCCCAGACGCTCGTACCGGTCACGTCGTGCATGATCGCGGCGAGGGACGCCTCCGAGCCCTCGAACTTCCGCCAGTCCCAGGCGCCGATGGCGACGACCGACACCAGCACGTACAGCGTGGTGACGATCACCAGCGACAGCATGATCGCCCGGGGCAGGTCGCGCTGAGGGTTCCTGGCCTCCTCGCCCGCCGTGGAGGCGGCGTCGAAGCCGATGTACGAGAAGAACAGGACGGCACCGGCGATGCCGACGCTCTCCCGGCCGAGCGGCATGAAGTCGGAGAAGTTGCCGGACTTGAAGCCGAGGAAGCCGACCGTGCAGAAGAGCGCCAGGGAGGCGAACTTCACGAAGACCATGATCGTGTTGGCCCGGGCGGACTCCCGGGCGCCGCCGAGCAGGAAGAGCATGGCGAGGACGACGACGATCAGGGCGGGCAGGTTGAACACGCCGCCTTCGCCGGGCGGCGCGGAGAGCGCGGCCGGGAGGGTGACGCCAAGGGTGCCGTCGAGCAGTTCGTTCAGGTAGTCGCCCCAGCCGACGGCCACGGCGGCGACGGACACGCCGTACTCCAGGAGCAGGCACCAGCCGCAGATCCAGGCGATGAATTCGCCCAGCGTTGCGTACGCGTACGAGTAGGAGGAGCCGGCGACGGGGATCGTACCGGCGAGTTCGGCGTACGACAGGGCCGAGAAGAGCGCGGTGAGTCCGGCGAGGACGAAGGCGAGGGTGACCGCGGGACCGGCCTTCGGGACGGCCTCGCCGAGCACGACGAAGATGCCGGTGCCGAGCGTGGCACCGATGCTGATCATGGTCAGCTGCCACATCGAGAGCGAGCGGCGCAGTGTGCCGCCCTCACCCTGGCCACCCTCCATGACCAGGCGTTCCACCGGCTTGCGCCGGATGAGAACGGCCAGCCACGAGGGGATGCGGGCGGGCGGGGCTTCGGTGTCCGCGGCCGATGGGACCGCGCCGGGGTCGAGCACTGCGAGGGCTCCTTCTTCACTGCCTGTCGACGAGGCGGAAGACCCGCGGCGGTGTCCGGGCATGCCGGAGAAGCCCATGAGGACATGGGGGACCGCCGAGCAGACGGTCTTTCGTCACTCTTGGTACGAGGGATGAGCCTAAGCCCTCGCACTTCGCGGGTGTAACGCAGGGTTCTTGCAACGGGCCGGTCGATCATTGCGCGCGCACCACTCAGGCGGCGAAACATTGCGCGGCTTTGCATGAATCAGTGCGTCGGGGGGCTCGGCGGCCAAGGGCCCGCACCCCGGCCCGAACCGGGTCCAAACCGGGCCCGAACCGCGCCCGGATACGGCCGTGGGCCCCGGGAGACGTGCTCCCGGGGCCCACGGTTCGAGGCGTGCGACTGCCGATACGTTTCGCCTGTGCCGGCTACGGTGCCGGCGCCGGCGCGGTCAGCTCCAGCTGGCGTGCAGCGGCTTGCCCTCCGCGTATCCGGCGGCCGACTGGACGCCGACGACGGCCCGCTCGGCGAACTCCGCCAGGTTGTTCGCGCCGGCGTAGGTGCAGGACGAACGGACACCGGCGATGATCGAGTCGATCAGGTCCTCGACACCCGGACGCTGCGGGTCGAGGTACATCCGCGAGGTGGAGATGCCCTCCTCGAACAGCGCCTTGCGGGCCCGGTCGTAGGCCGACTCCTCGCTCGTGCGGTTCTTGACCGCGCGGGCGGAGGCCATGCCGAAGGACTCCTTGTAGGCCCGGCCGTCGGCGTCCTGCTGGAGGTCGCCCGGCGACTCGTACGTACCGGCGAACCAGGAGCCGACCATGACGTTGGACGCGCCGGCGGCCAGCGCCATGGCGACATCGCGCGGGTGCCGGACGCCGCCGTCGGCCCACACGTGCTTGCCGTACTTGCGCGCCTCGGCGGCGCACTCCAGGACGGCGGAGAACTGCGGCCGGCCCACGCCGGTCATCATGCGGGTGGTGCACATGGCGCCGGGGCCCACACCGACCTTGATGATGTCGGCGCCCGCCTCGATGAGGTCCTTGACGCCCTCGGCGGCGACGATGTTGCCGGCCACGATCGGGACGTGCGGGTCGAGCCCACGGACGATCCGGATCGCGTTGATCATCGATTCCTGGTGGCCGTGCGCGGTGTCGACGACGAGGGTGTCCACGCCCGCGTCGAGCAGCTGCTTGGCCTTGCCCGCCACGTCGCCGTTGATGCCGACGGCGGCGGCGATGCGCAGCTTGCCGTTCTTGTCGACGGCCGGCGTGTAGAGGGTCGCGCGCAGGGCGCCCTTGCGGGTCAGGATGCCGGCCAGGCGGCCGTCCTGGTCGACGGCCGGGACGTAGCGGCGGTTGGCGGCGTCGAGGGTGTGGAACGCGGCGCGCGGCTCGATGTCGGCGTCCAGCAGGAGCAGGTCCCGGGACATGACCTCGCCGAGCTGGGTGAAGCGGTCCACCCCGGTGAGGTCGGCGTCGGTGACGACACCGATCGGACGGCGGTCCCCGTCGACGACGACACCGGCGTCGTGCGCCCGCTTGGGCAGCAGGGAGAGCGCGTCCGCGACGGTCTGGTGCGGCTCCAGGACGATCGGGGTGTCGAGGACCAGGTGCCGGGCCTTGACCCAGGAGACCACCTCGGTGACGACCTCGATCGGGATGTCCTGCGGGATGACGACCATGCCGCCGCGGCGGGCGACGGTCTCGGCCATCCGGCGGCCGGCGATGGCGGTCATGTTGGCCACGACCAGCGGGATCGTCGTTCCGGTGCCGTCCGGCGAGGAGAGGTCCACGGCCTGGCGGGACCCTACGGCCGAGCGGCTCGGCACCATGAACACATCGTCGTACGTGAGGTCGTACGGCGGCTTGAGGTCGTTGAGAAAACGCACGTGCTGTCCCAGTCGTTCGGATCGGCCCCTAGGCATTTCAGCCAGGGGAAAAAGCACGTAATTCATTGTCACACGACCCGACGGGTGTCAGCCCGGGACGAATCATCCGAGGTCGGAGGGGTTCTCTTCGTCGGATCCTCCGAGAAGGACCGGGACATCTCCGAGGGAGAGAAGCACGAAGAGCCGGCTGGGGCGCTCGTCGACGGAGGCGGCGAAGACCTCCTGGGCGGTCCGCCACTCGGCCGGCCGCGCCTCGGCGTACTCCTGCCAGCCGGTGACGACGAGGACGGTACGGCCGGGCAGGTCGGTCAGGCTGTCGGCGAGGGCGTCCCAGTTGCGGCCGAACCACGAGGGCAGCGCCAGGACGGCGGCACAGCGGTCCATGAACGCGGCCTTGTCGGCGACCCCACGGAGGCCGAGGACGACGGGGCGGCCGAGCGCGGCGAGGCCGTGCGCCGCTGGGCCGGGGCTCCCCGGGGCGCCCGCCTCCTCCGGGGCATGGTGCTCCCCGGGCTCGTGGGGCCGGTGGGATGCCGGAGCCTCACGGGGCTCACAAGGCTCCTGAGGTCCACCGGGCCGGCCCGGCTCCTGCGGCTCACGGGACTCGCCGGAGCTCATTCGGTGATCACCTCGCGGAAGCTCGCGTAGTGGTCGTCCGTGTAGAAGAACTCGTGTTCCTGGCCGGTGACGATCCGCCGGGCGCCTCGGTCGCGCGAGCCGGGGGTCTTGACCGTGTACTCGTGGTAGTAGCCGCGCTTGTGCTGGGGCAGGACGCGCTCGTAGTTCCCGAAGACGGTGCCGTCCTTGGTGTACGGGTAGGGCCCGCCGGCCCGGATGAGCCCCATCGTGTCGCGCGCCTCGCGCGGCAGGTCCGCCTCGCGGACGGTGGGAAGCCCCGAGTGGGCCGTCGGCGCGGCGGCGGCCCGGGCGGACGGTGCGGCGGTGGCCGGGGCGGACGGCGCGAACGGGAGCGGGGCGGCGGTCGCGGTCGTACGGGCGGGGGCGGGGCTGCCGTCGATCGTGCCGGAACCACCGGTACAGCCCGTCAGAAACAGCGCGAGCCCGGCCAGAAGGCCGAGCCCGAGCCGTGCGTTTCTCATGATCATGCCCTGATGCTGCCATGGCGCGGCCGGGGCCGCCGCCCGGTCCCGCGCGCCCGCAGGGGCACGGTGACCGAAAATCCCTGAGGCGCGCCGGGTCTTCGTCCCCGGCGCGCCGGGTGTCAGTTGCCGTCCGGGTCCGCCCGGTCGAGCGCCGGGCGCGGGCCCGGGCTGAACTCGGTGAGCAGATAGTCGGCGGCCGAGCGGTCCGTCACCAGGCTGGTGACCAGGCCGGAGCGGAGCACCGCGCCGATCGCCGCGGCCTTGCGCTGGCCGCCCGCGATGGCGACGACCTCGGGGATCCGGCGGAGCCGGTCCGCCTCGACGGTGATGCACCGCTCCCCCAGGTCGCGGCCGACCCGGCGCCCCTCCGTGTCGAAGAGGTGCGCCGACATCTCGGCGGCGACGCCGAGCGAGGCGTAGTGGGCGCGCTCCGCGTCGGAGAGCATGTCGTGGACGGTGGAGATGCCCGGCTCCCAGGAGCCGATGGACACACAGGCGACCGTCACCTTGTCGAAGTACTCGAAGGCCCGTGCGATACCGGTCTGGCTGCGCAGCGCCGCGGCGGTCGCCGGGTCGGGCAGCAGCATCGGCGCGTAGATGGGGTGCGCCTCGCCGCCGGAGACCTGGGCGGCACGCCGTACCGCCTCGACCGAGCCGCGCTCGGCCGTGCCCGCGTCGTACACGCCGGTGAGCTGGACGACGGTGCAGGGCGGCAGCCGGTCCAGGGCGGCGGCCATGTGGATGGTGGAGCGGCCCCAGGCCAGGCCGAGCACATCGCCCTCGGTGACCAGCTCGCCGAGCAGGTCGGCCGCGACCTCGCCGAGGTTCTCCGGGTCGGGCGACTCGTCCTCGCCCTCCGCCGGGGACTCGACGACGACCGCGTGCCGCAGTCCGTAGCGGGCGCGGAGCGCGTCGGAGCGCTCGGCGTCCAGCTCGGCCGGCACCCGGATCTCGATGCGTACGAGGTCGCGTTCCAGGGCGGTCTCCAGGACCCGGGCCACCTTGAAGCGGCTCACGCCGAACTCCTCGGCAATCTGGATCTTGGACTTGCCCTCCAGGTAGAAGCGGCGGGCCATGGCCGCCGCCTGTACGAGCTCCGCGGGGCCCATCCGCAGGGCTGACCGTCCCGCCGGCATTCCCGCCACCGCGATCTCCTCACTGCCGTTCACGTACCGCTGCCGCGCTTCAGTTGCTGCTGTGGTGCTGGTCTGTGCTGTCTGTGTCTACTGCTGTGGTGCTGGTGTGCTGTCCGTGCGCCGGGGTGCTGCCGGGTCCCGCCGCGGGTACGGCCCGCCGGCCGGCGTCCGACGCCCGGCGTCCGTCCCCGATGACGGGGGCGCCCGTGGCGACCGGGCCGGTCCGACCACCGGTCACCGCGGACCCTGTGTTCATCCTGTCAGATCCCAAAGGCCCGGAACGGACGTGTCGGTGGTCCGACCTTCCCCGTTCACGTGCCGGTGGCGTGCGGGGAGCTCAGTGGCCACACGCCCAGGCCGCAGCGGCGGTGGCGTCCTCGGCCCTGGCCCGCAGCGAGCGGATCGCGGCGGCCGGGTCGGCGGCCCCGTAGACGGCGGAACCGGCCACGAAGACGTCCGCGCCCGCCTCGGCGCAGCGCTCGATGGTGGACTCGGAGACACCGCCGTCGACCTGGAGCCAGAGTTCCAGGCCGTGCTTGGAGATCAGCTCACGGGTGCGGCGGATCTTCGGCAGCATGATGTCCAGGAACGCCTGGCCGCCGAAGCCGGGCTCGACCGTCATGATCAGGAGCATGTCCAGCTCCGGCAGCAGGTCCTCGTACGGCTCGATGGGCGTGGCCGGCTTGAGCGCCATGGACGCGCGGGCGCCCTGGGCACGGATCTCCCGGGCCAGCCGTACGGGCGCGGCGGCGGCCTCCACGTGGAAGGTGACGGAGCCCGCCCCGGCCTCCACGTACTGCGGCGCCCAGCGGTCCGGGTCCTCGATCATGAGGTGCAGATCGAGGGGGGTGTCGGTCGCCCGGCTGAGCGACTCGACGACCGGCACGCCCAGCGTGAGGTTGGGCACGAAGTGGTTGTCCATCACGTCGACGTGCAGCCAGTCGGCACCGTCGACCGCCCTCGCCTCTTCGGCGAGCCGGGCGAAGTCCGCGGAGAGAATGCTGGGATTGATCTGCGCCATGGGCCAAGCCTGCCATGTTCTCGGGGACTTCTTGGCCGCGCGGTCCAGTGCGGCCAAGCGAGAAGGGGACCCAGAGGGGACTTATTGGTACAGACCAGTCCAAAATTTCGCCCGGCCGCCGGACGGATGTCAGGCGGTACGGCGGATCAGTGCCAGGTACATGGCATCCGTACCGTGCAGATGCGGCCACAGCTGTACGTCCGGGCCCTCGCCGAGGTCCGGGACGCCGGGCAGCAGCGGGCGGGCGTCGATCAGCTCGGCGCCGCCCACCTTCTTCAGGACGTCGTCGACGACCACCCGGGTCTCGGCCAGGTGCGGCGAGCAGGTCGCGTAGCCGACCACGCCGCCCACCCGGACCGCCCGCAGCGCCTCGGTGAGCAGCCCACGCTGGAGCGGGGCGAAGCCGTCGAGGTCGGAGGGGCGGCGGCGCCAGCGGGCCTCGGGGCGACGGCGCAGGGCGCCGAGCCCGGAACACGGCACATCCATGAGGACCCGGTCGAAGACTCCCTCGCCCCACGGCGGGCGGGTGCCGTCGGCGGCGATGACCTGGTACGGGCCGGGGTTGCCGGCCAGGGCGCGCTCGACCAGGCGGGCGCGGTGCGGCTGCTTCTCGGAGGCGAGCAGGGCGGCGCCTCGGCCGGCAGCGAGGGCGCCGAGGAGGGCCGCCTTGCCGCCGGGGCCGGCACAGCCGTCGAGCCAGCGGCGGTCGGGGCCGTCCAGGGGCGCGTTGGCCAGCGCGATCGCGACGAGCTGGCTGCCCTCGTCCTGGACGCCGGCCCGGCCCTCGCGCACGGCCTCGACGGCACCGGGCTCGCCACCCTCGGCGAGCCGGACGGCGTACGGCGACCAGCGGCCCGGCTCGGTCTCGACGGCCTCGGCCAGCTCCGCGACGGTGGCCCGGCCGGGGCGGGCGACGAGGGTGACCTCGGGCCGCGCGTTGTCGGCCGCCAGCAGCTCCTCGATGCCGGCGCGGCCGCCGCCGAGCGCGTCCCACAACGCGGAGACGACCCAGCGGGGGTGCGAGTGGACGACCGCGAGGTGGTCCTCGGCGTCGTCCTCGTAGGGCGGCGCGACCCGCTCCACCCAGGTGTCGAGGTCGTCCCGGGCGATCTTGCGCAGAACGGCGTTCACGAACTTGGCCCGTCCGTCGCCGAGTACCACCCGGGCCAGCTCGACGGTCGCGGAGACGGCGGCGTGGCTCGGGATCCGGGTCCCGAGGAGCTGGTGGGCGCCGAGCGACAGCACGTCGAGCACCGGCGGGTCGACCTCGCGCAGCGGGCGGTCGACACAGGCGGAGATGATCGCGTCGTACGTCCCCTGGCGGCGCAGCGTCCCGTAGACGAGCTCGGTCGCGAGCGCGGCGTCCCGCCCATCGAAGCCCTCGTTCTTCTCCCGGGCCTTCTTCAGCAGGGGCGGCAGGACGAGGTTGGCGTAGGCGTCGCGCTCGTCCACGGCCCGCAGCGCCTCGAAGGCGAGGATCCGCACCGGGTCCTTCTGGGGCCGGCGGTGCGGCCGGGGGGCCTTGCCGCCTTTGCCGTTCTTCGGGGACGAGGTCGTGGGCGTGGCGCGACGTGCCTGCTCGCTCAAAGGTGCTCCGCGTGAGAAATGAGGTTCGTGAGAGGGCCGGACGCGAGACGCCCGGCCCTCTCAGCCTAGCTCCACGGCGCCTGGGACCGGCAGCTCAGGGTGGGCCGCCCGCCCTGCGGCGTCCCTCCGGCAGCCGGCCGGAGCGGGCGGGGCGAGGCAGGGCGTGGATCGGGCGTGGGTCGGACGTCGGGCGCCGGGCCGAGCGGGGCCGGGCCGGTGTCGTTGGTGCGGGCCGCGCCACGCCTCGGCGCGGGACGTACCTCAGCGAGGGACGTACCCCTGCCGTACCGCCCACGCCCCAGCCGAAAGGCCCTCGGCCGTCAGGCCCCCAGCCGCTCGCCCGGCGCGATCCGGACGCCGCGCGCCCAGTCCGCCGCCTTCATCGGCTTCTTGCCCTGCGGCTGGACCCACAGCAGCTCGACGGCGTGCGAGCCGGTGCCCGCGTACACGTTGTTCTTGCCGACGGCCAGCTCGCCCGGGGCGAGGTCGGTGCGGTCGGCGACCGGGGCGACCTGGACGAGCTTCAGCCGCTCGCCGCGGAAGACGGTCCACGCACCCGGCGCGGGGGTGCAGCCGCGGACGACCCGGTCGACCCGCAGGGCCGGGGCCGCGAAGTCCACCTGCGCGTCCTCGACCTGGATCTTCGGGGCGAGCGTGATGCCGTCGGCGGGCTGCGGCACGGCCTTGAGGGAACCGTCCTCGATGCCGTCCATGGTCGCGGCGAGCAGCCCGGCACCCGCGAACGCGAGCCGGGTGAGCAGGTCGCCGCTGGTGTCGGTGGGGCGGACGTCCTCGGTGACGACCCCGTACACCGGGCCGGAGTCCAGCCCCTCCTCGATCTGGAAGGTGGAGGCGCCGGTCACCTCGTCACCGGCCATCAGCGCGTGCTGGACGGGCGCGGCACCGCGCCACGCGGGCAGCAGCGAGAAGTGCAGGTTGACCCAGCCGTGGGTGGGGATGTCGAGGGCGACGCGCGGCAGCAGCGCGCCGTACGCGACGACCGGGCAGCAGTCCGGCGCGATCTCGCGCAGCCGGGCGAGGAAGTCCTCGTCGCGCGGCCGGTGCGGCTTCAGGACCTCGATGCCGGCTTCCTCGGCCCGCTCGGCGACGGGGCTGGCGACGAGCCGGCGCCCGCGCCCGGCCGGGGCGTCGGGGCGGGTGATCACGGCGGCCACCTCGTGCCGCCCGGAGGCGAGCAGGGCGTCCAGGGCGGGTACGGCGACCTCGGGGGTGCCGGCGAAGACGAGCTTCACGCGGGAAAACCTCGCATCTTGGGGCGTGAACGGGCAGCGCATCAGTCTAGTGCCGCGACCGGCAATGTTCGCCCGTGAAGGAGCGTCGTACGGTGCACTGCACTCGCTTCGCTCGCTCCGTCTCGGCGCTTGATTCCTTCTTCGGATGCCGAGCAGCCATCGCAAGGCGGCCGGAAGTCCTTGTAGCGGAGCTACCAGGGCTTTTGGCCAACGCCGCGAGGGCGCGTGCCGGGCGGCGCGACAGGGCGAAGCTTGCCGGGAGGGGCACTAGGTCCCTTCCGGTCCGCGTGGCCTGGCCGGGAGCGTTCGGGGGGCGTACGCGCAGACGAGCGCTCCGCGCATGTGTCTGCACGCCCCCGCAGCGTGACCCAACTCCGGGCGGCGCGTTGGTCAAGAGAGATTGACCACAACGGGTCGCCTCTCCTCCAGCGGCCCGTCCCCATTTCCACGCCGGTTCGAGAGGCTCATCCATGGCCGACCACGCAACCCATGACGCCCAGGCCCGGGCAAGTCTGCACCTGCTCGTGCGGGACATCGAGCGCGTCCGGCGGCAGGTGGACGCATTGCGCACGCTCACGGCCCAGTTGGGCAATGTCTACCGCCCTCGCCGCTCCGCCCCGTCGACGGGCTTCGTCGTCTACGGGCGCGCGCCCGCCCCGACCGTACGTCTCGCGCAGGAGCTGCGGGACAGCGTCGAGACCCTGGTGACCGCGGCGGTGGACTTCGACCGCTCGCTCGGATTCTCGTGGGACGCGGTGGGCTCCGCGCTCGGCGTCACCAAGCAGGCGGTGCACCGCCGTTACGGGGCGCGGCGCACCCCGCAGCCGGGGGCACCGCTGGACCAGACCCGGCCGCCGGAGCCGGGGGTGGTGCCCGCCCGCCCGCTGCCGGTGGTGCCGTCGGCGCGCCCCATGCCGCCGCAGCCGGCGCCGGGCGGCCACCTCCTGCGCGAGGAGCAGCGCCCGCCGGCCTTCCCGTCCCCGCGCAACGGCTGACGTTCTTTCACGAAGCGCCGGAGGCCGCCCGGGTGGGTGGGCGGCCCGGGGCGCGCGGGTACGGCGCGACCGGGCGCGAACCGGCGCGCGGACGCCGACGGGAGCGCCGACGGGGGCGCGCGGCAGACACCGCACGTACCGAACCACGCCGACCGCAGCGGGCGGATGCCCGCTGCGCGTATCGCGCGCGAGCGCCGGGGCGCACGCCGGGCGCCACCCCCGCCCTCTCACGGAACCGCACCTCCGCCTTCTCCCGGACGGACGACCCGCTACCCGATGTCGGGCGGGTCGACCCGCACCCGTACCGGTTCCCCGCCGCCCCGCGCCAGGCGGGACGCCTGAGCCCGTTTCAGAGCGGTGGCCAGCGCGGCGCCGCTGCCCGGCGGGACGCGGACGAGCACGCGGTCCCACTGTTCGCCCGGCGGGGTGTCGCCGGGCCGGCGCGGGCCGCCGGGCCGGGTGACGGGCAGCGGGACGGGGCCCAGGATCTCGGCGTCGGACGGCAGTTCCGCGCCGTCGAGGAAGGCCGTGAGCGCCTCGGGCGGCCCGGCCACGGACGCCATCCGGGACACCGGCGGGAAGCCCAGCTCGGCGCGTTCGGCGAGTTCGCGCTGGGCGTGGCCGACGGGGTCCCAGCGGACCAGCGCCTGGACGGGCCGCAGCGTCGGCTCGGCGACGACCACCACGGTGCCGCCGTCCGCCTGTCCCCGGACCAGCGAGGCCGCGTCGATCCAGCGGCGCAGCGCCTCCTCGCCGGCCCGCAGGTCGGGACGGCCGAGCATGGCCCAGCCGTCGAGGAGCAGGGCCGCCGCGTAGCCGCCGTCGGCGACGGGCTCGGCGCCGGGCGTGCTCACCACCAGCGCGGGACGGCCCGGCACCCGGTCCAGCACATGGTCGCGGCCGGAGGTCCGTACGGGCACGGCGGGGAAGGCCCGCCCCAGCTCCTCGGCGGTCCGCCGGGCGCCCACCACCTGGGCGCGCAGCCGGGTCGCCCCGCAGGCCTCGCAGTGCCAGTGCGGGGCGCCCCGGCCGCACCACCCGCAGCGCAGCTCCTGCTGCTCCGGCGCCTCCAGCGGACCGGAGCAGTGCCGGCAGCGGGCGGGCGTCCGGCAGCGCTCGCAGGCCAGCCTCGGCACGTATCCCCGGCGCGGCACCTGGACGAGCACGGGCCCCGTCTTCAGTCCCTCCCGGACCACCTGCCAGGCCACGGTGGGCAGCCGCGCGGCGCGGGCCGCCTCGTCGCGCGCGAGGTCGGTGTCGCCGACGGTACGGACGAGGGGCGCGGCGGCGCGGACCTGGTCGCGGCCGGGCAGCAGGGGCCGTGCCCAGCCGGACTCGACGAGCTGGGCGGCCTCGACGGTGCAGCCGGTGGCGCCGAGCAGGAAGGCGCAGTGGTCGTGGGCGGCGCGCAGCAGCAGCACCTCGCGGGCGTGCGGCTGGGGGGCGTGCGGTTCGCTGTGGCTGGAGTCGCCGTCGTCCCAGACGACGACGAGGCCGAGGTCCCGTACGGGCGCGAACATGGCGGCCCGGGTGCCGACGACGGCCCGGACGGCGCCCCGGCGCACGGCGAGCCACTGCGCGTACCGCTTCTCGGGGCCCGCCTCGGCGGTCAGCAGGGCGTGCCGGCCCTCGCCGAGCAGCGTGGTCAGGGCCGCGTCGACGCGGGTGGCGGCCCGGCCGTCGGGGACGACGACGAGGGCGCCGCGCCCGGAGGCGAGGGTGGCGGCGACGGCGCGGGCGATCTCCTCGGCCCAGTACGGTCCGGGCAGCGCGTTCCAGACAGCCCGGGGCGCGCCGCCGTGCGCCAGCGACTCCAGGAACGCGGGCCCCTGCTCGTACCGCGCCCAGCTGCCCGGCTCGGGCGCGGGGGGCGGCGGCAGCGGCGCGGGCGAGGGCCGGCGCTCGGCGCTCGCGTTGCGGGGCGGGACGGCGAGCTGGAGTACGTCGGCGAGGCTGCCCGCGTAGCGGTCGGCGACGGCCCGGGCGAGGCCGAGCAGCTCGGGCCCGAGCACCGGCTCCGGCGAGACGACGCCGGCGAGCGCGGCGAGCGGCCCGGAGTAGTCGGACTCGGCGCGCCGCTCGATCAGGAACCCGTCGATGAGCCGGCCGCCCTCGCGCCGCCCGCCCCGCACCTGGCGCGACCCGGCCCCGAACCGCACCCGCACCCGCACCCCGGGCTGCGCGGCCTCGTCCAGTTCCTCGGGCACGGCGTAGTCGAAGAACTGGTCGAGGTGGAGCACGCCCTTGTTCACGACGACGCGGGCGACGGGGAGTTCCTTCGCGAGCGCGGCATCGCGCCAGGTGCGCGGCTTGGCGCGGGGCGGCTTCGTCTTGCGGACGGTCTCGCGGATGAGCGCGAGCTGCTCGGGGCCCGCCGACGGCTCCCCGGGGTCTCGCTCGTTCTCGCTGCTCACACGGGAAGTATTACCAGACGGCACCGACAGCGGTCGCGGGCCGGTGTCCAGCGGGGAGTACCCGAGGGAGGCGTCGACCGTCATGGTGAGGAGGACCGCGGGCAGCAGTCCGGCCA
>NZ_JBEYZX010000068.1:0-22162 GCF_040646255.1 Streptomyces sp. NPDC046203 | reverse complement strand
CGGCCGTCGAGACGCCCGCTGCCCCGGCCGCCGAGCCGGTGGCCGAGCCCGTCGCGGCGCCGGTGGCCGAGACGCCCGCCGAGCCGGTGGCCGAAGCGCCTGCCGAGCCGGTCGCCACCCCGGCGCCCGCCGAGGCGATCGCCCCGGAGACTCCGGAGGCGCCCGTCGCTCCGGCGCCCGAACCCGTCGTCGTGGAGGCCCCGGCCGCCGGCCCGGTGCCGGTCCCGGCCCCGCGCGAGGGCGAGCCGGAGATCCCGGTCGAGGTGGCCCGTATCCCCGAGCAGTCCGCGCCGGTGACGGATGCTCCGGTGGCCGAGGTTCCGGTGGTGGAGACCCCGGTGGCCCCGGTCGCCGCCGAGGCGCCCGCCGCCCCGGCCGAGCCGGTCACCGAGCCGGTCGCCGTACCCGTGGCCGAGGCGCCCGCCGTACCCGCCGCGCCCGTCGCTGTCGAGACCCCGGTCGCCGCCGAGGCCGTACCGGAGCAGCAGCCCGGCGTTCCGGCCCCTGCCGCCGAACCGGCCCCCGAGGCCGCACCGGAGCAGCCCGCCGCCCCGGCCGAGCCCGCCCCGGCCGAGCCCGCCGCCCCCGAGCCCGCCGAGGCCGTCCAGCCCGAGGCGGCTGCGGAGCCCCAGCCTCAGGCCGAGCCTCAGCCGGAGCCCGAGACCCTGGTCGTATCCGAGGCCCCGGAGGCCCAGGCCCAGACTCCGGAGGCCCAGACCCCGGACGCCCAGGCCCAGCCCGCCCAGGAACCGGCGGCCCCCGAGGCCGAGCCCCAGCCGGAGCCCCCGGCCGAGGCCACCGGCGAGGCGGCGCCCGAAGCGGCCACCGAAGCCGGCGGCGAGCCCGGCACGGAGACCGGCACCGAGCCCGCTGCCGGGACCGGGACCGAAGCCGAGCCCGAGCCCGGAGCCGAAGCCGAGCCCGAGCCCGGAACCGAAGGCGGGACCGAGCCCGACGAGGCCGAGTCCGAGCAGCCCCCGACCGAGCGGGCCCCCGGCTACGCCGAGGCCGAGCGCGAGGCCGTACTCCGGGTGATGCGCGAACGCCGCGACATCCGCAACGGCTTCCGTTCCGACCCGATCCCGCACGAGGTCCTGCTCCGCGTCCTGGAAGCGGCCCACACCGCGCCCAGTGTCGGCCACTCCCAGCCCTGGGACTTCGTCGTCATCCGCTCCGACGAGACCCGTCAGGCGATGCACGAACTCGCCGCGCGCCAGCGCGAGGCGTACGCGAAGTCCCTGCCCAAGGGCCGTGCGAAGCAGTTCAAGGAACTGAAGATCGAGGCCATCCTCGAAACGCCGGTCAACATCGTCGTGACCGCCGACCCCACCCGGGGCGGCCGCCACACCCTCGGCCGCTACACGCAGCCGCAAATGGCCCCGTACTCCTCCGCGCTCGCCGTCGAGAACCTGTGGCTCGCCGCCCGCGCCGAGGGCCTCGGCGTCGGCTGGGTCAGCTTCTTCGACGAGCGCGAGATGGTCCGCACCCTCGGCCTGCCCGAGCACCTGGAAGTCGTCGCGTACCTCTGCGTGGGATACGTCGACGAGTTCCCCGAGGAGCCCGAGCTGATGCAGGCGGGCTGGTCCAAGCGCCGCCCGCTGTCCTGGGTCGTCCACGAGGAGACGTACGGCCGCCGCGCCCTGCCCGGCGAGGAGCCGCACGACCTCCTCCAGGAGACCGTCGCCAACATCCGCCCGCTGGACGCCAAGGCGCTCGGCGAGGCATGGGAGCGGCAGAAGCGCATGACCAAGCCCGCCGGGGCGCTGGGCATGCTGGAGATCATCTCCGCGCAGCTCGCCGGTCTGTCCCGGGTCTCCCCGCCGCCGATCCCCGAGCCGGCCGCCGTCGCGATCTTCGCCGGCGACCACGGGGTGCACGCCCAGGGCGTCACCCCCTGGCCCCAGGAGGTGACCGGCCAGATGGTCGCGAACTTCCTCGGCGGGGGAGCGGTCTGCAACGCCTTCGCCAACCAGGTGGGCGCCGAGGTCTGCGTCGTCGACGTCGGCGTGGCCGCCGAGCTGCCCGCCAGCCCCGGTCTGCTGCCGCGCAAGGTCCGTCCGGGCACGGCGGACATGACGATCGGCCAGGCGATGACCCGCGAGGAGGCGGTCGCCGCCATCGAGGTCGGCATCGAGACCGCCCGCGATCTCGTCGCCGCCGGCAACAAGGCGCTGCTCACCGGCGAGATGGGGATCGCGAACACCACCGCGTCCGCCGCCCTCATCGCCGTGTTCGCCGAGGCCGACCCGGCCGAGGTCACCGGCCGGGGCACCGGCATCAACGACGAGACGCACGCCCGCAAGGTGGACGTGGTCCGCCGGGCGCTCGACCTCCACCAGCCGGACCCGGAGGACCCGATCGGCGTCCTCGCGGCGGTCGGCGGCCTGGAGCACGCGGCGCTCGTCGGCCTGATCCTGGGCGCGTCCTCGCTGCGTACCCCGGTCATCCTCGACGGTGTGTCCACCGGCGCGGCGGCGCTCGTGGCCCGGGCCATCGCGCCCGAGTCGCTCGCGGCGTGCATCGCGGGCCACCGCAGCGCCGAGCCCGGCCATGTCGCGGCCCTCAACAAGCTGGGCCTGCGTCCCCTGGTCGACCTGGACCTGCGCCTCGGCGAGGGTACGGGTGCCCTGCTGGCCCTGCCGGTGGTGCAGAGCGCGGCGCGCGCCATGCACGAGGTGGCGACGTTCGACGCGGCCGGCGTCACCGAGAAGTAGTCACGACACCGTCCCCCGTTGCCCCGGCCGTCGCCGCCGGGGGAGCGGGGGACGCGGGCATGGTGGGGAGCGGAGGCATCCGCTCCCCACGCGCGGTCCGTACGGCCCCGGCCCCGACCCGGCCCGTACGCCCCGCCGTCCCGGGCCATCGCACCCGTACGACTCCTCCCGTACGACCGCGCCTGTACGCCCCCGCCCGCGCGAACGAGACCCGGAACACTCCCTGCCGCCCGCCACGAACGCGCAGGTCACCGATATCGTCAGGTGCGCACCGCACGCACCGTCCCCCACAGGAGCCGCCCGCACCATGACCGCCGCTGCCGAGCACTCCGAGTCCGCCGAGTACCCCGAGTCCGCCGGAACCACCGGTCGGGCCGGGCGCCCCGCGTACGAGCACCCCGCCTACCCCGTCGGACTGCGTCTCGCCGGCCGCCGCGTCGTCGTGTTCGGCGGCGGGCAGGTCGCCCAGCGCCGGCTGCCCGCGCTGATAGCCGCCGGCGCGCGGGTCACCCTGGTCTCCCCGTCCGCCACCCCGTCCGTCGACGCGATGGCGGAGAGCGGCGAGATCACCTGGATCAAGCGCCGTTACGAGAGCGGTGATCTGGCCGATGCCTGGTACGCGCTCGTCGCCACCAGCGACCCGGTCGCCAACGCCGCCATCTCCGCCGAGGCCGAGCTGACCCGGACCTGGTGCGTACGCTCCGACGACGCTGGCGCGGCCACCGCCTGGACCCCGGCGACCGGGCACAGCGAGGGCGTCACGGTCGCGGTCCTGACCGGCCACGACCCGCGCCGCTCGGCGGCCGTGCGGGACGCCGTCGTCGAGGGGCTGCGGGACGGTTCGCTGGCGGCGCCCGCGCACCGCTCCCGTACCCCGTTCGTCGCCCTGGTCGGCGGCGGCCCCGGCGACCCCGATCTGATCACCGTGCGCGGACGCCGGCTGCTCGCCGAGGCGGACGTCGTCATCGCCGACCGGCTCGGCCCCCGCGACCTGCTGAGCGAACTGCCGCCGCACGTCGAGGTGATCGACGCGGCCAAGATCCCGTACGGCCGGTTCATGGCCCAGGAGGCCATCAACAACGCGCTGATCGAGCACGCCAAGGCCGGCAAGTCGGTGGTCCGCCTCAAGGGCGGCGACCCCTTCGTCTTCGGCCGGGGCATGGAGGAGGCGCAGGCGCTCGCCGCCGAGGGCATCGCGTGCACCGTGGTCCCGGGCATCTCCAGCTCGATCTCGGTGCCGGGCGCGGCCGGCATCCCGGTCACCCACCGGGGCGTCGCGCACGAGTTCACCGTGGTCAGCGGTCATGTCGCGCCGGACGACCCGCGCTCGCTCGTCGACTGGGCCTCGCTCGCCCGGCTCACCGGCACCCTGGTGATCCTCATGGGCGTCGACAAGATCGGCCGTATCGCCGAGACCCTGATCGCCCACGGCAAGGCGCCCGGCACCCCGCTGGCCCTCGTCCAGGAGGGCACCACCGCCGCTCAGCGCCGGGTGGATGCGACACTGGCGACCGTGGCCGAGACGGTACGGGCGAACGACGTCCGGCCGCCGGCCGTGATCGTCATCGGCGACGTCGTCGCCGAGGGCCCGGACAAGCCGCTCCCGTAACCGGGGCACCCCCGTACCTCCGTACCCTCGTACCTCCGCACTCCCGCACGCATTGGCACCTCCCACCGGACAAGGCAGTATCACCCCGTGGCCGAACTCATCACGATCGACGACCCCGACGACCCGCGCCTGCGCGACTACACCGGACTGACCGACGTCGAACTGCGGCGCCGGCGCGAACCCGCCGAGGGCCTGTTCATCGCCGAGGGCGAGAAGGTCATCCGCCGCGCCCGGCAGGCGGGGTACGAGATGCGGTCGATGCTGCTGTCGGCGAAGTGGGTCGACACCATGCGCGACGTCATCGACGAGGTCCCGGCGCCGGTGTACGCGGTGCAGCCGGAGCTGGCCGAGCGCGTCACCGGCTACCACGTGCACCGCGGCGCGCTCGCCTCGATGCAGCGCAAGCCGCTGCCGACGGCGACGGAGCTGCTGGGCACCGCCCGCCGGGTCGCCGTCATGGAGTCGGTCAACGACCACACCAACATCGGGGCGATCTTCCGCAGCGCGGCGGCCCTCGGCATGGACGCGGTGCTGCTGTCGCCGGACTGCGCGGACCCGCTCTACCGGCGGTCCGTGAAGGTGTCCATGGGCGCGGTGTTCTCCGTGCCGTACGCCCGGCTGGACACCTGGCCGCGTGGCCTGGAGGCGGTCCGGGAGGCGGGCTTCAAGCTGCTCGCGCTGACCCCGGCGGAGCGTGCGACCTCGATCGACGAGGCGGCCCCGCACCGGCTGGACCGGGTCGCGCTGATGCTGGGCGCGGAGGGCGAGGGCCTGTCCACCCAGGCGCTGCGCGCGGCCGACGAATGGGTGCGGATCCCGATGGCGCACGGGGTGGACTCGCTGAACGTGGGGGCCGCCGCGGCGGTGGCCTTCTACGCGGTGACGAGCGGCCGCCCGCAGGACTGACGCACGGGCCTGGGACCCCGGGTCCTACCGGCCCCCGGGTCCGGGCCGGAGCCGTTACCCCTGGAGCGCCTGGGCGGCCGCGATGCCCAGGGCCACGATCAGCGTCACGACGACGAAGACGAAGAGCCGCTGCCGCAGCAGCCTCGGGTTGGCCGGGCGCAGTCCGGTGGACGTGTTCCGGTTCCCGGGGCGGGTGCCGGGCCGGGACTGCGGGGCCCGCGCGCCGCCGGCGCGCGGACCGGTCGGCCGGGAGGCGGCGGGCCGGGCCTTGCCCGGGCGCCCCTTGCCGCCGGCCGGACGGTCGGGCAGTGGCCGCTCGCCCGCCCGCTCGGAGCGCCGCTCCCCGGGCCGGTCGGAGTGACGCTCACCTGCCCGGTCGCCCGGCCGCTCACTCGCCATCCGATCGCCCGCGCGCTCGGACATCCGGTCGGACATCCGCTCGGACATCCGGTCACCGGGGCGCTCGCCCGGCCGGTCGCCGAGTCGCTCGCCCACCCGTTCCACGGACCGCTCGGTCGCCCGCTCGGTGTACCGCTCCGTCGGCCGCGCGAGACCGCGTTCGTCGCCCCGCTCCCGGGTGCCGGCGGGCCGGGCCGCCGGCAGCCCCTGTGCCTCCCGCGCGGCGATCTCCTTCAGCCGCATGGACAGCTGAAGGGTGCTGGGTCGTTCCTCGGGATCCTTCGCCAGACAGGCCCGTACGAGCGGGGCGAGGGCGTCCGGCACACCCGTCAGCTGCGGTTCCTCGTGCACCACCCGGTAGAGCATGACCTCGGAGCTGCCGTGCCCGAACGGGGAGTCGCCCATCGCCGCGTACGCCAGGGTCGCGCCGAGCGAGAAGACATCGGTCGCCGGGGTCACGGCCGCGCCCCGCACCTGCTCGGGGGCGAGGAAACCGGGGGAGCCGACGGCCGTGCCGACATGGGTGAGGGTGCTCGCGCCGGTCGCCCAGGCGATACCGAAGTCGATGATGCGCGGGCCCTTGGGGGAGAGCAGGATGTTCGACGGCTTGAGGTCCCGGTGCACGACCCCCGCCTCGTGTACGGCCACCAGGCCCTCCGAGAGGGCGGCGCCGATGGCGGCCACGTCGGCGGCCCGCAGCGGACCCTCCTCGGCGACCCGGTCGTGCAGCGACGGCCCGGGGACGTACTGGGTGGCGAACCAGGGCCGCTCGGCCTCCAGGTCGGCGGCGACCAGCCGGGCGGTGCAGCCGCCGCGGATCCGCCGGGCGGCGGACACCTCGCGCGCGAACCGGGAACGGAACTCCTGGTCCTCGGCCAGATCAGGCCGGATGACCTTGAGCGCCACCCGCTGTCCGCGCCGGTCGGAGCCGAGGTACACGACTCCCATCCCGCCGGCTCCGAGCCTGCGGTGGAGCCGGAACGACCCGACGATCCGCGGATCCTCGCGCCGGAGCCGCATCATCGCCATGTCCGTCCCCTCGTCCGTTCGACGTGGCACAGCTTACGTAGTGCCGCCCCGGCCCGCTCACAGGCCGCGCCCTCGGGGCGGTCCGGATTGTCGGTGCCGACGACGGCGTTTGATGGCCGGTCAGCTATACCTCTTGTCAACATCCCGTCTTATCAGGGGCGTTGGCGAGCGCGTCGAGCGACGCCCCGGACACGGCGGGCAAACGTGAGCGACGTCACGGTCCCCCTCAGGGAGGTCCCCGAGACGGGCGCCGGGGTCTCCACCCAGGGGAGTACACCGGGGGAAGCGGGGTCATCCTCCCGGAGGCCCGAAAGCCGGTACGCGGGCATGACGCCCGGGCCGCGCCCGCTGCGTAGATTTGAAATCGAGCGGCGGGTGCAGCACTCGTCCCCCGAGGTCACCGCGTCCGCCGCTCGTCCGACACGACAGACCGACCCGACCACCCGAACAGGATGAGGACCATGGCGTTCCCGGCCCAGCGGCTCACCTCGCGCCCTTCCGGCCGTCGTCACCCCCTGGTGGCGACCGCGATGGTCCTCCCTCTCGCGGCCCTTCTCGTGGTCGTCTTCGGCGGCTGGGACGCGGTGGTCGCACAGGCGTCGTCCGTGGGCGTGATGCTGGGGCGCTGAGCGGCGCCCCGGACCCGGGAGAGCGGCCCGGGTCAGGGACATCCGGCCAACAACCCCGTGGGGACGGGGGTGCGGCGGACGGCAGCGCGGGGCCGGTCGGCTGGGGAGCCGACCGGCTTTCGCGCGTTCCCGGCCGGGTTCCGGGGCCCCCGGGCCCGGGTTTCCGCGCCCCTCTCTCCCCTCCCGCCCCGCGGCCCCGGCTACAGCAACCGCAGGACCGGCGTCTGCGGGAAGTAGTCCAGCATCGCCCATTCGAAGAGGCAGGCGGCGAGCACGGTGTGGCCGGTGGGGTCCGGGAACTTCCATCCGCTCCACAGCCGCATGCCACGGGTCACCCCGTCCTCCTGGAGACGGATGCCGAGCCCCTTCGGCGTGAGCGTCACATCCGAGGACGTACCCGTGAGCCGGACCGACCGCCCGGACCGGAACAACGCGGACGCGGCGGTGAGACGGACGGCGGCGCCGTCGAGCTGTCCGTCGAGTCCGACGCGGACCCGCCGCTGCGCGGCGTATCCAGGAGCGCCGAGAGCGCGGATCGTCAGCCTCTCCTCACCCCGGAGGGACAGGACCCAGTCCTCCCAGGCGTCCGCCGCCGCTTCCGGCGACACACGCGGGTGCGGTCTGCGCGTCAGGGTGACGTCTCCCAGCGGCGTCCTGCCCGTCGTGTGCACCGCCTTGTGTCTCGCCGGCGCGTTCCAGCCGAGAGACCGTTCCTCCCTCAGTTCCCATGCCCCCATACCGAACCCGTGCCTTTCCTCTTGCGTGCGGTGATCGCGCGGGCAGGGCGCGGCGCGCCTTGCCCTCCTTGGAAGGGCCCCCGGGGAGGCAGACTCCGCACCTGACCCGGAGGTTGACCGGCGCGCCCCGGGGAGCACCGGCCCGGGGTGTACCTCCTGCCGCATCGCGGTCCGCCGTAGGCTCCCGGCGTGGACGACACCGCCCCCGGCACCCCCGTACTCCAGGAGCTGCACGCTCTCGCCCGCGCCGCCGCGCACCCCGAGGGGGCGAAGGCGTGTCCCTGCCCGGTGGCCCTGCTGGCCGACCGGGACGACGGGACGGTCGTACGCCACGGGCCCCTCGTCCTCAAGGCGCACGCGCCCCGGACCGCCGCCGAGCCCGGTGACAGGTCCGGTGGTAGGCCCAGGGAAGGGGTCGGGGACGGGGGCGGGGAGGGGGCCGCCGGTGGCGATCTGGACGCGCGGATCGCGGTCGCGGCCCTGCCCGCCCTGGCCGGTGTCCTCCTCCCGCCCCTGCCGGGCGCCGCCCTGCCGGACGTCCCGCTGCCCGGCACCTGTCCGCCGGACGCGTCGTCCCTGCCCCGCGCGCGGACGGCGGTGCTCGGGGACCGCCCGCTCACCCTCTGGCCGTACGGGATACCGGTCGACCCGGACGCCCCCGAGGCGGCCCCCTGGGAAGCGGCGGCCCGGCTGCTCGCCCTGCTGCACCGCACCCCGGCGCCGCCCGGACTGCCCGCCATGCGGGCACCGCTGAAGGCGGCGCTCGCGGTGGACCGGATGCGGCGCGCCGCCCCCGGCCATCCGGCCACCGCCACGGTGCTGCGCGCCTGGCGCACCCTCCCCGAGGAGTACCCCGCCTCCGCCGCGGACCGGCTCTGCCACGGCGACTTCCACCTCGGGCAGCTGGTCCGGGCCCCGCACTGGCGGCTGATCGACGTCGACGACCTCGGCCTCGGCGACCCGGCCTGGGATCTGGCCCGCCCGGCGGCGTGGTTCGCGGCCGGACTGCTGGCACCGGAGGTCTGGGCGCGATTCCTCGGCGCGTACGAGGCGGCCGGCGGCCCGGCGACCGGGTGGCCCGGGAGCGGAGGATCCGATGGGGAGAGCGGCGGCGACCCATGGGCCCGGCTCGACATCCCGGCCCGCGCGCTGACCGTACAGACCGCCGCGCTCGCGCTCGCCAAGTCCACCGCCGAGGGGCGTCCGTTGGACGAGGTGGAGAACGTGATGATCGACACCTGCGCGCGAATCGTCGCGCTCTGAACCGAGTTGGCTCCGACGGCGTCCGCATACAGTGAGATCACCATTCGAACGTCAGGGAGTTGAGACGCGCATGCAGTGTCCCAAGTGCCACGCACCCATGCACACGTACAACCGCAGCGGTGTCCAGATCGAGCAGTGCAGCGGCTGCCGTGGCATCTTCCTGGACTACGGCGAGCTCGAGGCGCTGACCCGCCTGGAGTCCCAGTGGACGCAGCCGGCCCCGCCGCCGGCGTACCCGCCGCAGCCCGCCGCCCCGGCCTGGGGCGCCCCGCACCACGGTGGCCACCACGGCGGCCACCACCACGGTCACCGCGGCTTCGGCCGGCTGCTGTTCTCCTCCTGAGCCCAAAAGCCCCCGAGCCCCTTCGTGTCGTCCGCCCCGCTCCTCGCGGCGGACGGCACGAAGGGGACGGCACGAAGGGGAAGCCCCTCGTCGTACGAAGAGCGTCCGAGGACTGAACGAGAGCACA
The DNA here is from genome assembly GCF_040646255.1 of Streptomyces sp. NPDC046203. NCBI lineage: Bacteria > Bacillati > Actinomycetota > Actinomycetes > Kitasatosporales > Streptomycetaceae > Streptomyces > Streptomyces sp. NPDC046203. Next base: position 12,406 of record NZ_JBEYZX010000068.1, on the reverse strand, counting down.
CGAAGAAGCCCCCGGACGCCGAAGCATCCGGGGGCTCTTGTCTGGTGCGCGATACTGGGATTGAACCAGTGACCTCTTCCGTGTCAGGGAAGCGCTCTCCCGCTGAGCTAATCGCGCGGGGGGATCCGTGGACCCAGGATCCGAAGATCCAGTGCGCGATACTGGGATTGAACCAGTGACCTCTTCCGTGTCAGGGAAGCGCTCTCCCGCTGAGCTAATCGCGCGGGCGATCTGTGGATCCGGAGCCCGAAGGCCCGGTGCGCGATACTGGGATTGAACCAGTGACCTCTTCCGTGTCAGGGAAGCGCTCTCCCGCTGAGCTAATCGCGCGGGGGGATCCGTAGATCGAGGACCCGAAGGTCCAGTGGACGATACTGGGATTGAACCAGTGACCTCTTCCGTGTCAGGGAAGCGCTCTCCCGCTGAGCTAATCGTCCTTGGAGGTGGAGACGGGATTTGAACCCGTGTAGACGGCTTTGCAGGCCGTTGCCTCGCCTCTCGGCCACTCCACCAGGAGTGTGTGCAGGGGTTCGGGAAGATCCCCCACATCGAGCGGACGACGAGATTCGAACTCGCGACCCTCACCTTGGCAAGGTGATGCTCTACCAACTGAGCCACGTCCGCTTGTCGTTTCCGTTTCGCTTGCGCGTCCCGGCGACGTGTTGAACTTTAGCGGATTCCTGGGCCAGTACAAAAACGCGTTTCCGCAGCGTGCTGAGCCGCGCACCCGGAAGGTGCCGATCAGGCCCCCGGGCACCCGCCCCGGACTCCTCTCCCGCCCGCCCGGGAGCGAGGTCCGCACGGTGTCCCACGGTGTCCGCGGACGGGTGCGGACGGGTGCGGACGGTCACCGGAGCGAGACGGTCACGGCTGGTCATACGGCTGGTCACACGGCCGGGCGGCAGACGGCCACGGCCCGCGAGGGCCCGCCGGCGGCCCACGACGGGATCCCGGCCGGGGCTCCTAGACTCGACAGGCGTGTACCCCCTCACCCCCATGGCCCGCTTCGGCGGCCTGCTCGCCACGGACCTCCGCGACGTCACCCACGACCCCGAGGCCCTGGACTCCTCCGGCTTCTGGGCCGTCTGCGCGGACTTCGAGGGCCGCCTGACCTGCGCCCGCTTCGGCGACGTACGGCCCGACCCGGTCCCCGCCCCCGTCCCCGGCCGCTGGCGCGGCCCGGCGGCCGGCGACTGGACCTCCTCGCTCGACCGTGCCGCGTACACCGCGGGTGTGCGCCGCATACGCGAGCACATCGCGCGCGGCGAGGTCTATCAGGCGAATCTGTGCCGGGTGATGTCCGCGCCGCTGCCCGACCCGGCGCGCGCGGACGTCGACGCCCTCACCGCTCTCCTCGCGCGCGGCAACCCCGCCCCGTACGCGGGAACGATTCGCCTGCCCGCGCACGGCGTGGAGATCGCCACCGCCTCTCCCGAGCTCTATCTGCGCCGCGACGGCGCCGTCGTCGAGTCCGGCCCCATCAAGGGAACCGGCCGGACCGCCGCCGATCTGCTGGAGAAGGACCACGCCGAGAACGTGATGATCGTGGACCTGGTCCGCAACGACCTGGGCCGCGTCTGCGCCACCGGCTCCGTCACGGTGCCCGCGCTGTGCGCCGTCGAGGAGCACCCCGGTCTGGTCCACCTGGTCTCCACCGTGCGCGGCGAACTGCGCGACGGGGCCGGCTGGCCCGGGCTGCTGGCCGCCACCTTCGCGCCCGGCTCCGTCACCGGCGCCCCCAAGTCCAGCGCGCTGCGGATCATCGACGCCCTGGAGACCGCGCCCCGCGGCCCGTACTGCGGCGGCGTCGGCTGGGTCGACGCGGACCGCCGCACCGGCGAGCTGGCCGTCGGCATCCGCACCTTCTGGATCGACCGGGCGGCGGGAACGCTGCGCTTCGGCACCGGAGCGGGCATCACCTGGGGCTCCGACCCCGAGCGCGAGTGGGCGGAGACCGAGCTGAAGGCGTCCCGGCTGGTCGCGATAGCGTCGGCGGGATCCGAGGAGCACTCGGAGCAGAACGAGGCGAGCGGAAAGGCCATATCTCGATGAAACTCTGGGTCAACGGCGCACTGCACGATGCCGGGGACGCGCTGGTGTCCGTCCTCGACCACGGTCTGACCGTCGGCGACGGCATCTTCGAGACGATCAAGGCCGAGCGCGGCGAGACCTTCGCCCTCACCCTCCATCTGGAGCGGCTGACCCGCTCCGCCCGCGGCCTCGGTCTGCCCGACCCGGACCTGGACGAGGTCCGCCGGGCCTGCGCCGCCGTCCTGGAGGCGAACCCGATGGAGCTGGGCCGGCTCCGTGTCACGTACACCGGCGGGCTCTCCCCGCTCGGCTCCGAGCGCGGTGCGACCGGCCCGAGCCTGATCGTGGCGCTCGGCGCGACCGGCCGCCGCCCCGACTCCACCGCCGTGATCACCGTCCCGTGGACCCGCAACGAGCGCGGCGCGCTCACCGGCCTGAAGACCACGTCGTACGCGGAGAACGTCGTCGCCCTCGCGCGGGCGGCCGAGCGGGGTGCCACGGAGGCACTGTTCGCCAACACGGTCGGGCAGCTGTGCGAGGGCACCGGCTCCAATGTCTTCGTGGTCGTCGACGGCCGGATCCTCACCCCGCCCGTCGCCTCCGGCTGCCTCGCGGGCATCACCCGCGCGCTCGCCGTGGAGTGGACCGGCGCGGAGGAGACCGATCTGCCGCTGGAGATCCTCGACAGCGCCGACGAGATCTTCCTGACCTCGACGCTGCGCGACGTCCAGGCCGTGCACCGGGTGGACGACCGGGATCTGGCCGGGGCGCCGGGGCCGGTCACCGCCAAGGCCATGCGGATATTCGAGGATCGGGCCGCCCAGGACCGGGACCCGCGACTCGGGTGACCGGTCGATCCCGATGACGGACTCGGTCGGTCCGGATCGCCGGCTCCGGTAAACCGGATGACGGACGGGCGGCGGGGTGGGTAGAACACCGGTGATGACCACCACTCTGCGGCCGTCCGAGCCGCTTCAGCAGTCCGCCGACGGCGGCCGTTCCCGCACCTACGACATCTGCGTGAACAGCCGCCGCGTCGGCACCGTCCACCTCGCGACCGACCCGGGCTTCGGCACCTCCATGGCGCGGATCCTGGATCTCGCGGTCGACGAACCGGATCGCGGCCGGGGCCGCGCCACGGTGGCGGCGCTCGCCGCCGAGGAGGTGCTGCGCGGCTGGGGCTGCCACGAGGTGGGGATATCGGCGCCCGCCGGGGTCCCGGCCGCGGTGCGGCTCGCGGAGTCGCTCGGCTACACCGAGCGCAGCCGCAACATGATCAAGGAACTCGCCGCGGAGCCGCCGGAGCTGCCCGAGGGCATCGAGGTCCGCCCGATGACCCAGGCGGAGTTCGACGAGTGGGAGCCCCGGGCCAGGGAGGGCTTCGCGCGCAGCTGGATCGAGCGCGGTGTGCCGGAGGCGGAGGCCCGGGCGAAGGCGGACGCCAGCCACCGGGAGCTGATGCCGGACGGTCTCGCCACCGAGGACCTGGCGATGAACGTCGCGGTCCGGGACGGGCGGGTCGTGGGCTGGATCTGGACCGGCGCCCGTGAGGTCGAGCCGGGGACGAGAGCCGGTTTCGTGTACGACATCGAGGTCGCGCCGGAGTGGCGCGGCCATGGCTACGGCCGGGCGCTGATGCTGCTCGCCGAGCGGGTCGTGGCGGGGGCGGGGGAGCGGCTGATCGGACTGCACGTCTTCACGGGCAACACTCCGGCGATCCGGCTCTACGAGTCGCTGGGCTACCGCACGACGCACGTGAACGGGTCCAAGAAGCTGATCTGAGGCGCTCTGAGGTGCTCTGGGGGCCCTGAAGTGCCCCGGGGGTCCCCGAGGAACCCCGAGGGACCCTAGGGGTTCCTCGGGAGTACGGCACCGCCCCTGCCCCCGACTGCCCGTCGCGCGGTACGGCGGCGGGGCGGGGGAGCAGGGGCGGTGGGGGAGCGGCGGGGGTCAGCCCGCCAGGAGGCGGTCGGCGATCTCCTCGATCCGGGCGCGCAGGCCCTCCTGGCTCTTGCCGCCGTCCAGCCGCTCGCCGCCGATGACGTAGGTGGGGGTGCCGGTGACCTTGAGGGCCTGGCCCTCCGCCTGGTCGGCGTCGACCGTGAGCAGGTGCCGGCCGTCGATCAGCGCGGTGTCGAACTCCTCGGCGTCCAGGCCGAGTTCGGCCGCCACCTCCATGAGTACCGGCTCGCCCCGGTCGCGCAGCTGCTCGGTCCGGGCCAGCAGCGCCTCCGTGTACTTCCGGCCCTTGCCCTGGGCGTACGCCTCCTCGGCGGCCTGGGCGGCGGCGTAGGCGTGCTTGTTCTTCGGCAGCGGGAAGTGGCGCAGCTGGATGTCGAGGCGCTCGCCGTACTTCTCCCGCAGGGCGTTCAGGTCGCCGAGGGCCGTGAAGCAGTCGGGGCACTGCAGGTCGAACCAGGCTTCCAGGGCGACGGGGGAAGCGGGGGTGCCGGGGGTGGTGGACTCACTCATGGGAAGAGTCTCGCATTGGCCGTTCCCTGGGGGACGACCCGGAGATGTCCCTGATCCGGGCCGGGAACCATGGCCCCGGACGGGACGGACGGTGCAGGATGGAGAAGACGGATCGCCCGGATTCAGGAGGATCGCATGCTTGCCGAGACCATTTGTTCCGCGGTGTCCGCGGCGGGCCTGGGCATCGCCGCGATCACGGCGTATCGCAAGCGGTTCCTGGCCGCGACCCGCATCGCCGCCTATTCGCTCGTGCCGCTGGGACTGGTGATGACGGGCGCGATCGACTGGGTGGCGAATCTGCTGACCTTCAGTCCGACGGTCTGGATCGGCTTCGGTCTGCTCGGTCTGTCCTGGCTGCTGTTCTCGTCCGCGAGAGCGATAGAGCGGCGCCGGGCCGGGCGGGGCGAGGTCACCGGGGCCGGAACCGGGCGCGCCGCCGCCCCGGTCGCACCCGCCGCGCCTGCCGCGTCCGCGCCGTCGCTCGGCACGGGCCGGCCGAGTGCGCCGGCGAAGCCGCAGCGGGCCGCCAAGGCCGGCGAGGACGACTTCAGCGACATCGAGGCGATTTTGAAGAAGCACGGAATATGACCGTGGCCGCGTCACGGTCCGACCGGTTCTGACGCTTCTCGGATCCCGAGTCCACGGGATGGGGTGAACCGAGCCCGCCAAGGGGCCTTTACGGGCTTTTGGGGCTCTCGAGTGCGCAATCATCCCCCCGCCATGCTCGATACCTCGCGGGATTCCGCCCACCGCCCTGCCGCCCCTCCTGCCGAGGAGCCGCGCGGCTGCCTGTTCGCCCTGTCCCAGCCGCCACTGATGATCTTCCTGGGGGTGATCGGCGGCCTGATTCTCATGGCCGCTGTGCACGACCTGTTCCTGTTGTGAGTCCGCCCGCGGGCCGGGCGGGGCCCCGAGGTCCCGAGGCCCCCCGGATCAGCCCGCGGCTTCCTTGCGGCGCGCCCGGTAGGCGGCGACGTGCAGACGGTTGCCGCAGGTGCGGCTGTCGCAGTAGCGGCGCGAGCGGTTGCGGGAGAGGTCCACGAAGGCCCGTCCGCAATCGGGGGCCTCACAGCGCCGCAGCCGCTCCTGCTCGCCCGCGACGACGATGAAGGCCAGCGCCATGCCGCAGTCGGCGGCCAGGTGGTCGGCGACGGAGGCGCCGGGCGCGAAGTAGTGCACGTGCCAGTCGTAGCCGTCGTGGTCGGTCAGCTGCGGGGTGGTGCCGGCGGCGGCGACCAGCTGGTTGATCAGGGTGGCCGCGATCCTGGCGTCCGGCGCCGAGAAGACGGCGGTGAAGCGCTCGCGCACCTCCAGGACGGCCCGCAGGTCCCCGGTCCCCAGTTCGCCCACGTCACTGATCTTGTGGCCGCCCACGAAGGCCCGCAGGGCCCGGACGTCGGACAGCTCGTCGTCCCGGCCGTCGCGGGGCGCGGTGTTCATCAGGTCGACGACGGTGTCGAGGGCGGTGCGGGTGTCGTGGGGGATCAGCACGATTCGCTCCCTGGCCGGGTACGGGCGGGCGCCCGCGGAATTGCGCTGACTCTAGCGTGACCCGGAAACGGGCAACGGCGTCCTCCGCCGCGCCGGACGCGCGGTGGAGGACGCCGAGGGACATACCGTGCCGCTTCTCGCGCGGCGCCGTCTCCCCGAGTCGGACGGCGCCGGGCGGCTCCCGGACTGGCTCAGCTGTCGGCCAGGATGTGGGAGAGCTCCGTATCGAGGTCGAAGTGCCGGTGTTCGGTGCCCGGCGGCACGGCTGCGTCGGTCCGCTTGAGGAACGACTCCAGGGCCCTCGCTGGGGCCTCGAGGAGGGCCTCGCCCTCCGGGGAACTCAGTGCGATGCAGACGACTCCCTGACCGTGGCTGCGGGACGGCCAGACCCGGACGTCGCCCGTGCCGGTGGGCCGGTGCAGCCCCTCGGCGAGAAGGTCGCGGGCGAAGACCCACTCGACCGTCTCCTCGGCTCCGGTGTGGAAGGTGGCGTGCACGGCATACGGATCGGCCGTGTCATACCGCAGGCCCGCGGGTACAGGCAGTGAGGACTCGCTCGACACAACGAGGCGCAGGTGCAGCTCGCAGCTGACCGTGGTGTTCATAAGCGCCAGGGCCTTTCGCTCAGTGTGCGCTCGGGGATTCGCACGTCGGCGAAATCGACATGCCACCTACGGTGCCGTTGTAAACCCCTCTGTCTGTTTTGTGATCGTTCGGGTAGCTCGATTGGTGGCGTGTGACTTTGGGTAATACCGCCATTTCAGGGGGGTGTGCCGGTCCGGTAAGTTGGGGCCATGAATGCGGACAGTGACGAGCGGGCGGGGGAGTCCGCGGCCGACGGGGCGGGCGGCGGAGAGCCGGCCGAGCATGCCCCACTGGGGTCCCGGGCCCCCGAATTCGTCAAAGCGCGCCGGAGCCTGCATGTGGGCTGGCAGGTCGGCGTGTTCCTGGTCGGTCTCGCCGTGGTCGGCGCGGGCATCGTCATGCTGCCCCTGCCCGGTCCCGGCTGGCTGGTGATCTTCGCGGGCATGGCGATCTGGGCCACCGAGTTCGTCTGGGCCCAGCTGGTGCTGCGCTGGACCAAGCGCAAGGTCACCGAGGCCGCGCAGCGCGCCCTCGACCCGAAGGTCCGGCGCCGGAACCTGATCCTCACGGCCGTCGGTCTGGTGATCGTGGCCGTGCTGGTCGGCATCTACGTGTGGAAGTTCGGCATCGTCATGCCGTGGAAGATCCACGAGTGACCCGGGGCGGCCCGGGGTGGTTCGGAAGCCCCGCTGACATGCGGTAATGTTTGCGGTGCGCCGGGGCGATTAGCTCAGCGGGAGAGCACTTCGTTCACACCGAAGGGGTCACTGGTTCGATCCCAGTATCGCCCACCACCCGGCCCGAAGGCCCGGAGACAGTCACTGTCTCCGGGCCTTCGGCATTCCCGTGCCACCGGCCCCTCCGGCGGCACGGGAAACGGTCAGCGCATCCGCCCCAGCCGGTCCCGGAGCCGCCGGGCGTCGCGCAGCCGCTGCTCGTACGTCGCCCCCACCGCGAGCAGCAGCCCGCCCGCCAGCGCCGGCGGCAGCCAGCGCGGCAGCGCGCCCACCACCTGCACCACGTACGGCGCCAGCTCGTGCAGCCCGTTCAGGACCAGCACCGCCCCGCCGAGCAGCAGCGGCGCCCGCAGCCGGAACCGCGCCCCGAGCAGCGTCACCACCAGCGCCGCGAGGCCCAGCAGCAGCGGCCGCACCCAGGACGGGTCGGCCCACGCCGCGCACAGGCTCGGCACCAGCGCCGCCGTCAGACCCGGCCCGTACGCCACCCAGGACGACGCCTCCGGATCGCGCCGCCGCCGCACCACGCCCACCACCAGGGCCAGGGCCGCCGGCGGCAGCGCGTACGCCTCCGGCGCCACCACCTCCCACAGCGCCAGCCGTACCCACGTCGCCGAGACGAACAGCACCGCCGCCACCCACGAGGCGAGCGGCCGCCGTGCGGACCGCAGCGCCGTCGCCGCCGCGACCGTCCCGCCGAGGGCGAGCCCGAGCGCCAGCAGCTCAGGCCGCGCCGAGGCCGCCGCGAGCCCGCACAGCCCCACCCCGGCGCCCGTCGCCTCCACCACCACACCCGGCAGGCCGGGCCCGGACCGCCGCCCCAGCCCGGCCGTCCCCGCGGGCACCACGAGCAGCAGGAGCCCGGCCACCGCGAGCCCGGTGTGCGCGGCGGCCGCCCCGGCGCAGACCAGACCGGCCACCGTCACCACCGCCGCACCGGCCGCCACGAGCCGCCGGGCCCCGTCCGCCCGCACCGCGACCCCGCCGAACAGCACGGCGAGCACGCCGAGCACCGCGAACGTCGCCCCCCGTACGTCCAGCGCCAGGGCCACCGCCCCCACGGCCGACGCGAGACCGCAGCCGTACGCGAGCCACCCGGCGGCCGGCGACCTGCGAGCCGCCCGCACCACCCCCGCGCCCAGCGCGAGCCCCGCCGCGGCTGTGACGAGCCGGAGCGTCACCGAGGCCGCGTACGGCAGCTCCAGGGACACCGGCAGCGCCGTGAGCAGCGCCCAGCCGCACCCGAGGGCCGCACAGCGCGCCCAGAGCCGGGGGACGAAGGCCAGTGCCCCCGCCGCGAGCAGCGGCACCACCGGGGCGGTCGCCGGGAAGCCGGTCAGGACGGGCGTGGCGTGCGTGCCCGACCAGACGGCGCCCGTACGCGCCAGCGGACCGAGCAGACCCGCCGCGACGGGCGGCAGCGCCCACAGCGCGGTGAGCGCGAGCACCCCCGCGCCCGCCGCGGCCAGACCGTGCCGTATCGCCTGCCCGGCCCTGATGCCCGCGCGCAGCGCCACCGCCGCCAGGAGCACCGCGCACAGCGCGTACCCCGGCGCCGCCCAGTCGGCCGGGACTGCCTGCCGCAGCAGACCGCCCGAGGCCGCGAGCACCGCCACCCCCGCCGCCGTCGCGGCGGCGAGCGCGGCCGGCGCGTGGCGCGTCGCCAGGTACAGCAGCACCAGCGCGACCGCGAGGAGGGGGGCGGCGGCCCGGCCGGGCGCGTACGAGGACACCACCAGACCGGTCGCGAGCGCCCAGCCGCCCAGCAGACCCGCCCCGGCGGCGGCCGTCGCGCGGACCGGGGCCGGCAGCCCCGCCCGCAGTGCCGGCACCAGGTCCACCGCGGCCGTGACCAGCGCCGCCCAGACGAACGCCACCAGACCGCCGTCCAGGGCCCACACCGCGAGGAGCGCCGCCGACTGGGCCACCGCCACCGCCGCCGGCCACGGGATCCGCAGCCCGCGCAGCGAGGAGCCGTACGCCGCCCAGCCGGCCGCCAAGGCCACCGACGCCCCCGCCGCGTACGCCGCGAAACCCGTCTCCGGCAGGGCCACCCGCTGCACCGCGTACGCGTCCAGGACCGTCAGCACCAGCCCCAGCGCGGCCACCGCCTCCGCCGTCGCCGCGAGCCCCCGGCGCAGCAGTCCCACCGGCGCGAGGAGCGCGGCCGACGTGACCACCGCGAGCACCACCGTCCGGCCGCCGATGCCCATCGAGCCCCAGCTCACCAGCGTGAACACGAGCGCGGCCACGGTCAGCAGCGCCCCGCCGAGGGTCAGCAGCACGTTCTGGGTGCTGTGCGGCGTCGCCTCCGGGCGCGGAGCCGGGGGAGCGGGCCACGAGGCGCCGGGCGCGGGCGGCCCGCCCGGCGGCCCCCACGCCACCGGTGCCTGCGCTTGCGTCTGCGGGCGCAGCACCCGCAGCAGCCAGTCCCGGCGCAGCAGCAACTGGGCCCGGTGGGCGTCGAGTCGGGCCAGTTCGCGGTCGACGAGCACCAGCTCTTCCGCGGGAGGCAACGAGGATTCCATGGCCGGAGTGTGCGCCGGGGCACCCGGCCGGGGGATGCGCGCGGATACTCAGTCCGCGTCTGAGTACCTGCGTGCCGGGCAGACTGAGGTCATGGACTGGTGCCGCTACCGCTTCCGCAGCGTCTGGCGTCTCGCCGCCCCGCCCGAGGCCGTCTACGCCGTCCTGGAGCGCGCCGAGGAGTACCCGCGGTGGTGGCCCCAGGTACGCGAGGTCGTCCCGCGGGGCGAGCGCACCGGCACCGCCCGCTTCCGCTCCGTCCTCCCCTACGACCTCGTCGTCACAGCCGAGGCCCGGCGCCGCGACCCGGTGGCGGGCGTCCTGGAGGTCGGGCTCGGCGGCGACCTCGCGGGGTGGGCCCGCTGGACCCTCACCGCCCTGCCCGGCCACGCCGGCACCCGCGCCCTCTACGAGCAGGAGGTCGAGGTGCGCGATCCGCTGATGCGGGCGTTCGCCGTCCCCGGACGGCTGCTGTTCCGCGCCAACCATGCCCTGATGATGCGCGGCGGACGCCGTGGCCTGGCCGCCCACCTGCGCACCCCGGCATCGCCGGTTTGAACGAAACCCGCGAGGGCCTGTATGGTTCAACCCGTTGCCCGGGCGATTAGCTCAGCGGGAGAGCACTTCGTTCACACCGAAGGGGTCACTGGTTCGATCCCAGTATCGCCCACCGGGTCAGGCCGGTCCGTCAGTTGACGGACCGGCCTTTGCCATTCCCGGCCCCGCCGCTGAAATGCCGGTGCGCCGGTGCCGCTGGTGCGCCGGTGCGCTGCGGGCCCGGTCCCGCTCAGGCCACCGCGGGCAGCTCGGGCCGCAGCGGCCACGCCGGGTCCACCGTCTCCGGCGTCCCCTGCCGGGTGAACCACGCCTGAAGCCCCCGCGCCTGTGCCGCGTGCCACACCGCCTGGAGGGTGTGCAGCTCGCCCGGCGACAGCCGTTCCAGCCGCCCCGCGAACCGCCGCCCCACCGCCCGTACGACCTCCAGCGCCGCACTCGCGTCGGCCGCCGCGTCGTGCGCCCCGTCCAGCACCACCTCGTACTGGTCGCACAGATCGGTCAGCGTCCGGCGGCCCTTGCGATAGCGGTCCAGATGCTTGTCCAGGACCCGCGGGTCCAGGACGCACAGCGGCACGCTGTCCAGATAGCGGCCCAGCGAGGACGCGCGGTGCCGGCGCAGCTCCCGGTCCAGGATCGTCAGATCGAACGGCGCGTTCATCACCACCAGCGGGCGGCCCGCCGCGATCTGCTCCGCTATCGCCCGGGCCACCTCCTCCACCACCGGCGACGGCCAGCGGCCGTTGCGCTGGAGATGGCGATCCGTCAGACCGTGGACCGCGGTCGCCTCCGGCGGCACCGGTATGCCCGGATTCACCAGCCAGCGGGTCACCCTCGGCCGGGTGCCCGCCGCGTCCTGGACGACGAGGGCGGCCGACACGATCCGGTCCTCCTCGACGTCGACTCCCGTGGTCTCCGTGTCGAATGCGGCCAGGGGCCCCTCGTACCACTGCGTCGTCATCCCCGAACTCCTCGCACGCGCGCGGCAGATGGCCAACCCCCTGCCCCGATTCGTAGATACCCGGGCTGTTTGCGCCGTACGCGGACCGGTCACAACAACAAGGACGGGGAAGGGAATCGACATGGCGCTCGCCCAGCCCGAGTCGGGAGGGCTGCCGCCCCAGCGGGAAGCCCCCCTGCGTGGTTCACTCGCCACCACCGCGTGCATGGAGACCCTGCAGGTGGGATACCTCCACGCGGTCGCGGCGGCGGCAGGATGCTCGCTGTCGCAGCCGTTCCCGGACAACGGCATCGACTGGCATGTGAGCCACAGCGCGGCCGGTCACACCGTCGACGACGAAGTGACCATCAAAGTCCAGCTCAAATGCACCTACCAGATACCGCCGCGGGTGCCCGGAACGGCGGCCGGGGCATCCGCGGCGTTCTCGTTCACGCTCGACAACGACCACCTGGTGAAACTCGCCCGCACCCCCGTGGCGGTGCACAAGATCCTCGTGGTGATGCTCGTGCCGCGGAGCCAGGACGACTGGCTGCGGGCCGGGCACGACCGGCTCGACCTGCGGCACTGCTGCTACTGGATCAACCTGGCCGGCCACCCGGTCACGGGCCGCCACCGGACCACCGTGCGCGTCCCGACGACAAGGATCTTCGACGACCGGGCGCTGTGCGAGATCATGGCGCGGGTCGGCGTGGGAGGGAGACCCTGATGCACCGGCCGATGGACGAACCCGAGTACGGCTCCATCCCCCCGCCTCCCTCCGCCCACACGACCTCACGGTCCCAGCCGTACCCCCGGCCCCATCCCCACCCGCACCCCCACCCCCCTCACCCGGAATCGCCACCCCATCCCGTGCCCGGCGGCCGGCCCGGCCACTGGAGCGGCGTACCCGCCGCGCCCCCCGGCCCCTGGGCCGACGCCGGGGACACCCCCGACCCCGGCCGTGTCGACCCCCGCGACCGCGAGGAGCGCCGTCACCAGGTCGGCCGAGCGTTCCAGGGCGACCGCGACGTACCCTTCGGGGCCCGCGCCCCGGGCGGCGAGCAGCCGG
>NZ_JBEYZX010000067.1:0-22427 GCF_040646255.1 Streptomyces sp. NPDC046203 | reverse complement strand
TACGAGGATGATCCTCCGCCTTGCGATCGTACGCACCAGACGCCGCAGGCCCCGCCCTCCGGGCGGACGGAGCTACTTTCGAAACACGCCCTAGGCGGAACTCTCCATGACCGCAGGGAAGTTCCGCCTCCCTGGCGAGCGGAGCCGGGGCCGGAACCCGTGGCGCCCCGGCCACCGCCGGCGGTGGTGAAGCCCACCCGGGGCCGTCCGCTCGCATCGGGCCGCCGGGTGCCGCACGAGCCCCCGGACACCCTGAGAGGGAGCCCTCCGGCCTGCGGAAACCGAAGACGGGGCGGACGGCACGCAGACCCCGTGGCACCGGCCTTCACGGCAACTTCAATTGACCATATCCCTCGTTCGGGCGTATGGGCATTCTTTCGTGCTTAATCCTCGTATCCGTCGCAGAGAATGGGTTCAACGCCGCTTTTCTGAAGGGGAAATACATGCGTCATACCCGGAATGTTCTGCTCGCCGCGACCGGTGCGCTGCTCGCCGCGAGCGCTGCTTCCGGTACGGCGGTGGCGGCCGGAAGCGGTGACGTCGTGGTGTTCCGGACGGAACTCTCGCCGCTCACCGTGTACGACGCCCCGCGCGGCTGCCAGAAGCTCCCGGGTGACGCCCATGTGCTGACGAATCGCACGGACCGGCCGGTCACGGTGTACGGCGACCCGTTCTGCCTGACGCCCGGCCTGGTCGTCCCGCCCGGACACGGGTCGCACGTGGTCCCCGGCAGCGGCAGCTTCTCCGCCTGAGTCGCGCAGTCCGTCCCCGCTCTCGTCCGCCCCGCACTCTGGAGCACTGCTGCACATGGCCCTCGATCTCGTCGTCATCGGGCTGGGACACGTCGGGCTTCCGCTCGCCCGGGCCGCGGTGTCCGCCGGTCTGGCGACCGCCGGATACGACGTCTCCGATGCGGTGGTGTCCAGCCTCGCCGCCGGGCGCTCCCCGGTGGGCGGGGTCCTGGACGCGGAGGTCACGGCCATGCTGGACGCGGGCTTTCACGCCGCGGCCGACCCGGGGATCCTGGAGGGTGCGCAGACCGTCGTGATCTGTGTGCCGACCGGACTCACCCCCGAGGGCCTGCCCGATCTGTCGGCGGTCGAGGACGCCACCGCGGTCGTCGCCGCCCGGCTGCGCCCCGGCACGCTCGTCGTCCTGGAGTCCACCAGCTGTCCGGGCACCACGGAAGAGGTCGTCCGGCCGCTCCTCGAACGCGGCAGCGGGCTGAGGGCAGGGGAGGATTTCCCCCTCGCGTATTCGCCGCAGCGTATCGATCCGGGCAATGGGACATGGAATGTCCGTAACGCTCCGAAAATTGTCGGTGGCTGCACGTCTTTGTGCGCGAAATGTGCCGTCGCTTTCTATGAGAGATTCATTGACGATCTCGTCGTCGCCCGCGGTACGCGGGAAGCGGAGATGGCCAAACTCCTGGAGAACACCTACCGCTCCATCAATATCGCGCTGGTCGACGAGGCGGCGCTGTTCCGCCGCCGGACCGGGATCGACGTCTGGGACGTGCTGCACGGCGCGGCGTCAAAACCGTTCGGCTTCGCACCCTTCCGGCCCGGCCCCGGGGTCGGCGGGCACTGCGTCCCCGTCGACCCCCGCGATCCGGCCGCCCGGGCCGAGTCCCAAGGCTTCCCGTTCCGCATGCCGGCCGCGGCGCACGACGTCCTCGGCCGGATGCCGGGACATGTCGTCGACCGCGCGCTGACCCCGCTCGCCGAGGCGCGCGGCCGGACCGAAGGCGACGACCGCGCACTGCCCCGCGCGACGGATCTCCAACAGGCCCTGAACCAAACGGATGTGGCGATCCTGCTCCAGGACCACTCCTGCTATGCGAGGGAGGCGCCGGGCAGAGCCCGCTGCGTCCTGCTGGACACCCGCGGCAAGGTCGCGGGCAGCAGGGTCGCGCTCCTCTGACCCCCTTCCACGACTCCGGCGGCCCGACCCGCCGCCGGACCACCGACCCCCGTGCGGGGTGTGACCACCCCGCACGGTCGCGGCCCTGTCCAGGTGCCGCGGTCCAAGTCCCCCGGGGACGACACCACATGTCCCTCGGGGACGACGCGAAAAGGAGAATGCTATGAGCACTGCTGTCGCCAACGACCGTCTGGTGAAGCGCTTCGAGAAGTGGGACACCGACGGCAACGGCGTGCTCGAGGCCGGCGACTTCCAGGCCGAGGCGGCCCGGATCGCCAAGAACCTGGGCAAGCAGGCCGACTCGCCGGAGGCCCAGGAGCTGGTCAACGCGTTCCAGGTGCTCTTCGAGGGCCTGGCCGAGCGCGTGGGCGTCTCCGCCACCGGTGGCATCAGCCAGGACCAGTTCCTCGCCACCACCAAGGAGATGCTGTTCGAGGAGGGCGAGGCCAGCTTCAACCGTGCCCTCGGCCCGGTCGTCAACGCCCTCGTCAACGTCTGCGACGAGGACAAGGACGGCCACATCAGCCCGGTGGAGTTCTCCTCCTGGCTGACCGCCGTCGGCGTGCCGGACGCGGAGGCGGGCCCGCTGTTCGCGCAGGTCGACGCCAACGGCGACGGCCGGCTGTCCGAGGACGAGCTGCTGCGCGTGATGCGCGAGTTCCACTTCGGCACCCTGGACGTCGAGCTGCTCGGCTGAGACCGGCCGCACTCGGCCGACCGCCGAAACGACCGCGCCTTACGGCGTGCCTCCGACAGGGCACGCCGTAAGGCGCGGCTTTCTTTCGTCGTACACGGCAGGCCGATTGTCACCGCGGCCGGTCACGTACGTTACGGGCCGGCCGCCACCGACTCGCCCTGGGTGAAGACGACCGGGACCTCGGGCCGCAGCTGAAGATCCCCGCCGCTGAGCGGCCGAGGGGTGTGGATCAGGATGTTGTAGTGGTTCGGCAGATGGCAGGCGTCGAAGCCGAGGACCGTGCCCACCGGGGTGTCCCCGATGCTCACGACGTCGCCCCGGTCGATCACCCCACCGCACTCCAGCTCCGCGAAGCCCAGGAAACCCACCCGGTCGATCCGGGCGCCCGGGTGCGGCTCCCACTGATCGGTGGTGACCAGTTCGTGCACCTCGCCCCGCCGTACACAGCGGGCCGCGTGCTCCTCGACCCGCATGCCCCGGTCCGTACGCCGATGCGTCAGGACCTTGACCAGCGCCCCGCGCACCACCCGCTTCGGGCCGTCCTCCAGCGGGTTCACCGGACCGCTCCGGTCGTCGCGGTCGCGCAGGCGTAGGCCGCCTCCACCAGCTGGAGCGCCGCGAGGCCGCCGTGCCCGCCCGGGCCGGCCGCCGCCGTGCCGCCCACGACGGCCGCGAACTCGGCGAGGATCGCCTCGTATTCGTGCCACAGCGAGGTCTTGAAGCCGGAGTGGCCGGCCAGCATGTCGGCGTACAGGACCTCGCCGTCGGCGAGTTCGACCTCGATGTCCTTGAGTTCGCCCGGGTACGACCAGTCCAGATGCACGGTCGCCGTCGCGCCGGGGCTGTCCAGGCCGTCGAGACGGATCACCGCCTGCCGGTCGAGTCCGGTGGCGTCGCGCTGGATCTCGCAGCCGGAGACGATGACCTCGCCGAGCAACAGCCGTACGAGATCGAGGGCGTTGGGCCCGTTGTCGGCGACACAGCCGCCGCCGCACAGGGCCGGGTCCAAGTACCAGTCCTCGCCGCCGAGATGCTCCTCGATGCGTTCCAGATAGCGCACCCGCACGGCGCGGATGTCCCGGCCCGCGACCTCGCGCGCCAGGGTGACGACCGCGGAGTTGTAGCGGCGGTGGAAGGCCGTCACCAGCGGGACGTCGTGGCGCAGGGCCAGATCGGTGAGCAGGCGCCCCTCGACGGCGGTGAGGGCGAGCGGCTTCTCGACGCACACCGGGACGCCGGCGGCGAGCGCGTCCTGGCACACCGCGAGGTGGGCATGGTTGGGGACGGCGACCACCAGGGCGTCCGGGCGGGCCTCGGCCAGCAGCGTCCGGTGGTCGCGGTAGCGGGCCGCCGGGCCCTCGAACCGCTCCAGGGGTTCGGCGCGCGCGTCGCACACCGCCGCGGGTTCCCAGCCGGGCAGGCGCTCGGCGGCGGCGAGGTAGTACGGGGCGATGGCGCCGAGTCCGACGACGCCCAGGCGCAGGGGTCGGGTCATCATGCGGCCTCCATGTCTTTCAGCAGGCCCAGTTCGGCCAGCTCCGTGTACAGATGGGCGGGCAGCGGGATGCCCTCGCGGCGCCGCCGCGCGGCCAGTTCCGCCTCCCGCCAGCCGGGGTAGCGCACCGGTGTGCCGCCGGGCGTCGCCGGCGGGCAGTCGGCGAGCGTGCCGAAGAGGGAACGGGTCGTCGCCGTGATGTCCGCGCCGGGGCGCAGCACCTCCGGCGCGATCGCGAGGAGGAAGAAGCCGATGTCGTCGTCGCGTCCGTGCGGCCGGCCGTCGCCCTCCAGAGCAGAGGGCGACGGCCCGAACGCCGAACCGGAGACCACGGCGGACAGCAGTTCGACCGCGATGCCGAGCCCGAAGCCCTTGTGGACCCCGGTCTCGGCCGTCCCGCCGAGCCAGCGCAGAAACGCCTCGCCCCGGTCGAAGGCGGCCGGATCGGTCACCGGGTCGCCGTCGTGGTCCTCCAGCCAGCCGGCGGGCACCGGCTCGCCGCGGCGCTCCGCGACCCGCACCTTGCCGGTCGGGGCGACGGTGGTGCTCATGTCGAGGAGGAAGGGGTGGCCGTCGAGCGCGGGCGCGGCGACGCTCAGCGGATTGGTGCCGAGCATCGTCAGTGCCCCGCCCGGGGGGCGCGCGATGCGCTGGCCGCCGCAGTTGCTCGCGGCGATGCCGATCATCCCCGCGTGCGCGGCGCGCACGGCGTGGAATCCGGCGCACCCGAAGTGGGTAGCGCCGCGTACGGACACCATGCCGATGCCGTGCCGCCGGGCGCGGGCGACGGCGTCGTCCATCGCCTCGGCCGCGGCCCACAGACCCAGCGCGCGCCGGGCGTCGACCACCGCGCAGGCGCCGAGATCGGTGAGGGTCAGCGGTGCGGCGTGCGGGTCGCAGCGGCCGGATTGGAGGAGCGGCACATAGGTCCGGGCGAGGTTGAACACGCCGTGCGAGTCGAGGCCGGTGAGGTCGCCGTGGCAGAGGGCCTCGGCGGCGAGGCGGGCCCGGTCGTCCGGGATGCCGTAGCCGGCGAAGCGCTCGGTCAGGGCGGTGAGCAGGGCGGCGTGATCGACGAGGACGGGCGGGGGAGCGGTCACCGCCGGGGTGGTGGTGGACCCGGTCATCCAGCGCTCCTTTCGAGGAGGTCGGGGCAAGGGAGCAAGGGGGGACAAGGGGGGGATCGGGAGGCGTCAGGGGAGGCGGAAGGGCTGCCGCTCTTCGGCGAAGCGGGTGACGAGGCGGTGGACGACGCCGGCGAAGTCCGCCAGATCGGCCAGGTCGACGAACTCCCCGGGCGCGTGGGCGCGGTTGGCGGCGAGATCGCCCGGGCCGAGGACCACGGTGAAGGCGTCGGCGAGGCCGGCGGCCCAGACCGCGTCGCAGGTGAAGCCGGGGGCGTCGGCCCCGGACAGGGCCCCGGCGCGCTCCAGCAGCCGCTCGGCCCACGGGTCGCGATTGTCCAGTGCGGGCAGGCCGTGCTTGTCCCAGGAGAGCCGGACGACATGGTCCGCCTCGTGCGCCGTGCGGCCGAACTCGCGGGTCGCGCCGAAGAGTTCACGGAAGCGGCGCAGGCCGTCCGCGAGGTGGCGGGGCACCGCTTCCCGGAGCCGTCGGCCGGCCTGCGTGGTGCCGTACGACAGATTCATCAGCAGGGTGCCGGTGCCGAACACCCGGTTGTGGGTGTGGCCGGTGTGCAGTCCGGCGAGGCACACCCGGGTGCCGGGGACGGCTCCGTCCAGGCGGGCGGCGAGGTGCTGCGCGAGGAAGCCGAGCAGCACGGTGGCGTTGTGCCCGGCGTCGGGGTGGTCGTCGACGGCGTCCTCGCCCGTGACGGTGAACCGGGCGGTCATGGAGGCGGTGGCCCGGGGCAGCGCGCGCAGTCCGGTCGGTTCGCAGAACACGTTCAGCCGGCCGTGGTGCCCGGCTTCGAGCAGCGGGCGGGTGCCGTACGTGCCGAGCGCGCCGCCCTCCTCCCCGGCGACGGCCTGGACCAGGATGCCGATGTCCCGTCCGACGGCGGGGTGGGCCGAGGCGGCCCGCAGCCCGGCGAGGAGGGCGACGGCGGGTCCCTTGGCGTCGACCGCGCCGCGGCCGGTGAACCGGGTGCCGTCGAAGGCGGGCGGGGTGTGGCCGGCGACGGTGTCCAGATGGACGTTGAACATCAGGGTCGCGGCGCGCGGGAGCCGGGGCCCGAGCCGCAGCAGCAGACTGGGCTGGTCCGCCAGGAAACGCGGATCGCGGGCGGCGGCGGCGCGGACCGTGGCCGGGACGCCGGGCCGGTCCAGGCAGGCGGCGGGCGGCGACGCGAGCCGTACGGTGCGCAGCCCCGCTCCGGTGGCCGCCGCCGCGTACCGCCGGAGGACCTCGGGCAGCCGGGAGGGCGGATCGTCCGGTCCGGCCTCCAGCGGGTTGACGCTCGGCAGCCGCAGCAGGGCGAGCAGCAGATCCTGGTCCGGTCCGGTGAACAGACCGCTCACGCCGGGCCGTCCAGGGTGGCTGTCACAGAGACGGGTCCGGGGGAGGGGGTGGGTGCCGGGGCCCGGTCAGGGGCCCCGTCCAGGGACCGCAGCAGTCCGGTGAGCGCCCGCCCCGCCCGTACGAACAGGTCGGCGGCGTCCTCGCCGGCCCGGGTCAGTCCCTCGTGGGGGCGGAGCGCGAGATGGGGTTCGAGGGAGAGCGCCCCGATGTAGCCGTGCGCGGCCAGGATCCGCAGACACGCGGCCACTTCGGCGTCGCCCTCGCCGGGCAGGGTGTAGGCGGTCTCGCCGTCCGGGGTGCGGACCGCGTCCTTGACATGGACGTGGGCGACGTACGGGGCGAGCGGGCGCAGCAGCTCGGGTGCGCTGTAGCCGTACGGGACACCGTTGCCGATGTCGAACAGCAGCCGCAGGGCCGGGCTGTCGACGGCGCTCAGCAGCCGCAGCGCGCGGTCGGCCCGTTCCCCGGCCCAGCCCGCGCAGTTCTCGTGCAGCAGGACCAGGCCCGCGCGTGCGGCGCGGTCGGCGAGGACGGCGGTGCGGGCGAGGACCCGATCGGCCCAGTCGGGCTCCGGCAGACCGTCGTTGGGGTACGACATGATCCGTACGAAGCGGCAGTCGAGCGCGGCGCAGCGCTCGGCGAGGATGTCCAGTTCGGTGAGGTCCCGGGCGAGGTCGCCGGTGATCGGACGGGACCAGTTGCCGATCCGGGAGGCCACCGCGACGACGCGGACGCCCGCGTCGGTCAGCCGCCGGGTCAGTCCGGCGAAGGCGGCCGGAGTGAGGTCGGCGAGGGCGATGCCGTCGACCGACCGCAGTTCGACGGTGTCCCAGCCCAGCCGCGCGAGGGCCGTGAGCTGACCGTCCGCGCCGGCCGCCGCCTCGTCGCCGATCCCGGTCAGGGTCCAACGGTCGTACGGGAAGGGGGACATGTCAGCGGCTCCCGGCGCAGGCCGCGAGCGCGGCGTGTTCCCGGGCCGCGCACAGCAGCCGGGTGGTCTCGCGGGCGAGCGGGAAGTTCCCGGCGTCCGCCGTGCCGGAGGCGAAGCCCCGGTAGGCGTCCTCCAGGAAGTCCGTCAGGGCGTCGTCCCGGAAGACATGGTGGCCGGCCTCCTCGGGAGCGCCGGCCGGTCCGGGGGCGCCGCCGGCGAAGGGGGCGACGACGAGCTGGGCGTGGTCGTCGTCCTCGCTGAGCGGGAAGTGGGCGGTGACCGTTCCGTTCTCGAACTCGCAGACGACACTGCGCTGCCGGACGGGCGCGCCGAGGTCGGAGCGCAGCAGGGTCGACACCCCGGAGTGGTGGTCCAGTTCGACATGCGCGCCGCCCATGCCGGGCAACTCGCGGTCCTCGCACCGCAGATCCCAGCAGCGCGCGGTCCGCAGCGTCGCGGGACCGGCCAAGTCGAGGGCGAGGGCCAGGGAATGAGGGATCTCGACATCGAGCGCGGTGCGGTGTCCCCGGGTGACCAGGGAGCGGTGGAAGCGCGGCTTGTGCTGGTCGACGGTGATCCGGCGGAGCGCGCCGAGCCGTCCGCCGCGCACCAGCCGGCGCAGCCGGGTGGCGAGCCGGGAGCCGGTCCAGTGCGACACGGTCACGAGGTCGAGCCCCGCCTGGTCGCGGAGCCGGATCAGGGCGTCGAGTTCGTCCAGGGAGGCCGCGAGCGGCTTCTCCACGATCATCCGCCGGAATCCGTGTCCGGCGAGTTCCGCGATCAGGGCGTGACGGAGCGCGGGTGGGGTGCACACATGGGCCACGGTGTGGGCGGGATCCACATGCGCCAGGGCCTGTTCAAGCGAGGCGACGACGGTGGCGCCGGTCCCGGCGGGGGAGTCCGCGCCCGGCCCCGCGGCGCGCAGGGCGCTCGCGCGCGGGTCGCAGCCGACGGCGGGCAGGGAGACGAGCGGGGCGCCCGCGGCGGCGGTGCGTCGGGCCAGCCGGGAGAGCGTTCGCAGATGGAGTCCGGATCCGGACCGGCCGAGCCCGACCACGAGGGGCTTCAGCACAGAGCCTCCTGGGAGAGTGAGGGAATTCCCCTGAAGAGGGGTGTCCCTCCAAAGAGGGATTTTCATGAGGGGGATGTCCATGAGAGGGGGCATCCATGCTCACGTTCGTTGCGCCGGACGACTATTGCCGTCGTGCGCGGAGGCGGTCAAGCGATCCGGAAAGCCGTTACCCATAAGTGTGAAGATGATCCTTTCGCTTTCACCGCCGCCATCGGGCCCGACTAGCCTGGAGACACCGGAGACTTCAGTGATTTCCGAGGCTCCAGAGACTCCATAGAGACGCGATGAGGCGGGGACGGGATTGCCTTCCGATGGACACGTTCCAGTGAAGCCCGAGAGTGTATTGACGGATGCGACGGTCGTTGCGGGTGAAGAAGAAGCGATTCCCTTCTTCACTCAGGCCGCCACGTTCGAACAATTGTTGCCCTCGATCGAAAAGATGATGGACGAGGTCTTCCGCAGCGGAAAGTTCTCCCACGGAAAACAGGTCGGGCAGCTCGAAGCGGAACTCGCCCGCTACACCGGCGCGCGCCATGTGATCGGCGTCAACAGCGGTACCGACGCGCTCGTCCTGCTGCTCCGGGCCGCGGGCCTGCGCCCCGGCGACGGTGTGCTGGTGCCCGCGTACTCCTTCTTCGCCACCGCCTCGGCGGTCGTCCTGGCGGGCGGCGTACCGGAGTTCGTCGACATCGACCCGGAGACCTATGCGATGGATCCGGCGGCGCTGGAGGCGGCCGTCGGCCCGCGCAGCCGGTTCGTCATGCCGGTGCACCTGTTCCACACGATGGCCGATCTGACGGCCATCGGCGCCGTCGCCCGTCGCCGCGGTCTGACCGTCGTCGAGGACAGCGCCGAGGCGATCGGCATGCGCCGCGCCGGCGTCCACGCGGGTCTGCACGGCGCGGGCGGCGTGCTCTCCTTCTTCCCCACCAAGACGCTCGGCGCGATCGGCGACGCGGGCGCCGTCCTCACCGACGACCCGGAGGTGGCGGACACCGTCCGCGCGCTGCGCCACCACGGCCGCGCGGGCAGCACCCTGAACGACTTCCGGGCCATCTCCACCGAGACCACCCTGCCGGGCGTCAACAGCAAGATGGACGACCTCCAGGCCGCCGTCCTGCTCGCCAAACTCCCGCTCCTGGAACGGCAGATCGCCCGTCGCGCCGAGCTGGCCGAGGCGTACACCGCCCGCCTGGCCGGCGTCCCCGGGATCCTCCGCCTGCCCCGTACCACCGCCAAGGGGCCGGACGCGCTCGAACGCGACGTGTACTACGTCTACTTGATCGAGACCGAGCGCCGCGACGAACTCGTCGCCCACCTCGAACGGCTCGGCATCGGCACCGAGGTCTACTACCCGGTGCCGCTCGCCCACCAGCCCGCCTTCGCGCGTCCGGGCCATGAGCCCGGCGGCTTCCCGCACGCCGAGCGGGCGGCCCGGCACGCCGTGGCCCTGCCGTTCCACCCCGACCTCGGGCTCGGCGAACTGGACCGGGTGTGCGACGCCGTCCGCTCCTTCCACACGAAGACGAGGACGGCCGCATGACCGACCACCGCATGACCGACCACCGTACGATCGACCCTCCTGCGTCCGGCCGGCCCGCATTCGACCCGCCCACGTCCGACCAGCCCGTGGACGAAGCCCCAACAGCCGTACCGACTCTGGCCGTTCCGTTCTTCCCGCCCGACCTCTTCGAAGCCGACCGCCCCGTCCTCATGGACCTGGTCCGCGAGGTGGGGCTCGACCCCGAGCAGCGCTTCATCCTCGGCCGGCGCACCGCCGCCTTCGAGGAACTGCTGCGCGCGGACCTCGAAGCCGCCGACGTCGTCGCCTGCTCCAGCGGCACCTCCGCGCTGTGGCTGGTGCTGCGGGCCATGGACATCGGCCCCGGCGACGAGGTGATCGTGCCCGCGTTCGGCTGCGCGCCGCTCGCCGCGTCGGTGATCGGCGTCGGTGCCACCCCCGTCTTCGCCGACATCCGGCCGGACACCCTCACCATGGACCCGGACGCCGCCGAACGGCTCGTCACCGAGCGGACCAGGGCGGTGATGCCCGCGCACATGTTCTCCGTGATGGCCGACATGCCGAGGTTCGCCGCACTGGCCCGGCGGCACGGCCTTCGCCTGCTCGAAGACTCGGCGGTCGCCCAGGGCGGCGTCCTGGACGGCGTCCCGGCCGGCCTGTGGGGCGACGCCGGCGTCTACTCGTTCGTCCAGGTCAAGACCTGCGGCATGCCCGGCGAGGGCGGCGCGGTGCTCACCCGGGACGCGGCCCTCGGCGAGCGGGTGCGGATGCTCCGCAACCACGGACAGCGCCCCGGCACCCGCTTCGTGCACCACACCGTCGGGATCAACAGCCGCTTCGACGAGATCCAGGCCGCCTTCCAGAGCCACCGCTACGCCGGATTCCCGGCCCGGCTGGCCCGCCGGGCCGAGATCGCCGCGTACTACACCGAACGCTTCACCCCGCTCGCCGAGCGCGGCGTCCTGCCGCCCCCGCCCGACCGGGACGGCCGGTGCTTCTACGTGTACACGGTCCTCGCCGACGACCGGAGCGCCCTCAGTGCGCACCTGGCCGAGGCCGGCATCGCCAGCCACGTCTACTACCCGCGCCCGCTGCCCGCGCACCGCGCCTTCGCCGCGTACGCCCCGCCCGGCGCCCACTGGCCGCACGCCGAGGACGCCGCCCGCCGCCATCTGTCGCTGCCGGTGCACCACCTGCTGACCGACGCACAGGTCGAGCATGTCGCCGACCGGGTGTGCGCCTTCGCCGCCGGCCGCCCCTGAGCCGGCCCCGGGCCGCCCCCCGCACGCCCCCGGTACCCCCGTACCCCTTCTCCTCCCGTAGCCCTTCCGCTCGGCACCCCTTTTCCGTTCTTCACCGCAGACATCCCAAGAGGACAACCATGACGGACAGCATCGCGGCCGGCCGGGCCGCGCCCGCCGCCCCCGCCGAGAGCCTGACCCGGCTCTACGCACGGCTCGGCAAGCTGGACGTGTACGACTACTACCTGGGCATCTTCCTCGCCCTGTCCGCGAGCCTGTTCCCGCTCGGCGCGTTCACCGTCCGGCAGGGACTGGTGCTGCTGCTGTTCCTGGCCGGAGAGATCGCCGTGCTCATGGCGATGGTCGCCCTGGACGACGTCACCGGCTTCCGGGACGGCAGCGACATCGCCAACTACGGCCCGGACAACCCGCTGCGCAGCAAGGCGCGCAAGCCGCTGGTCGCCGGGACCCTGACGGTCCCCCAGGCCCTGCGCTTCGCCTGGATCTGCGCCGCCGCCGGCGTGCTGCTGTGGGCGGGCGCCGCCGCGCTCGCCCCGCACCGCCCGCTGTGGGCGCTGCTCGCGGCGGGCGGACTGTGGGCGGTGTCGCTCCAGTACTCGTACGGACTGAAGATCAGCTACCACGGCTTCCAGGAGGTGTTCCTGGTCGCCCTCGGCGCGGTCCTCGTGATCGCCCCGTACGGTCTGGTGACCGGCGGCTTCTCCGGGTTCCTGATGGTGCAGGCGGTGCTGTTCGGCTTCGGCCCGCTGATGTTCGGCGTCTACTCCAACACCAACGACGTCGAGGGCGACCGGTCCGTCGGCCGCCCGACGGTCGCCGCGCTGGTCTCCGAGCGCGGCAACGCCGTGTTCATCGGCGCGCTGTCGGCCACCGAGTTCCTCATCGGCCTCGTCGCCTCCGTCACCGGGGTGGCCCCCTGGTGGTTCACGCTCCTGATGCTGCCCGCGACCGCGCTGCGCACCCGCCAGTACCTGACCGGCTTCGTCCGGGGCGACATCATGACCGCCCGGCGCACCGGCTTCGCCGTACACCGGCTCAGCGTCGTGCTGATGACCGTCGCCAACGTACTGGCCGCCGGCTTCCTCGGCACCAGCGACCTGACCTCGACGGGAGCCGCCGGATGACCCCCGATCTGGACGTGGCGGTGATCGGCGCCGGCATCGCCGGACTGACCGCCGCCCACGAACTGCGCCGCGCCGGTCTCACCGTCCGCGTCTACGAGGAACTGCCCTCGGTCGGCGGCCGGATGCGCAGTGTGCGCCACGAGGGCTGGACCGTGGACACCGGCGCCGAACAGGTCGCCCCGCGCGGCTACCGCGCCACCTGGGAACTGCTGCGCCGCCTCGGCGCCGGCCCGTACGACGTCCCCCGGGTCGGCGGCGGCGTCGCGGTCTGGCGGGGCGGGCGCGCGTATCCCGGCGTCGGCGAGAACAGCTCCGTCCTCACCGGCGCCGGTCTGTCCGCCCGCGCCCGGCTCGATCTGGCCGCCTTCCAGGCATGGTCCGGCCGCCGCCGCGGCGGCTTCGACGGCGACCACCCGGAACGCACCCCGCTGGGCGCCGCGACCGTACGGGAGACCGCCTCCCGCTACCACCGCGAGCTGCACGACTACCTCCTCCAGCCGGTCGCGGGCTGCTTCTTCGGCTGGGACACCGCCCGCAGCGCCGCCGCCCCGCTGGTCAGCCTGCTGCTCGAAGCGGGCGCGCCGTCGGCCTGGCGGACGTACCGCGACGGCATGGACTTCCTGGCCCGACGGCTGGCCGAGACCACCGACGTCGTCACCGGCCGCGCCGTACGGGAGGTCACCACGGCGAGCGAGGGCAGTGGCGAGGGCGGGGGCGGGGGCGGACACGCCGTCCTGCGCTTCGAGGACGGCGAGACGGTAAGGGCCCGGGCGGCCGTACTCGCCGTACCGGCACCGGTCGCGGCCCGGCTCCGCCCCGACGCGCCCGCCGACGAACGGCCCTTCCTCGACGCCTGCTCCTTCACCTCCATGCTGAAGGTCAGCTATCTCCTGGACCGCCCGCTCGCCCCGGCCGCCCGCCGGCCGGTGCACATCCTGCTCACCCCGGCCGTCGAGGAGGAACTGATCTCCGGCGTCGTCGTCGACCACGCCAAACACCCCGGCCGGGCCCCCGCCGGACACGGCCTGATCACCGTCGTGGCCGGCCCGCGCCGGGTCCGCGAACTCCTCGACCGAGCCCCCGACGAGACCGCCGAACTGCTGCTGCGCGCGGCCGAACGGTACGTGCCCGGCATCACCGAGGCCCGCCGCCACCACCTCGTCCACGCCTTCCGCCACGGTCTGCCCGAGGCGACCCCCGAGGCGCTGCGTACCCGCGCCCCCTTCCTCGCGCGCCCGGTACGCGCCGTCGAGTACGCCGGCGACTGGGTGATGCTGCGACCCGCCTCCGAAGGCGCCGTGCGCTCCGGCGCGCTGGCCGCCGCCCGCGTCCTCGCCCGGCTGGCCGATCGCCGCACGCCCGCCCCCCACCCGACGGAGGAGATCCGTGCGACCGCATGACATGGGCACCCTGTTCGACGAGGCGGCGGCCCACGGCGCCCCCACCGTCGTCCACCTGGACCGCCCCTTCGACATCGCCCCCGACGCCGGCACGCTCTGGACCGTCCCGGAACTCGCCGCCCTGGTCCGGGCCACCGCCGCCCGCCTCGCCGACGCGGGCGTCGGCCCCGGCGACCGGGTGGCGATCGTCAAGGACAACCACTGGGACTACGACCTGCTCGCCTGCGCCGCGATCCGGCTCGGGGCCGTCCCCGCGCAACTGTCCGCCGCGCTCGACGCCGAGGACCTGACGACCCTGCTCGACCGGCTGCGGCCCGCCGCGCTGGTGACCACGGCGGGGATCCTGGCCCGGCTCGGCCGGGACCCGGAGATCCCGATCCGCGTCACCGTGGACGCCCCCGCCCCCGCCCCCGCCCCCGTCCCCGGAACGGCCGTCCATCTCGCCGCACTGGACCCGGCCGGACCGTGCCCGCCGGTACGGCGCCACGACGACGAACCCCTCGTCGTCCACCACACCTCCGGCACCACCGGCGTCCCCAAACTGGTGGTGCACTCCACCCGCACCCTCGTCCACGAACTGGCCCGCTTCGAGGCGGTGCGCTACCCGGTCATCGGCGTCCGCGCCGACGACGTCCTCGCCAACGCCAGCGCGTACGCCCACGGGCGCACCTTCTGCTGGACGGCCGTCGTGATGTCCGCCGCGCCCGCCCGGATCACGGTGCTGACCGGCGACGCCCCGGACACGGCCGACCCGCTGCTGCGCGCCCACCCGCCGACCGTCGTCGAGGCGCCGCCCGCCGGCTTCGTACGGCTGCGGCCCCTCACCACCCGCCTGGACAACCCGTTCCGCCGGGTCCGGCTCTACATCAGCACGTACGACGCCGTGCACCCGCCCGTCCTGCGCTCCTATCTGACGGCCAGCCGGCACTCCCGGCCGCTGTGGATGCAGGGCTGGGGACAGACCGAGACCGGGCCGCTGACCTTCCGCTTCCACACCCGGCGGTCCGCGCTCCTCCCGGAGGCCCGGACCGACGCCCGGCTCCTCGGCCGTCCGGTGCCGGGCCGGACCGGGCTGCGGGTGGTGCACCCCGACACCCTGCGCCCGGTGCCCCGGGGCCGCACCGGCCTGCTTCTCGTCCGCACCAAGGCGCTCGCGCTCGGATACGTGGGGGAGCGGCCACGCTGGGACGCCAAGCGCATCGGCGGCTGGTGGGCCACCGGCGACCTGGGCATCCACCACCGCGACGGCAGCGTCAGCGTCCTGGACCGCGAGGCCGACAGCCTGCCCGGACTGCCCGACATGAGCTGTCTGCGCACCGAGGACGTCCTGGAGGCGCGGCTGCCCGAGGCCCTGGAGTGCGTCGTCGTCGGCGCCCCGGACGGCGGCGCCCCGCGGCCCGTCGTGGTCACCGCCGACGGCCGTCTCGACCCGGACGCGTGGGCCCGGGCCGTACGCGGGCTGCCCCCGCTCGGCGAACCCGTCGTCGTCACCTGGGACGAGGTGCCCCGTACCGGTACGGGCAAGGTCCGGCGCGCGGTGCTGGCCGAGCGGCTCATCGGCAAGGCGGTCACCGGCACGGGCCGCTGGACCTGAGCGCCGGCGGCCCGCCCGGCCGCCCCTGGGCGGGCTTTTCCCCCCGGCACGCATGCATACGTGTCACGAGCAGCGAGCAGAGAGAGTCGTACGTGTCCCAGCCGTCCCCCGCGCCTGTCGTAGCCGCCGTAGCCGAGGTGCTGCCTGCGGTGCCCGGCGCACCTGTTCAGCCCGGTGTGCTCGGTGTGCCTGGTATGCCTGGCGTGTCCGCCGCCGTCCCCGCTCCCCGGCGGGTCTTCGGCAACGGCACCGCGCACAGCCGCGACCAGCAGCGTTGTCTGGCCGCCGCCTACGACCCGGTGACCCTGCCCCGGCTGGCCGCCGCCGGGGCGGGGCCGGGCTGGCACTGCCTGGAGATCGGGGCGGGCGGCGGCGGGATCGCGCGATGGCTGGCGGAGCGGGTGGCGCCGGGCGGCGGCTCGGTGCTCGCCACGGACATCGACCCGCGTGATCTGGTGCCCGGGCCCGGGCTGGAGGTCGCCACCCTCGACGTGGCCCGCGACCCACTCCCGGACGCGGCCTACGACCTGGTGGTGGGCCGGCTGGTGCTCCAGCACGTGCCGAGCCGAGACGCCGTGCTGCGCAAGCTGGTGCGGGCCCTCAAACCGGGCGGGCTGCTCCAGATCGACGAGATCGACGCCTCGTACGAGCCGCCGCTGCTGACCCCGGACCCGGCGGCGGAGGAGTTGTACGTGCGGTTCCTGGCGGCCAAGACGGCGGCCATGCGGGCGGCGGGCGGCGACCCGCACTGGGGGCGGCGGGTGCCGGCGGCGATGCGGGCGGCCGGGCTGACCGGAATCGACGTCCATCTCGCCATCGGGGTCCGGCACGCCGAAGACCCTGGCCTGGGGCTCCAGTTGAACCACACCCGCAATCTCCGGGGCCGGCTGGTGGCGCAGGGAATGACCGAGGAGGAACTGGACCGGGTGGGGGAGCTGATGTGTGATCCGTCCTTCCGCGCCGCCTCCAGCGTCTTCTACTCGGTGCAGGGGCGCCGGCCGGACCGTGAGGGGGGCCGGTGACCGTGACGACCGGGCGACCGGACCGAGGGGAGCGGCCGGACGGAGGCGAGGGGCCGGGCGGAGAAGAGCCGCCCGCGGTCGCCGCCGGGATCGCCGAACTCCTGCTGCGGCACACGGCGGAGGCGCTGCCGAAGGGCACTCCCCAGGGAACCTTCCGTATCGACTGGGCGGGACCGGTGGACGCGGAGCTGCCGGACGAGCGCGCCGTCCAGGCCGCCTGCGGACTCCAGCACGTCCATGGCCGGGCCACGGGCGGACCCGTTCCGCTCGCCGTCGACTACGCGTCGGTCGTGGCCGGGGTGCTCGCCGCCCTGGGCGCCACCGCCGTGGGCGTCGGGCGGGCGCGGGGACTGCGGCTGCGCGAGGCGCGGACATCGGTGGCCCAGGGCGCGCTGCTCGCGATCAGTCAGTATCTCGCGGCGGCAACGGCCCGCGAGGGTGCGGAAGTCGAGCCTTCGATCCAGGAACTCGGGGA
The DNA here is from genome assembly GCF_040646255.1 of Streptomyces sp. NPDC046203. NCBI lineage: Bacteria > Bacillati > Actinomycetota > Actinomycetes > Kitasatosporales > Streptomycetaceae > Streptomyces > Streptomyces sp. NPDC046203. The sequence goes on along the minus strand of NZ_JBEYZX010000067.1, from coordinate 5,429 downwards.
TTCCGGCGGCTCTTTGGGTCTGGCGACCCTGGTCACCTCCGGCGGTCACCGGATCGAGATCGAGACCCTCGACCCGGAGGCGTGGCGGGAGTTCTGGGTCCGGCTCGCGGTGCCGCCCGCGCTTTCCGGGCGGGGCTGGCTCCCCTTCCAGCAGCGGTTCGCCACCGCCGTCTGCCCGCTCCCCGACGCGTTGCGGCAGGCCGCGCGCAGCCACGCGCTCGCGGAGCTGCGGGAAGCCGCGTACGACACCGGCGTCAGCCTCCTCGTGGTGTCCTCCGACCCGCTCTCGACCGTGAACCCGGCGCCCTGGCGGCTCACCCCGGGGCCGGGGCGGTCGGGGCAGGGGCAGGGCGCGGGGACGGGGCCGGAGCCGTGGGGATTCGGTCCCTCGGCGGCCCGCCCGCCGGGCGAACCCCTCCTGCCGCTCGCCGGACTGCGCGTCGTGGAGTCGACCCGCCGGGTGCAGGGGCCGCTCGCCGGGCACGTCCTCGCGATGCTGGGCGCCGAGGTCGTCCGGATCGAGCCGCCGGGCGGCGACCCGATGCGCTGGCTCCCGCCGCTGGCGGGGGACTGCTCGGCCCGGTTCCTGGCGCTCAACGCCGGCAAGCGGGTCGTGGAGGCCGACCTCACCACGGCGCGGGGCCGTGCCGCCGCGCGCGAACTGGCCTGCGACGCCGATGTGTTCCTGCACAACTGGGCGCCGGGGAAGGCCGCCCGCCACGGTCTGGACGCCGCCGATCTGCTGCCCGCGCGCCCTGCTCTCGTCCACGCCTGGGCCTCCGGCTTCGGCGACACCTTCGGCGACCGGCCCACCCCCGTGGGCACCGACTACCTCGCCCAGGTGCACACCGGTCTCGCCGCGGCCGTGCGCCCGGCCGGCGAACCCCCGGCCCCCTCCCTGGCGACCCTCACCGATGTGCTCGGCGGACTGGTCGGCGCCCACGCCGTGGTGACCGCCCTGGCCCGGCGTGCGGCGACCGGGCGCGGCAGCGGTGTCGAGTCCTCCCTGGTGTCGGCGGGCGCGCTGATCCCGCGCCCGGCGCGGCGGGTCGAATGGACCGCCCTGGACCGGCCGTTGCCCACCGCGGACGGCCATCTGTCCCTCGGCCCGCGCGCCCGCCGGAACCCCGAGGCGGTGCGCCGGGTGCTGGCGAGCGGCGGTGACCCACGGAGCCGTACCACCGAGGACTGGCGGGAACGGCTGGCCGGGGCCGGACTGACCGCGATCCCCGTCCTGACCGACCTGGCCGGACTGGTCCGCGACCCGGCGTTCAAGGCGGCCGTCGCGCCGCCGGACTCGGCCGCCCCGTACGCCCGCCCCCACTCTCCCTGGACGTTCGCATGACCCTCACCGCCACCGCCACCGCCACCGTCGCCCCGCCCTTGCTCGGCCAGGGGGTGTGGACCTCGCGCGCCGGAGTGCTCTTTCCCGACCTCGTCCCACGGGAGCTGCGCCGGTCCTGGGTGGCGCGGGGCCTGTGCCCGGACGCCGACCTGTACAGCCTCTTCACCGCCCGGGTCGCCGAACACCCAGGCCGCGAGGCGCTGGTGGACGCCGGGGGAGTGCTCACCTACGCCGAACTCGACGCCGAAGTGCGGCGTACCGCAGCCGAGTTCGAGCGGGCAGGTCTGGCGGCGGGCGATGTGATCGCGCTGCGGCTGCCCAACGGCCGCGACGCGGTCGCCGCCGAACTCGCCGTGTACGCCCTGGGGGCGGTGGCCCTGCCGCTTCCGCCCGGCGACGACCGCGACCTGCGGGCCTTGCTCGCCCGGTCCCGGGCGCGCGGTGTCGTCCTGCGCACGGCCCGGGAAGCGGACCCCGTGGCGGACCTGCCCCACCTGCGCACCGTGTACGTCCCCGAGCCGGGACCGCGCTCCCCGGCGCCGTACGACACCCGGCAGCCACCCCGTCGGCCGGTCGACCCGTACGGCCCCGCCCGCATCCTGGTCTCCTCGGGCTCCGAGGCCGAACCGAAGATGGTCGCCTACAGCCATCACGCCATGGCGGGCGGCCGGGCCCGTTACGTCCGCGCGCTCCACCAGGACCCGGACCGTGCCGGGTCGCCGCCCCGGCACCTGGTGCTCGTCCCGCTGGCGTCCTCCTTCGGCTCCCTCGGCACGCCCGTCACCCTCGCCGTGCTCGGGGGCACACTGATCACCCAGCCGGCGTTCGACGCCGAGGACGCCCTGCGGCTGATCGCCGCCCACCGCCCCACCCATCTCTTCGCGGTACCGACGATGCTGCGGCGCATCACGGACCTCCCGCACGGGGACGGCGAGGACACCTCGTCACTGCGGACGGTCGTCTCCAGCGGCGCGGCGCTGCCCGAGGCGGTCGCCCGGGCCTGCCAGGAGCGGTTCGACCGTCCCGTGGTGACCGTCTACGGCTCCTCGGATGGCGTCAACTGCCATACGGCGGGCGAGATCCGGCCGACGGGAACCAGTGTCGGCACCCCGGACCCGACGGTCGCCCGGATCCGGCTCACCGGCCCCGAGGGCCAGATCGAGGCGCGGGGTCCCATGACTCCGATGTGCTACGTCAACGCGCCCGAACTGGACGCCCGTTACCGCACTCACGACGGCGGCTGGGTGCGGACCGGCGACTTCGGCCGGCTGGACGAACACGGCCGGCTGCACGTCCTCGGGCGCCTCAAGAGGATCGTGGTGCGCGGCGGTCTCAACATCAGTCTCGCCGAGGTGGAGAACGAACTCGCCACCCACCCCGCCGTGGCCGAGGCGGCCTGCGTCCCCGTCCCCGACCCGGACCTGGGCGAACGCCTGTGCGCCTGCCTCCGCCCGGCGCCCGGCGCGCGGACGCCCACACTGCCCGAACTCAACGCCCATCTTCTGGGCCGGGGCCTGTCCCGCCGCAAACTCCCCGAACTCCTCCTCGTAGTCGAGGAGATGCCCCTCGGCCCGACCGGAAAGATCTGCCACCGCAGCCTGACGGAGGCGGCGATGGCCATGGCGGCGGCCTCGGCCGGGGGTCACGCTCAGGAGAGCGGCGGACGGGCGTAGGGGCGCTTCCGTCCGATGGTCGTCGTCCCCGGGTGCGCGCCGACCGCCGTCCGGCCGACCGAGTGGAGGCGCTCCCCTTCACTCCGGGCGCACGCCCGCGGATCGCCCCCTGTCCGGAACTCGCCATATTCGCCTGCCTCCAGGCAATTCCGAAGACTGTCAAGGCACTTGAAATAGAGTGGAGTCATGCCGATCAAGCCGATCATCGATCTGCGGGAGTACGGCCAGGAGTTCACCACGAACCCGCACCCGTACTACACCGCGCTCCGAGAATCCGGTCCGGTCCACCAGGTCGTCAGCCCCGAAGGAATGCCCGGCTGGCTGATCGTCGGTTACGAGGAGGCCCGCGCCGCCCTCGCCGATCAGCGGTTCGTCAAGGACGGCAGCGCCGCCGGCTTCGTCCCGCCGAGAGTCGAGATCGTCGGGCCCAGCCTGCTCGGCGTCGACCCGCCCGACCACTCCCGGCTGCGCAAGCTCGTCGCGAGAGAATTCACCGCCCGCCGCGTCGAGGCGCTGCGACCGCGCGTCCAGCGGCTGACCGACACCTTCCTCGACGCGATGGCCCCCGCCGGGCGGGCCGATCTCGTCGACGCCTTCTCGTTCCCGCTGCCCATCACCGTCATCTGCGAACTCCTCGGCGTGCCCGCCGAGGACCGCGATTCGTTCCGCCTGTGGTCGAACGAACTCGTCGCCCCCAGCGGGGCGATGACCGAGGAGGAGGCCGCCGAGGGGTTCGCCGCCTACTTCGACGCGCTCATCGAGGACAAGCGGGCCGCGGGACCGGGCGAGGATCTGATGTCCGCGCTCGTCGCCACCCGCGCCGAGGACGGCGACCGGCTCTCGATTCCCGAACTGCGCGGGCTCGCGCAGCTGCTGATCATCGCGGGGCACGAGACCACCGTCAATCTCATCACCAACACGGTGCGGCTGCTGCTCACCCACCCCGGGCAACTGAAAGCGGTGCGCGAGGACTTCACGCTGATCCCCGGCGTCCTGGAGGAAGTCCTGCGCCACGACGGCCCGGTGGAGACGGCCACGTACCGTTTCTCCGCCGAGGACGTCGAGATCGGCGGAACGGTCGTGCCCGCGCATTCCCTTGTCATCGTCGGCCTCGCCGCGGCCGACCGGGACCCCGGCCGCTTCCCCGACCCCGCGGCCTTCGACATCCACCGCGACACCCAGGGGCACCTCGGCTTCGGCCACGGCATCCACTTCTGCCTGGGCGCCCCGCTCGCCCGACTGGAGGGCGAGATCGCCGTCCGGTCGCTGCTGGAGCGCTTCCCCGGGCTGGCGCTCGCCCCCGAGTCGCCCCCGCTGGAATGGATGCCGGGGATCCTGATCCGCGGCCCCCGCCATCTGCCCGTCGTCTGGTGATCCCGCCCCGGCCCGGCCGCCACGGCTCCCCGCGGCGGCCGGGCCGGGGATGGCCCAAACCAGGGGACGGCTCGAACCAGGGACGGCCCGAATCCACGGACGGCAAGAAGACGGGCTCAGCCCGCCGGGATCTCCGCGACCCGCACCGGCCGGCGCTCCCGGTGCGAGAGCGCGCACGCCTCCGCGATCCGCAGCGCCACCAGCGCCTCGCCCCCGTCGCACGGGTTGTCCCGCTCCCCGCGCACCAGGGCGACGAACGCGTCCAGCTCCGCCTCGTACGCCGGGCCGAACCGCTCCAGGAACCCCGGCCACGGCTTCCCGGGCGCCGCCGGCCCCGCCGGCTCCAGCGACTCCAGCGGGGTCCGCTCGTCAAGCCCCACCACCAGCGAGGCCCGCTCGCCGGCCAGCTCCATCCGTACGTCGTACCCCGCGCCGTTCGAGCGGGTCGCGGTCGCCGACACCAGCGTGCCGTCGTCCAGGGTGAGCAGCGCCGCCGCCGTGTCCACGTCACCGGCCTCGCGGAACATCGCGGGGCCCGCGTCCGACCCCGTCGCGTACACCTCCACGACCTCCCGGCCGGTCACCCAGCGCACGATGTCGACGTCGTGCACCATGCAGTCCCGGAACAGCCCGCCCGACAGCGGCAGGTACGCGGCCGGCGGCGGCGCCGGATCGGAGGTCACCGCCCGTACGGTGTGCAGCCGGCCGAGCCGCCCCGCCGCGACGGCCTCGCGCGCCGCCCGGTACCCGGCGTCGAAGCGCCGCATGAACCCCAGCTGCAGCTCGGTCCCGGCCGCCGCCACCGCCTTCAGCGCGTCGAGCGTCCGGGGTACGTCCAGCGCGATCGGTTTCTCGCAGAACGCGGGCAGTCCGGCCGCCGCGGCCCGCCCGATCAGCTCCGCGTGCGCCGCCGTCGCCGACGCGATCACCACCGCGTCCAGCGGATGCCCGAACAGCGCGTCGACCGACGGCGCCGCCTCGGCGACCTCCAAGGGGAGCGGTTGCCCCTGCCAGATCGGGTCCGTGCAGCAGAGCGC
>NZ_JBEYZX010000066.1:0-22874 GCF_040646255.1 Streptomyces sp. NPDC046203 | reverse complement strand
GGCCGCCGGGCGCCGCCCCGGCTCGGGACGCCTTGGCTCGGGACGTCGTGGCTCGGGACGCCGTGGCTCAGGACGCCGTACCGCCCAGCGGGGGCGCCGGGCGTCCGGGGTAGCCCGGGGGCGGGTTCAGCCGCTGGCCCGGGAGGCCGCCCTTCTCGTACTTGAGCAGCTTCCGCGCCTTCTCGGGGTCGGTCTCGCCCTCGCCGTACGACGGGCAGAGGTGGGTGATCGGGCAGGCGCCGCAGGCGGGCTTGCGGGCGTGGCAGATGCGCCGGCCGTGGAAGATCACCCGGTGCGAGAGCATCGTCCACTCGCTCTTGGGGAAGATCGCGGCGACCTCGGCCTCGATCTTGACCGGGTCGTCGGACTCGGTCCACTTCCAGCGCCGCGCGAGCCGCATGAAGTGGGTGTCGACGGTGATGCCGGGCACGCCGAAGGCGTTGCCGAGGACGACGAAGGCGGTCTTGCGGCCGACGCCGGGCAGTTTGACCAGGTCCTCCAGCCGACCGGGCACCTCGCCGTCGAACTCGTCACGGAGGGCGGCGGACAGGCCCATGATCGACTTGGTCTTGGCGCGGAAGAATCCGGTCGGCCGGATCAGTTCCTCGACCTCCTCGGGGACGGCGGCGGCCAGGTCCTCGGGGGTCGGGTAGGCCGCGAAGAGCGCGGGGGTGGTCTGGTTGACCCGCAGGTCCGTGGTCTGGGCGGACAGCACCGTGGCGACCAGGAGCTCGAAGGGATTACGAAAATCCAGCTCGGGATGGGCGTACGGATAGACCTCGGCCAGCTCCCGGTTGATCTTCCGGGCGCGCCGGACCATCGCGAGCCGCGACTCGGGCTTGGCGGCGCCCTTCGGGACACCCTTCGGGGCCGCGGGCGCCTTCGCCGCGGCCTTTCCTGTAGCGCTCTTCGCCGCGCCCCGGGGTGCGCTTTTTGCCGCATTCACCCGTTTCGACGCACCGTGTTCGCCCACAGCGGAATCGCCTTCCTCCCGCACTCTTCCATCCCCCTTGGCCTGCGCTCTCACCGGCGAGTTGGACACCCGGCCAGCCTAGGCGCCGCCGTCCTCATCCGCCCCGCGCGCACCCGATCGGGACCCAATCGGGCCCCTGACGTACGGAAAGGCCGCCCGGTGAGTCAAACTTGTTGTGATTGATCGCACTGAGGTCGACATAGGAGAGAACTCGTGGACGACGTTCTGCGACGCGCGCCGCTGTTCGCGGCGCTCGACGACGAGCAGGCCGCCGAGCTGCGCGCCTCGATGAGTGAGGCGACGCTCGCCCGTGGCGACGCACTGTTCCATGAGGGCGACCCGGGCGACCGGCTCTACGTGGTCACCGAGGGCAAGGTGAAGCTGCACCGCACCTCGCCCGACGGCCGCGAGAACATGCTGGCAGTCCTCGGCCCCGGCGAGCTGATCGGCGAGCTGTCCCTGTTCGACCCGGGCCCGCGCACCGCGACCGCGACCGCGCTGACCGAGGTCAAGCTGCTCGGCCTCGGCCACGGCGACCTCCAGCCCTGGCTGAACGCCCGCCCGGAGGTGGCCAGCGCCCTGCTGCGCGCCGTCGCCCGCCGGCTGCGCAAGACCAACGACCAGATGTCCGACCTGGTCTTCTCCGACGTGCCGGGCCGTGTCGCCCGCGCGCTCCTCGACCTGTCGCGCCGCTTCGGCGTGCAGTCGGAGGAGGGCATCCACGTCGTCCACGACCTCACCCAGGAGGAGCTGGCCCAGCTCGTCGGCGCCTCCCGCGAGACCGTCAACAAGGCGCTCGCCGACTTCGCGCAGCGCGGCTGGCTCCGCCTTGAGGCCCGCGCCGTGATCCTGCTCGACGTGGAGCGGCTGGCGAAGCGCTCGCGCTGAGCCGAGCCGCACGTCACGGGCTCCCCGTACGTACGGAAGGGGGCCGTCCGGTCGAACCGGACGGCCCCCTTCCGCGTCCTCAAGTCCTCAGGTCCTCAGGTCCTCGGGTCCTCAGGTCCTCGTGACGCGTACGGACGTCAGCGCTTCGTCCCGTCGACGATCAGCGGGTTCGAGCCCCCGCCGCCGCACGGCACCGCGTAGACCGGGTTCTTCGCCGCGGCCTCCTTGTACGCGTCGATGCACTGGTTCGTCAGGACCTTGTCGGTCAGCGACTCGTTGAGGATCTTGTTGGCGCGGGCGATGCCCTCGGCCTCGATCCGGCGCCGGTCGGCCTCCGCCTTGGCGGTACGGGCGGCCTCCAGGGCGCGTTCGGTGGCCTGCTGCTGCTGGATCTTGCGGTCGACCTGGTCCTGGAGCGCGTTCGAGGGCTTCACATTGCGCAGGTTGACGGTGGTGACGTCGATGCCGCGCGGGGCGAGCCGCTGCTTCACCTGGGCGGCAATGTCGGCGTTGATCTTCTCGCGCTCCGAGGCGTACCCCTGCTCGCTCGTGTAGCGGGCGAAGACGTTGCGGACGATCTCGCGGCTGTCGGGGTAGACGAGCCGCTGCTGGATGGCGTCCTCGCTGCCGGCCAGCTTGTACAGCTCGACGGCCTTGGACGGGTGGACCGCCCACTTCACGGTGACCTCGGCGTACATCACGCCGCCCTGTGAGGAACGCACCTCGACCACGTCCTTGTCGGACAGGTTGAGGTCCACCGGCCGGGTGGAGAAGGTCGTCACGCTGGTGAACGGCGACGTCAGGTGCATGCCGGAGGACATCGGCGTACCGACCTTGCCGAAGGCGACCGGAACGCCGACCTCGTACGCGCTGATCACGTACGTCATGCTGACGACCAGCGAGAACAGGCCGGCCAGCAGCGCACCGACGGCGCCCAGTTTCAGGCCGCGGGTGTCGTTGACGCGGCCGACGATGTACAGCACCGCCGCCGCTATGACCAGCAGAATGGCGAGGACGAACACGGGCTTCCCCCAGAGTTCCGGCCGAATATAAGCGGAACATAAGACACGGGGGGAAGCGAAAAGGTTGCGGTCCCGGCCACGGATTCGCCGGTCATATGCCCGACCGCCCGCACCGCCGTCGCCCGCACCGCCGTTCCGGAAGGGCAGGGCGGCGCGGGCGGACGGATACCCGGGCGGTCCGTCAGATTCGGCCGGACTCCCGCAGATACTCCAGCTGCGCCCGTACGGACAGTTCCGCCGCCGGCCACAGGGACCGGTCGACGTCCGCGTACACATGGGCCACGACGTCCGGCGCCGAGCGGTGGCCCGCCGCCACCGCCGTCTCCACCTGCGCGAGGCGGCTCGCGCGGTGCGCCAGATAGAACTCCAGGGCGCCCTGGGCGTCCTCCAGGACCGGCCCGTGGCCGGGCAGGACCGTGCGGACCCCGTCGTCCACGGTGAGCGAGCGCAGCCGCCGCAGCGAGTCCAGGTACTCGCCGAGCTTCCCGTCCGGGTGGGCCACCATCGTCGTACCGCGCCCGAGGACGGTGTCGCCGGTGAGCACCGCCCCGTCGGCGGGGAGGTGGAAGCACAGCGAGTCGGAGGTGTGCCCCGGGGTGGGGACGACCCGCAGCTCGACGCCGCCGGTGGTGATCACGTCCCCGGCGGCGAGCCCCTCGTCGCCGAGCCGCAGCGCGGGGTCCAGGGCCCGGACGGCGCTGCGGGTCAGCTCGGCGAACCGCGCGGCGCCCTCGGCGTGATCGGCGTGGCCGTGGGTGAGCAGGGTGAGCCCGACCCGCTTGCCGAGCCGTTCGGCGGTGTCCACGACGCGGCGCAGATGGCCCTCGTCGAGCGGACCGGGGTCGACGACGACGGCGAGGTCGGAGTCCGGCTCGGCGACGATCCAGGTGTTGGTGCCGTCCAGGGTCATGGCGGACGGGTTCGGCGCGAGCACGTTGTACGCGCGCGTGGTGCCGGGTCCGGAGACCACCGCGCCGCGCGGCTGCCCGGGAAGGGCCGCGGCGTCGCTCATGCCGCGCCTCCGTCCTCGGTGGTGCCGGGGGCGTCCGGGCTCGCGGCTGCCCGCGGGGGCGCGTCCGCCGGGACGTGCTTGGTGAACTCGTCGTGGCCCGGCCAGCTCAGCACCACCTGGTCGCCGTCGAGCCGCGCCCGGGCGAGGACCGGGGTCATGTCCTGGGCCGGCGCCGCGGCCAGGGCCTCGGCGGCCGTCCCGTACCGCTCCAGCACGCGCAGGGTGGAGATGGTCGGGGGCATCATCGTCAGCTCACCCCGGTCGTAGCCGGCCGCGGCGTCCACCGGGCGGATCCACACGGTGCGGTCGGCCTCGGTGGAGGCGTTCCGGGTGCGCTGGCCGGCCGGGAGCGCCGCGACGAAGAACCAGGTGTCGTACCGCCTCGGCTCGAACTCCGGTGTGATCCACCGCGCCCACGCGCCCAGCAGGTCGGAGCGCAGCACCAGACCGCGCCGGTCCAGGAAGTCGGCGAAGGACAGATCGCGGGCGACCAGCGCCTGCCGGTCCTTCTCCCAGTCGTCGCCGGTCGTGTCGCCGACGACCGTGTCCGCCGTCGGGCCGGCGAGCAGAACGCCCGCCTCCTCGTACGTCTCGCGCACGGCGGCGCAGACGACGGCCTGGGCCTGCGCGGGGTCGGTGAGACCGAGTCGGTCCGCCCACTGCTCGCGCGAGGGACCCGCCCAGCGCACGGGCTGCTCGTCGCGGGGGTCGACCCCGCCGCCCGGGTAGGCATATGCCCCGCCCGCGAAGGCCATGGAGGCGCGGCGGCGCAGCATGTGGACACGGGCGCCGTCCGCGCCGTCCTTGAGGAGCAGCACGGTGGCGGCCCGCCGGGGGGCGGCGGCGACGAGTTCCCCGGCGGCGAGGGCACGGATGCGGTCGGGCCACTCCGGCGGGTACCACTGCCCGTTCGGCTGACCGCCCGACTGACCGTTCGACTGACCATTCGACATGGCCGGATGCTATGCGCAAGCTTCCGAATGCACGAGAGCCGATTCCTCCCGGGGGAGGAACCGGCTCCGTGTCGTGCGGGGCGCCCCGCGCTCGGGTGCGAACGGCGGGTACGAACGGCGGGTACGAACGGTCGTACCGTGCCGCGCGGGTGCCGTCGCGGGGCGAGGCGGTCAGTCCTCGATCAGCTCGACCTGGATCTCCACCTCGACGGGCGCGTCCAGCGGGAGGACGGCGACGCCGACCGCGCTGCGCGCGTGCACGCCCTTCTCGCCGAGGACCGCGCCGAGCAGCTCGCTGGCGCCGTTGATAACGCCCGGCTGGCCGGTGAAGTCGGGGGCGGAGGCGACGAAGCCCACCACCTTCACGACCCGCTTGATCCGGTCCAGGTCACCGGCGACCGACTTCACGGCGGCGAGCGCGTTGAGCGCGCAGGTGGCGGCGAGCTGCTTGGCCTCCTCGGCGGTGACCTCGGCGCCGACCTTGCCGGTCAGGGGCAGCTTGCCCGCCACCATCGGGAGCTGGCCCGAGGTGTGGACGTACACGCCCGAGCGCACGGCGGGCTGGTAGGCGGCCAGCGGCGGGACGACCTCCGGCAGGGTCATGCCCAGCTCGGCGATCTTCGCCTCGACGGCTCCCGCCCCGCTCACGAGGACTTCTCCCGCTTCAGGTAGGCCACGAGCTGCTCGGGGTTGTTCGGTCCGGGCACGACCTGGACGAGCTCCCAGCCGTCCTCGCCCCAGGTGTCAAGAATCTGCTTCGTCGCGTGCACCAGAAGCGGCACAGTCGCGTACTCCCACTTGGTCATGAGGCGACTGTAGCCGCTGGCGCGGGGCCGCCCGCCGGGGCGACCGGCCCGGCGGGACGGGCCGCGGTCCCCCGGCCGCCCCTCGGGGTGCGCCGGGCCCGCCGCCGCAGGCCGTCGGCCGGGTTCGCCGCGGCTCGGCCATGCTCGCGCCCGCGGGTTCGGCTGTCGACGCGTCAGGGATTTCTCGGGGGTCTCCTCCGGGCTTTGTCCGGGGCAGCCCTCTGATTGGTGCGGGGCGCCAGTGGTTAGGCTCGAATACGTGAGCAGGCTCCAGGTCGTCAGCGGCAAGGGCGGTACCGGTAAGACGACGGTCGCCGCCGCACTCGCGCTCGCCCTCGCCACCGAGGGCAAGCGGACCCTCCTCGTCGAGGTGGAGGGCCGGCAGGGCATCGCGCAGCTCTTCGAGACGGAGGCGTTGCCGTACGAGGAACGCAAGATCGCCGTCGCGCCGGGCGGGGGCGAGGTGTTCGCGCTGGCCATCGACGCCGAGCGGGCCCTTCTCGACTACCTCCAGATGTTCTACAAACTGGGCGGCGCGGGCCGGGCCCTGAAGAAGCTCGGCGCGATCGACTTCGCGACGACGATAGCGCCGGGCGTGCGGGACGTCCTGCTGACCGGCAAGGCGTGCGAGGCGGTGCGCCGGCGCGAGAAGCAGGGCGGATTCACCTACGACCACGTGGTGATGGACGCGCCGCCGACCGGCCGCATCACCCGCTTCCTCAATGTGAACGACGAGGTGGCCGGGCTCGCGCGGATCGGCCCGATACACCACCAGGCCCAGGCGATCATGGGCTTCCTGAAGTCGCCGGACACCGCGGTGCATCTGGTGACGCTCCTGGAGGAGATGCCGGTCCAGGAGACCGCGGACGGCATCGCCGAGCTGCGCGCGACCGGTCTGCCCGTCGGCCGCGCCATCGTGAACATGGTCCGCCCGCACGTCCTGGACGAGGCGGCACTGCGGGCCGCCTCCGGCGCCCACCGGGACGCCGTCGCGGGGGCGTTGGTGTCCGCCGGCGTCAAGGACGGCGCGCTCCTGGTCGATCCGCTGCTCGACGAGGCGGCGGAGCACGCGCGGCGGGTGGAGCTGGAGCGGACCCAGCGCGCGGCTCTGGACACGATCGGGGTCCCGACGTGGGAACTCCCCTTCCTGGGGGACGGGGCGGACATCGCCGGTCTGTACCGGCTGGCGAGAGCACTGCGCGCCCAAGGGGTGGGCGAGCAGGACACGAGCGAGCAGGACACCGGCGGGCAGAGCACGGGCGGACGGGGAACGGGCCGACAGGGGGCGGGCGCGTGACGGCAATGGGGACGGCGAAAGAGACGGCGGCGGAGCAGGCCGGGACGGGCGGCAGCGGCGGCACCGGCGCTGGAGCCGGGGGCACCGGGGGCGGGTTGGACAGCGTGTCCGTCCTCGCGCTCGATCCGCTGCTGGACGACCCGGCCACCCGCATCGTCGTGTGCTGCGGCGCGGGCGGGGTCGGCAAGACGACGACCGCGGCGGCGCTCGGCGTACGGGCGGCGGAGCGCGGGCGGCGGGTGGTCGTCCTCACCATCGACCCGGCGCGCCGGCTCGCCCAGTCGATGGGCATCGACTCCCTCGACAACGTGCCGCGCCGGGTGCAGGGCATCAAGGGCTCGGACGGCGGCGAACTGCACGCCATGATGCTGGACATGAAGCGGACCTTCGACGAGATCGTCGAGGCGCACGCGGACGCCGACCGGGCCCGGGCCATTCTGGAGAACCCCTTCTACCAGTCCCTGTCGGCCGGTTTCGCCGGTACGCAGGAGTACATGGCGATGGAGAAGCTGGGCCAGCTGAGGGCCCGGGACGAGTGGGACCTGATCGTGGTCGACACCCCGCCGTCCCGTTCCGCGCTCGACTTCCTGGACGCGCCGAAGCGCCTCGGGTCCTTCCTGGACGGGAAGTTCATCAAACTGCTCATGGCTCCGGCGAAGGTCGGCGGCCGGGCCGGGATGAAGTTCCTGAACGTCGGCATGTCGATGATGACGGGGACGCTGGGCAAGCTGCTCGGCGGGCCGTTCCTGAAGGACGTGCAGACCTTCGTGGCCGCGATGGACACGATGTTCGGCGGCTTCAGGACCCGGGCGGACGCCACGTACCGGCTGCTCCAGGCGCCGGGCACGGCCTTCCTCGTGGTCGCGACCCCCGAGCGGGACGCGCTGCGCGAGGCGGCGTACTTCGTGGAGCGGCTGGCGGCGGAGGAGATGCCGCTGGCCGGGCTCGTCCTCAACCGGGTGCACGGCAGCGGTGCCGCCTGGCTGTCGGCCGAGCGGGCGCGGGCCGCGGCCGAAAATCTTGACGAGGGCCGCATTGTGGATCAGGGGGCCGGGAAGACTGCTGGAGGTGGCCCCCGGGCCATCTCTCCCGAGCCGTCAGACCCCCCTGTGGCCCCCACCGCAGGCCCCGTGCCCGACCTCGCCACCGCCGCCGGATCCACCACCAGGACCACCGCCGTACCCGAGCCCGTCCGTACGTCCGCACCCGAAGCTGCCCCCACAGCCGACGCGGAGCACGGCGAGCCACCCTCCGCTCCACATGCCTCCGGCACACCCGGAGCGCCCGGCACACCCAGCGCGCCCGATGTCCGGGAACTCACCGCCGGGCTGCTCCGTCTCCACGCCGAACGGATGCGGGTGCTCGCGCGTGAGCAGCGCACCCGCGACCGCTTCACCGCGCTCCATCCCGAGGTCGCGGTCGCCGAAGTGGCCGCCCTGCCCGGTGATGTGCACGATCTCGACGGTCTGCGCGCCATCGGCGAGCGCCTGGCGATCGGGCGGATACCGTCGTAGCCCGCGTGCCGTAGCCGGTACGGCGAACCCCGCCCCCGGTCCCGGCGCCCGGCCATGTGCCGTGGCCCTCGCGCTCGGTCCCACTCCGTACGTACCGCCCGTGCGTCGTACGTACCGTTCTTACGCCACGCGACGTACCCGCGCGTACGTGTACTCACGTATCCGCGTACTCACGTGTCTGCGCACTCATGCGTCCGCGTACTCACACGCGACGGCCCGGCCCGCCGGCCCATGGCCGCCCGGCCGGTGCGGGAGCCGCCCTGCCCGGAAGGAATCCGGGGAGGTCAGCCCACCGCCGCGTACGCCTCGTACGTCGCGTCCTCGTCGATCGCCACGGGCAGCAGGCCCGCGCCGCGCTCGTACTCCGTGCGCGCGGTCTCCAGCAGTCTCCGCCACGAGGTGACGGTCGGCCGCCGGCGCAGCAGAGCGCGCCGTTCGCGCTCCGTCATCCCGCCCCACACGCCGAATTCCACACGGTTGTCGAGGGCGTCGGCGAGGCATTCGGTCCGCACCGGACACCCGGTGCACACCGCCTTCGCCCTGTTCTGCGCCGCACCCTGCACGAATAGTTCATCCGGATCGGTAGTGCGGCAGGCGGCCTGCGCACTCCAGTCAGCTACCCAGCCCATACCGGCGCCGTCCTCTCCCGAATCGAGGCTCCCCCACGGCGGCAGCGGCATATTCACCGCTGCCAGTTGGGACGTTACGGAACGTAGGGACAGCGCAACACCCCCGTCGGGCCCAATCTTGAATGGCCCGAACGGACTATGCGTGCGCGGGAGATCACCCAGAGGAGTGACGGAAGGGCATGATGAACCTATCGGACATAAGCCGATTTCACGCCTCGATCGGGCATGGATTCCAGACGTTTCGGGTACGCCGGGATACACGCCGCCGTCATGCATGAATCGTGGTACGCGACCACTCTGCTGTGACAGTTGGGAGCAGCTTAGGCCAAGGCATATACGCGTGTCCGGCGAATGAGAACGTAGGCTGCCTCCATGCCAAAGAAGCGCTCGGGCGGAGGTCTGACCGGGACCCAGCAGGCCGCCAAGTTCCTTGGAGTCAGTGTGCTCGCCGGAGCCGTGCTGGCGGGCATCGCCCTGCCGGCCACCGGTGTGGTCGGACTGGCGGCCAAGGGCACGGTCGAAGGTTTCGACGAGATCCCGTCCAACCTGAAGACGCCACCTCTGAGTCAGCGCACGACGATCCTCGACTCCCAGGGCGGCCACCTCGCCACCGTGTACTCGCGCGACCGCCAGGTCGTCCCCCTGGACAAGATCTCCCCGTACATCCAGAAGGCCATCGTCGCCATCGAGGACGGCCGCTACTACGAGCACGGGGCGATCGACCTCAAGGGCGTGCTGCGCGCCATCAACCGCAACGCCCAGTCGGGCGGCGTGTCGCAGGGCGCCTCCACGCTCACCCAGCAGTACGTGAAGAACGTCTTCGTCGAGGAGGCGGGCGACGACCCGGAGAAGGTCGCCCTCGCCACCCAGCAGACCATGGGCCGCAAGGTGCGCGAGCTGAAGTTCGCCATCCAGGTCGAGGAGGAGCTGGGCAAGAAGAAGATCCTGGAGAACTACCTCAACATCACCTTCTTCGGGCAGCAGGCCTACGGCATCGAGGCCGCCTCGCAGCGCTACTTCTCCAAGCACGCCGCCGACCTGACCCTGCCCGAGGCCGCCATGATGGCCGGCCTGGTGCAGTCGCCGAGCCGCTACGACCCGGTCAACGACATCCAGGAGGCCACCAAGCGCCGCAATGTCGTGCTCCAGCGGATGGCCGACCACAAGGACATCAGCCAGGCGGAGGCCGACCAGGCGAAGGCCACCCCGATCACGCTGAAGGTGAAGGCTCCGAAGAACGGCTGCATCACCGCCGTCGACGGCGCCGGCTTCTTCTGCGACTACGTCCGCAAGACGATCCTCAGCGACCCGGTCTTCGGCAAGACGTCCGAGGAGCGGCAGAAGCTGTGGAACCTGGGCGGTATGACCGTCCGGACCACGCTCTCGCCGGCCGCCCAGGCCGCCGCCAACGAGGCCGCGGTCGCCAAGGTCGACAAGGACGACACGGTCGCCGCCACGGTGGTCCAGGTCCAGCCCGGCAGTGGCAAGATCCTCTCGATGGGCCAGTCCCGCCCGTACGGCCTGGACCAGAAGCTGCACCAGACGACGCTCAACCTGTCCGTCGGCAGCAGGATGGGCGGTACGACCTACGGCTTCCAGGTCGGTTCGACGTTCAAGCCGATCACGGCCGCGGCGGCGCTCGAAAAGGGTCTGAGCACGTCGCAGAGCTTCAACGACCCGACCCAGATCACGGTCCCGGAGAACGGCTACTCCCGTTGTGACGGCACGCCCGCCGGCTCCGGCCAGTGGGAGGTCAACAACGAGCTGGAGTCCGAAAAGGGCCACTACGACATGACGAGTGCCCTCGGCAAGTCCATCAACACGTACTTCGCGCGGCTGGAGCAGATGGCCGGTCTCTGCGAGACGCTGACGATGGCGAAGAAGGTCGGCTACGACCGCGGGCTGGGCAAGCCGCTCAAGCAGAGCCCGTCGGCGACCCTCGGCGGTCTGGAGAGCACCCCGCTCGACATGGCCGCCGTCTACGCCACCTTCGCCAACCGGGGCACGTACTGCACGCCCGTCGCGATCGAGTCGATCACGACGGCGGGCGGCCAGAAGCTGCCGGTCCCGAAGTCCAGCTGCTCGCGCGCGATGAGCGAGCACACCGCCGACACCGTGAACCAGATGCTGAAGGGTGTCGTCGAGGACGGTACGGGCGCCACCGCCGGTCTGACCGACCGGGACAACGCGGGCAAGACCGGTACCACCAACGACCGCAAGGACGCCTGGTTCGTCGGCTACACCCCGAACCTGTCCACGGCGGTGTGGGTCGGTGACGACATCGGCGAGAAGACCCCGATGTACGACATCACCATCGGCGGGCAGTTCTACCCCAAGGTCTGTGGTGGCTGTCTGCCGGGCCCGATCTGGAAGATCGCGATGACCGGCGCCCTGGACGCCGGCCAGACCCCGTCCTTCGTCCCGGTCGACGTGGCGCGCGGTGACGACCCGAACAAGGGCCGGGCGCAGCAGCCGGGCGACGCCGGAAACGGCAACGGCAACGGGACCGGCGGCGCGAACGGCAATGGCAACGGGAACGGCAATGGGAACGGGAACGGAAGCGGCAACGACAAGCCGGGCGGCGGGCAGCCGGGGACCGGTACGCCGACCCTTCCCGGCGGGATCTTCCCGCCCGGCATGATCGGCGGCACGGGCGGCCGAGGCCAGGGGAACGGGAACGGCGGCAACCCGTAAGCCGTAGGCCCGGCCTGGCATATGACAGAGGGCGCCCTTCCCGGAACCGAACGGTTCCGGGAAGGGCGCCCTCTTCGCGTGTGTCCTCTTCGCGTATGTACGGAGCGGGTCCCCGGCTCAGCCGGCGAGCAGCCGCTTCACGGTGGCGGCGACCCGGCCGCCCTCCGCCCGGCCCGCGACCTTCGGGTTGACGATCTTCATGACGGCGCCCATCGCCCGCGGCCCCTCGGCGCCCGCCGCCTTCGCCTCCTCGACGGCGCCGGCCACGATGGCCTCCAGCTCCGCGTCGGTCAGCTGCTGCGGCAGATACGCGTCGAGGAGGACACCCTCCGCCCGCTCGCGTTCGGCCGACTCCGCGCGACCGCCCTGGGCGAAGGCGTCCGCGGCCTCGCGGCGCTTCTTCGCCTCCTTGGCGATCACCTTCTGCACCTCGTCGTCGGAGAGTTCGCGCTTCGTCGTACCCGCGACCTCTTCCTTCTGGATCGCGGTGAGGGTCAGCCGCAGAGTCGAGGAGCGCAGCTCGTCGCGCTCCTTGATCGCGGCGTTGAGGTCGTCCTTCAGCCTGGCCTTGAGCGTGGTCATGACCCCAAGTGTGTCAGGTGCCCGGCTCCCGGCGCCCGCGCGTTTCCGTCCGGCGGGTCTGCGACGATAAGGGGATGCGCGCACGGTACGGGATCCCCCTGAAGATCACGGCAGGTCTCACGGCGACGGCCGCGGCCGGACTCGTCTACGCGGCGGGCTTCGAAGCCCGCTCCTTCCGACTGCGCCGGGTGACCATCCCGGTGCTCCCCCGGGGCATGCGCGACCTGCGGGTCCTCCAGGTCTCGGACATCCACATGGTGAGCGGGCAGCGCAAGAAGCGCGCCTGGCTGCAGTCCCTCGCGGGGCTGCGCCCCGACTTCGTCGTCAACACCGGCGACAACCTCTCAGATCCCGAGGCGGTGCCCGAGGTCCTGGACGCGCTCGGGCCGCTGATGGAGTTCCCGGGGGTGTACGTCTTCGGCTCCAACGACTACTACGGCCCCCGGCTGCGCAACCCCGCCCTGTATCTGAAGGAGAAGATGCAGGGGAAGCACGGTCTCAACGGCAACCCGCCGGTGAAGGGCGCCGTGCACAACCCGTGGGAGGGCCTGCGGGACGCCTTCGACGCGGCGGGCTGGGTCGACCTCACCAACACCCGCGGCCGGCTGAAGCTGCCGGGCGCGGAACTCGCCTTCACCGGCGTCGACGACCCGCACATCAAGCGGGACCGGTACGAGCGGGTCGCGGGCGGCCCGGAGCAGGACGCCGACTTCTCGATGGGCGTCGTGCACGCGCCGTACCTGCGGATGCTCGACGCGTTCACGGCGGACCGCTACGACCTGATCCTCGCCGGCCACACCCACGGCGGGCAGCTGTGCGTGCCCTTCTACGGGGCGCTGGTCACCAACTGCGACCTGGACACCGACCGGGTCAAGGGCCTGTCCACCCACACGGCCGACGGCCACACCTCGTATCTGCACGTCTCGGCGGGCTGCGGCACCAACCGCTACACCCCGGTCCGCTTCGCCTGCCCGCCGGAGGCGACCCTGCTGACGCTGACGGCGGCGCGGGGCTGAAGCCGGTAGGGGCGCTGGGGCCCGCGGCCCTGCCGCAGGCGCGGGCGCGGGCGGAGGTTCGGCGGGGCGCGGTGCACGGCCGGGGACCGCGCCCGGGGCACCGCTTCCGACCTGCGGCGGGGGCTCGCGAGAACCGGATTTCGTCTCTGGGCGCCGGTGGGCTAAAGTAATCGATGTCGCCGCGACGAGATGAAAAGATCGAAACAGCGACATCGGGGTGTAGCGCAGCTTGGCAGCGCGCTTCGTTCGGGACGAAGAGGTCGTGGGTTCAAATCCCGCCACCCCGACAGCCGTAAGACCAGGTCAGGGGCCTGATCCGAGACATCGGATCAGGCCCCTGAGTGGTTTCCGGGGGCACCCTGGGAGCCGTTTGGGAGCCGACTTCGGGCTCCGGCTCCCCACCAGGCCGCCTGACGACGACCTCGCCAGCAACGGATGCTTCGGCCGGAAGCACGGACTTGCTGTCAGTACCCCCGTCTAGCCTTGAACCACCACCGCCCCATAGGAGACCGGATTGGCCGGGTTCAAGATCGACAAGCGCGTGATCGCGAAGATGCAGAAAGAGATCGTCAAGGAGTTCGAGCGGGCGAACCGCAAGCATCCCGTCCGCATCCCCATCGAGGTCGAGCCCCCGTCCATGGGTGTGCTCACCCTCGCGAGTGCCAGCGGCCTCGAAAGCGACCCTCAGCTGTCCCGCTTGCTGCTCTGGCTGCACGAGTCGGTCCAGCAGAATCCGAGCCGCTACGTAGACGTGCGGGACTTCGCCCGGAGCGAAGGGCTGCCGGAAGACGACAGCGACAACATGGCGCTGCAGCTTGAAAAGCTCGGGCTCGTCCAGATCGCACGGAGCCTCGCCGGCGGGCTCGCCGAGGTGTTCCCCACCGACGACGGATTGCTGGAGGCGCGCCGTCTACTCGCTCTGCGCGCCGACGTAGTCGAACGCTTCGGACATGCCTGCGATGTGTTGTTGCGCTGGGTCCTACGCTTGGGCGGAAGGCAAACCTCTGTTCCGGCGCTGGCATTCCTGGAAGACCCACTGTGCAGCTTCGCCGGGGATCCCCTGGCCGAGGATGAAGTTCTCAGCGCGCTCGACTACCTGCGTGAGCACGCTCTTGTGGAGCGAGTGGTCACAGATGCCGAGGTCGCAATCCTGATCACAGCACAAGGCACCCGATGCGTACTCGCTGGAGGCACCGTGAATGACTTTCTGAGCCGTCAACCGGCTGGCGACACCTACAACATCACTGGCTCCCACGGCTTCGTTGCTGGCTCCCAGCAGCACGTCGTACAGAACAATTCCTTCGGCCTGGACGCATCCAAACTCGCGGAGTTCGCCCAGCAGGTACGGCAGTTCGCGCCGGCCTTGGGGGCCTCCACTGAGCAGCAGAGCCAGCTGATTCTGGACGCAGAAGTCCTGGAAGAGGCTGCCACCACTGATGCGCCTGAACCGGGACGCATACGGGCCGCATTTGATCGGCTGAACGCAACCCTCACCGCAATCGGTACGGCTACCCCTGGCCTGACCATGCTCGTCGGGGCAGGGCAGAGCGCATACCAAGCAGTGTTTGGCGCCTGAATTGCCTGGATCCAGCCGTCGAGGCTGGCTCCAGGTATCGCTCTCAGTGATTGGCTCCAGGCGGGCGCTGAGAGGACTGTCGAGCGCGCCCTTCCGCGCTTGGTCAGGCTGGTCATGAGGCCCCGGCGGCAACGGAACCATTTACAGCAGCCACCACGTTGATCACGGCAAGAAGACTTGAGCACTGAGACGAAGGCGGCGGCATGGCGGAGCGCGGAGGGCAGGCTGCTGCCTTCGGGTTTCAGTACCAGTATCTGGTCACCTTGGAGGAGTTGCTAGCTGCTGCCGAGGGGCTCCAACCTGGCGTACACGCTGCGGTCATCGAACCAACTGAGACCGACGCACAGGGAGTGGACGACCCGGACGCCATCGACTTCGATCTGATAGATGGCGACCGGTCCCCCGTGCTGGCCGCGCAAGTGAAATCAGGAGGACCGGGTACCGAGCTGTCTGCTCCGGCCGCTTTCGCTGTGCTGATGCGGATGGTCAGGGCCAGACCGAGCGCCAAGGCTTACAGCTTGATCACCAATATGAGGCTGCATTCCAAGGCAGTTCAGTTGAACCGGGTTCTGCGCCTCGCCGCTCCCGATGAGCTCCAACAGCAGCTGACCGCGCTCCTGGAGCGGAGCTCAAGACAACAGGAAAATGCCAAGGGCCTTAACCACGACGAGCTGTTGCGGTTGCGTCGCGCACGCATCGTGCCGGATACCCGCGAGCCACATGAGCTGCGCGAGCAACTAAGGGAACGCATCAGAAAATTCCGTTCGCAGCAGCGCAGCGGCCTCGGACTTCGCTCGGCAGGGCGCATGACCAATCACCTGGTCTCGGAGATCTTCCGTAGAGCCTGCGGCGAGTTCGATGGCGTGCTCACCTTGACGGACTTCCGTTCCGAACTTTTGACAGAGGCCGCTCACCTCGCCCATGACCTTGGCAGCTTCGACTGGGGCATCATGGTGGGGCCCGTCCCGTCGCCGCCGGATCTCCCTAGGCCCGACCTGTTGGCGCATATTCACCGTGCACTCACGGAAGCACCCGAGGATCGAGTGGTGCGGGCCTGCGTACTGCTGGGATTGTCCGGTATCGGAAAGACTAGTGCAGCAGCTGCGTACGCCCACGACGTCGCGGACTCCTACGACCATATCTTCTGGATTGATGCGGAGAGCGACGCCAGCCTGGCCGCCTCCTACCACGTCTTGCATGACTGGCTCGCCCCACAGCAAGCGCAGGCGAACATGGACTCTTCTGCCCTGCGCCACCGTGTACACGCGCTCCTGAGTACGTTCCCGGGCCGCTGGCTTATGGTCGTCGATAACGCCTTGGACCGCCGTCGTCTACTTCCGTGGCTACCCACCAGCGGGCGTGGACATCTGATCATCACGTCCACCAACCAGAGCAGTTGGGCCACCCACCCCCGACGAGTACCCATCACTCACCTCACCACCGACCAGGCCGTGTCGCTGATCCGCCTGCGCCTATCCGACGACGGCTCCGTCTGGGACAAGGTGAGCGAACAGACAGCAGCCGAGCTGGCGCAGAACCTGGAGTACTGGCCTCTAGCCATCGAGCTGGCCTGTGGCTACCTGGCCAGTTGCGGGCTCGGCCTTGCGGAGGTACCTCGCTATCTGGAACTCATCCGCGATCGCGCATTGGACGACGAGCAGTCTGTCCCGCCTGGGTATCCGCGCACGCTCGTGGCGGCAATCCGGGTAGCCCTGCAACGAATCGGCCGCGCCACGACAGTCGTTCGACAGCAGGACATATCGAACGCGGCAATCGCGTCGATTAGCACCGCCTCCTACCTGGCCTCTCGTCAGATTCCGATCCAGCTCCTGGTCGCCGCAGCCGTGGTGCCCAAGGAGTCCGTCATGCGCAGTGGCCTGAAGGGGCCGCTGGTCATGGTGGAATCGAGCCAGAGTCCTCTCAGCGTCCTGGAGATCCACCGGGCCTTGCGGACCGAGTCCCTCGTGCAGCGGGGTGAGCCGCTCAGCGCGGGCGGGCCTCACCGGCAGACGAAGTCGGAGCACCCTGACGAGCTCGACGAGACCATCAGCATCAACGAGATCGTGCAGCACGTAGTACGGGCCACCTTGGAAGGCTCCAGCAGCGTGGAGCCGATTCTGAGCCGCGCCGCCTTTCACACTCAGAGCTGGCTTGCTGAGTTCATCGATGATGAGGATGAGCACCGCATGCATCGGCTGGTTCCACACGCACAAAGCCTCGCCGGCCATGCCCTGCGGCTCGGGATCAGCTCCGACGACCTTGCAGTCCTTTACGGCAACCTCGGCGGCGCCTACTTTCGCATCGGGAGTCTGGCAGCAGCACGATCCTGCTTCGAATCAGAGCTCAATGTCATCAGGGCCCGCACCGCTCCGGCACCCGCACTTGAGATCAAGACGCTGTTTCCGCTCGTTGCTGTGATGTGGGAGCAGGGCGCGCCGCTGGACCACTTGATCCCGCATCTGAAGCGCATCTACTGGCTAGCTCTACAACTCGCTGACTCCCGTCCAGCCGATGCAGCCAACGCGGTCGCCAACGTCCTGGCAACACTCCGCACAGCAACACATCGTGAGGCTCCAGGTGAAGCGGTCATCCGCCTTATCGCCGACCTGCAAGCACTTGGCGCACGGCTGCCGCATACAGATACGTCCAAGATCATTGCTGAAATCGGGTATATCACACAGGCATTGAGCGATAGAAGCATCGATGACACCGAGATCGAGACTCGGTGTCGGGCACTGTTGGACAATGCGCAACTTCCCATTGTCCAGAGGATCAACGTTGTTGCCCTTCTTGCGGAATCCCTAGCATTCCAGGGCCGCTGGACCGAGGTAGCCGTCGAGCTCGCAACGCTCGACGGCTACGCGACTACGTCGAAGCTGAACCCTCAGTCAATCGCAACTGCTGTGCACAACGTCGGCCTGCAGGTCGGCATGGCCCTCGTCCAGAACGAGACCCATGCTCTCCCTTCGCTATACAGGCTGACGGAGATCATCGCCCATCTCGACGAGGAGCACCTGGACAGAGCG
The DNA here is from genome assembly GCF_040646255.1 of Streptomyces sp. NPDC046203. Lineage (NCBI taxonomy): Bacteria > Bacillati > Actinomycetota > Actinomycetes > Kitasatosporales > Streptomycetaceae > Streptomyces > Streptomyces sp. NPDC046203. The sequence continues at coordinate 4,886 of NZ_JBEYZX010000066.1, read as the reverse complement.
ACTGACGGGCCATTGAAGCTGCTGGTTCTCCGCCTCCTCGATGCTCTGTATCGCAGTGACCGTACCGCGACCGAGGCACTCCTCAAGGAGTTCGAGATGACGGATAAGTCCGTGCTCGACGCGGCACACGAAATTGGGTGGCGGCTGGTCACGTTCCGTACCGTCGCAATGGCTGCTGCGGCTCTCCCGGGCTGAAGAGGACCCAGGTGTAGCTGAGCGGCGAGGACCGTCAGTAGGCCGCGCGAGCACGATGACCCGGGCTCGAGTCGAAGCGGTGATCGATGCATGGATCAGCGCTCAGGTGGATGGGCAGAGTGGAGCTACCGGAGGGCGACCGCTCGTGTGAGCAGGAGGTCGTTAAGCGCGCGTACCGGCGACGTCGGGCACATCTCGAGGCGGGCGTCGAGAGCCGCCTCCCACTGCTCGGTCAGGCCGGCCATGAGGCGCTGGCGCATCCCCGGGGTGACGTGGGCGTAGCGGGCTGAGACGGAGCCGTCGATGTGGCCCATGCGCTCGTCCATGAGGACCTTCTCGGTGCCGAGGTCCTCCATCATCGTGCGGTGGGTGTGGCGCAGGCCGTGGGGCGTGAGGCCCTTGGCGATCGGGACCCAGCAGGCGTCTGCTCGGTCGGTGGCGTTGCGGCCCCGGGATGGGACGCCAGGCCACGGTTCGCCGAGGAGCGGGACGGGGCGGGCTTCCTGGGGTGCCTTCTTCGGGTACCAGCCGGAGACTGCCGGGGTGAACAGCCAGGTGGCGAAGCCGTTGCGGCGCCAGTGGGCTGCGTGTTCCGACACGGTGCCGCCTCGTACGAACCCGAGATCCGCGATGGCCTGTTCCACCTTTGCCCTCGTGGCCTCGGCGACGCGGGCGGGGTGGTTGAGGACGTTGGACACCGATGGCGCTGGACATCGGTGCGCCCGGGAACGCCATCGAGCAGCGGCGGTTCACGGACGGCAATGCCGCCTGGGGCCACTACACCGGCACGTATGTCGTCCCCATCGGCCAGACGACCACCCGGTTCGCCTTCCGGTCGGTCTCCGCCGCCGGCGGCAACCGCAGTGTCGGCAACTTCCTCGACGGCATCTTCTTCGGCACCCCGCCCTTCGTGGTGCTCACCAAGTCCGCCGCGCCCACGGGGCCGTTGGACATCGGCGATGTCGTCACGTACCGGATCAACGCGCGGAACGAGGGCGGTGGCGCGGCCGAGAACCTCGTGCTCGGCGATGTGATCCCGGACGGCACGACGTACGTGCCCGGCTCGCTGCGGATCATCGAGGGCCCGAACTCCGGCGTGAAGACCGACGCCCAGGGTGACGACCAGGCGTACTACGACACCGGGGCGCGGAAGGTCGTCTTCCATCTCGGCGACGGGGCGTCCGCCTCGGCGGGCGGCAGTCTCGCCAGCACCGAGACCGTGCCGGCCGGGACCACCGTCGAGTACCGGGTCGTCATCGACCGGGCGAGCGGCGGCAAGCAGGTCCGCAACACCGCCGGCGCCACGTACGAGAACCGGCTCGGCGACACCCCGCAGCCCCTGACCGCCACCTCGAACGAGCAGGTCACCAAGGTGAACCCGGCCGCCGATCTGTCGGTGGTCAAGGCCGCCGACCGGACGACGGTGGCGGTCGGCGAGACCGTGACGTACCGCGTCACCGTCCGCAACTCCGGGCCGAACCAGGCCACGGCCGTCACCGTCGCCGACCGGCTCCCGGCCGGGCTCGCCTTCCTGTCCGCCGACGGCCCCGGCCGTTACGACCCCGCCACCGGGCAGTGGGCCGTGGGCGACCTGCCCGATGGCGCCGGCGCGACGCTCGTGCTGCGCGCGAAGGCGACCCGAGCCGGCGCGGTGGTCAACACCGCCACCGCCCACGCCCTGGAGAAGGACCCCGACCCCGCGGACAACACCGACTCCGTGACCGTCTGCGTCGAGCCCGCCCGCTCCTGCTGCGACCCCTGCGCCGACCGGACGAAGCGGTAGCGGGGAGCGAGGGAGCGAGGCCAGGGGGAGGGGACGGGGGAGTGGTCGGCTCCCGTCCCCTCCCCCGTGGCGGGACGGGAGCAGGGTCGCCGGGTGATCCGGGAAAGGCGGCAGGGGCCGGGGCCGGGGCGGATGTCTGTCGGCGGGTCACACCGGCAGGGCCGGTTCCGGGTGGTGGGGGGCGACGGTCTGGGAGGCGAGTGGTTCGAGCAGGCACAGGTCGTCGGGGGTGAGGGTGATACGGGCGGCCGCGGTGTTCTCGTCCACGCGCTGGGGGCGGCGCGTTCCCGGGAGGGGAACGACGGGCAGTCCGTGCGCGGGCGCCCGGTGGTGGACCCATGCCAGGGCGATCTGGGGAAGGGTCGCGGCGTGCCGGCGGGCGACGTGGCGCAGCGGCGACAGCAGGGCCTGGTTCGACCGGGTGGGCTCGCCGACGTACCGGGGCAGGATGCGGCGCAGGTCGCCGGGGTGCAGTTCGTCCTCCTCGGCGCGCAGCAGCCGAGTCAGGAACCCCCGGCCGAGCGGGGCGGACGGCACCAGCGCGGCCCCCGTCTCGCGCGCGGCGGGCACGATGTCGTCCTCCACGGCCCGGTCGAAGAGCGACCACGCGCACTGGACGGCGGCGATCGGGTGGACGGCCGCGGCGGCGCGCACGTCGGGGGCGGTGGGCTCGCTGAGTCCGAGGTGGGCCACTTTGCCCTCGGCCACGAGTTCCGCCATCGCCCCGACGGTCTCCTCGATGGGCACCGACGGGTCACGGCCGTGCAGGGAGAAGAGGTCGAGGCGGTCCGTGTTCAGGCGGCGCAGGCTGCCTTCGACGCGGCTGCGGACACAGGCCCGGTCGCCGCGGACGATGCGCCGCGCGGGGTCGGACGGGTCCGGGGCGATACCGAACTTGGTGGCGACGACGACCTCGTCGCGGTGGGCCCGGACGAAGGGAGCGAGCAGTTCCTCGTTCGCGCCCGCGCCGTACACGTCGGCGGTGTCGAAGAGGGTCACTCCCCGGTCGAGGGCGCGTTCCAGGGTGGCGCGGACCGTGGACCTGTCGATGTGCCCGGGGGCGAGACTCATGCCCGTACAGCCCAGTCCCTGGACGCCGACGACCGGGCCGCCGCGGCCGAGTTCGACGATGGGGCGGCCGGCTCTGCCGGTGGGTCCGAAGGCGCTCATTCCTCTGCTCCTGTCGCGTGCTCGCGTGCTCGCGTGCTCGGGTGCTCGGGTGCTGCTGAGACGGGCGACGCCCGCCCGGCGCGGACCGCGCGGGCGGGCGTCCTCGGTGGTACGGGGATACGGAGATACGGGGCCGGGATACGGGGCCGGGGTCAGGGGGCGGGGACGCGTCGCCCGAGGAGCGCGTCGAGTGCGCGTTCCAGTCCCGGGCCGCCGTCCGCCGTCTCGTCGCCGGCCCACGCGAGGTAGCCGTCCGGCCGCAGGAGCACCGCGGTGAACGGCAGCGGCGTTTGTGTCCGGGCGTGGACCGCGTCCACGGCCTCCCGCCAGGGCGCGGCGGCCTTCTCGAGGGCGGGGGCCGTGTCCGGGTCGAGCAGCAGCAGGGTGACGCGGCCGGAGCGGGTCAGGCGCGCGACGGCGGTCCGCTCGCCGTCGACGAGCAGCGGGAGGTTGGGCAGGAACATTCCGGTCCAGGCCGACTGCCCCGGGGTGCGGGGCAGCCGGACGTCCTGGTCGCTGATCATGTCGCCGAGCTGCCGGCTGACCGCCGGGTTGCGCAGCAGGTCGGTGAAGAGCGAGCGCAGCGGGTCGTGCGCGGCGCCCGGGGTCATGAGGGCGAGCTGGGCCCGGGTGTTGTCGATGGTGCGGGCGGCGGGGGGCCGGCGTTCGGCGGTGTAGTCGTCGAGCAGGCCGGCGCCGGGCCAGCCGCGCAGGTGGTGGGCGAGGCGCCAGGCGAGGTTGACGGCGTCCTGAATGCCGAGGTTGAGCCCCTGTCCGCCGACGGGGAAGTGGACGTGGGCGGCATCGCCGGCCAGCAGGATCCGGCCCGCGCGGTAGGTGTGGACGAGGCGGGCGTAGTCGCTGAAGCGGTCGAGGAAGCGGGCGTCGCGCATGGGGATGTCGCGTCCCGCGATCCGGGAGACGGTGGCACGGAGTTCCGCCAGTGTCAGGGGGGTGCCGCGGTCGGGGCGGGGGCCGGCGAAGTCGAAGGCGGCGACCCGGCTGGGCCCGTACGGGTTCGGCCCGATGACGGTCCAGCCGCGTTCGGTGACGGTCCAGCCGGCCGGTGCGGCGTACACGTCCTCCAGGTCGACCACGCCGAGGACGGCCTGGGTACGCGGCAGGTGTTCCTCGTAGGTGAAGCCGGCCTGTTCGCGTACCAGGCTGCGGGCGCCGTCCGCGCCGACGACGTGGCCGGCGCGCAGCGACGACCGGCCGTCGGGTCCCTCAAGGGTGAGGGTGACCTCCTCCTCGTCCTGCTCCAGGGCGACGACGCGATGGCGGCGCAGGACGGTGGCCCCGTGCTCGCGGGCGACGCGTTCGAAGAGCCGTTCCAGGTCGCCCTGGGAGCGGCCGACGATGGGTTCGCCCTCCACGGCCGGACCGGTGATGGTCAGTCCGGGCAGCCCGGCGAAGTGGAAGGGCTGGGCGCGTTCCTCGCCGAGCAGTTCCACGGTGGGCTCGGGCGTGGCGAGGTATCCGCGTCGGGCGAGCGTCTGCGCGGTGCGCGCGTGCAGGGTTCCGGCTTTGGGGACGTCGAGTGTGTCGGGGTTCTGTTCGACGACCGTGACCGGGACGCCGTACCGGCCGAGTTCGGCGGCGACGAGCATGCCGACCGGTCCGCCGCCGACGACGGCCACCGGCTCGAAGTCCCGCACACCGAGGACCGGTTGGAGCTGGAGACGGCCGCCGACGCCACCGTCACCTGGCTCGTACGGGACGAGGGCGCGCCGTCCGC
>NZ_JBEYZX010000065.1:0-23308 GCF_040646255.1 Streptomyces sp. NPDC046203 | reverse complement strand
CCGGGCCGAGCATCGCGTCCATCCGCTCCATCCGGGCCAGCGCGAGCAGCCCGGCGGTCTCGGAGCCGGGACTCCCGGGGGCACCGCCGCGTCTCAGTGGTTTTACGGGTCCTACGCCCCGTGGGGCCTACGCCTCGGTGGGTCCGGCCTGGATGTCGGCGTAGCGCTGCACCCACGCGTGCATGGCGATCGCGGCGGCGGCGCCGGCGTTGATCGAGCGGGTCGAGCCGAACTGGGCGATCGAGCAGACCATCGACGCGTGTTTCCGGGCCTCCTCGGTGAGACCGGGGCCCTCCTGCCCGAACAGCAGCACACAGCGGCGCGGCAGCACGGTCCGCTCCAGCGGCACCGCGCCGGGCAGATTGTCGATGCCGATGATCGGCAGGTCCTCGGCGGCCGCCCACGCGGTCAGCTCCGCCGTGTCCGGGTGATGGCGCACATGCTGGTAGCGGTCGGTGACCATCGCCCCGCGCCGGTTCCAGCGGCGGCGGCCCACGATGTGCACCTCCTTCGCCAGGAAGGCGTTGGCGGTGCGCACCACGGAACCGATGTTGAAGTCGTGGCCCCAGTTCTCCACGGCCACGTGGAAGTCGTGGCGGCGGGTGTCCAGGTCCGCGACGATCGCCTCGCGCGTCCAGTAGCGGTAGGGGTCGACGACATTGCGCCGGTCGCCCTCGGCCAGCAGCTCGGGGTCGTAGCGCTCGTCCTCGGGCCACGGCCGCGGGTGCGGGCCGACGCCGATCTCGGGGGCGAAGCCCTCGTCGTACTGGAGCGGCTGTTCTTCGGTGGTGCTCACCCGACGAGGGTACGGGGACCGGCGCCGGTCCCCTCATCCGTACGGCCCTGCTCGGGCAGGCGGACGGCCCCCGGGTCCTCCGGGGCCTCCGGGGCCTCCGGGGCCTCCGGGGCCGGTGGTGCGGCGGGCGGGCGGCGCAACAGCCGGTCGCGGCCCCGCGCGGCCCGGCCGCCCAGCCACACCAGGAAGACCGTGGGCAGGAAGACGGCGTCCGCGGCGATCATCGCGAGCGAGAAGAACGGCAGCCCGAGCAGCACCGCGATACCGGCGTGCTCCAGCATCATCGCCGCGAGCAGCACGTTCTTGATCCGGCGGTGGAAGAGCGTGAAGGGGAACGCGACCTGGACGATCACCGTGCCGTAGCTCACCAGCAGCACCAGTACGCCGCTGCCCGCCAGCAGGGCGGAGAGGGCCGGCCAGGGGGTGAAGTAGTCGAGGTGGAGCGGGTAGTAGAGCGCGGTCCCGTCCTGCCAGCGCGAGCCCTGGACCTTGTACCAGCCGGCCGTGGCGTAGATCAGGCAGACCTCCGCCATGATCACGACGAGGGTGACGTTGTGGGTCAGGTTGGCGATCACGTCGAGGAGGGTGCGCGGTTCGCCGGGCGCGTACCGGCCGACCAGCCACCACAGCGCGTGGCCCAGCCACAGCACCCAGAACAGGACGAGCAGCCAGCCCTCGCCGCTGACGCCGGAGAACCAGGTGGCGGCCATCAGGAAGCCGCCGAGCACGATCCACAGCAGCGGGCCGACGGGCCCGTCCGCCCCCGGCGCACCCGGCGTGCCCTCGGCGCCTTCAGGGCCCTCGGACGTACGGGCCCGAGCGCGGGCCGCGCGGCGGGCGTCGAGCGACCAGACCTGCCCGCAGCGGACGAAGACCAGATAGAGCGCCATGAGGTGGAGGACGTTGTCGCCGCCGTCGCCCATGAAGACGGAGCGGTTCTGCAGGGACAGCACCCCGGCCATGAAGAGCACCGAGACGGCGCGGGTGTGCCAGCCGAGCAGCAGCAGGGCGGCGGAGAGCACCGCGAGCCCGTAGACGATCTCGAACCAGAGCCCGCCGTCGGACCACATGAGCGCGCTGAAGGAGTGGTTGTCGGCGATCAGCCGCCGGCCCATCTCCCACGACCAGGGGCCGTCGGGGCCGTACAGCTCGTGCCGGTGCGGCCACTCGCGCAGCAGGAACAGCAGCCAGGTGAGCGAGAAGCCGATCCGGACGACCGCCGACTGGTAGGGGCCGAGGGCGTGCGCGGTGACCTTCTGGACGGCGGCGGCGAGGCGCGGGGCGGGCGAGGAGGGGTGTTTCATCGGGCGGCGGTCTCCGTCCCGGCGGTGGGGGACACGGGCCCGGTGGCGGCGGTCCCGGAGGTCTTCGTGGAGTCGGTGGTGTGTGCGGAGGCCGCGGTCCGCGCGGCGGAGGTCCGTGCGGCGGCTGAGGCGGGGACGCCGGGCCGGTCGGCGTCGGTGATCGTCCACCACCGGTAGGCGCGGTAGGCGGGGCGGGTGTCGGTCTTCTCGGTGCTCCACGCGGGGGCGGGCACGGCCCGGGTCACGGAGCGCACCTGGATCTTCCGCACGGTGCCGTCGAGGTCCCGCTCACCGAGCCGGGAGACCACGATCCGGCGCAGATAGCCCTCGGACAGTTCGCCGCGCATGCCGATGGGGAGCCGGTCCTCGTTGTGGAAATTCAGGAAGAACTCCCAGGCCCGGCGCAGCTCGTTCTGTTCGGTGTGGCTGGGCACGAGGCTGCCCCGGATCCGCTCGGTCTCCCGGGCGGTGAGGTCGATCCAGCCGGTGGTGCGGACAGCGCCGTCCGGGCCGGCGATCTCGGCGCGGGCCTCGACGGAGATGTTCTGCTGGAGCGGGTTGGGGGCGAACAGCTTCCAGTTCTGTTCCAGCTCGGGGTAGATCCAGTCGTCCACGGCCGTCCCGTGCTGCTTGGTGAGCGTGTTCGAGGGCGCGACATGCAGAAAGACCATCGCGAGGTGGACGCAGCCGAACACGCCGAGGACGGCCAGGGCGACGGCCGCGACGACCTGGTACCGCAGCGAGAGTCCGGCGATCCCTGGGCCCCGGGGCCCGGTCGATGAGGGCGGCTCGGCCGCTTCCGTGCCGTCATACGCGTCCATCGCGCCCCGTTCCCCGCTCGGCGTAAGGAGTTATCCACAGAGGTTGACACCATACGGGCCCCCGAACGACCATTGAAGTCATTCAACCGAACGATCGGTCGGTAGGGGGTCCGATGACCGCAGGTACGGCAGAGACGACGGCGACGGAGCGGGCGGAGGTGCCCCAGGACGCCCTCGAAGCGGTGTTCGACGCCGCCATCGCCGCCGACGAGCGGATCGAGCCGCGCGACTGGATGCCCGACGCCTATCGGGCGGGCCTGATCCGCCAGATCGCGCAGCACGCCCACTCCGAGATCATCGGCATGCAGCCGGAGGCCAACTGGATCACCCGCGCGCCGTCCCTGCGGCGCAAGGCGATCCTCATGGCCAAGGTGCAGGACGAGGCCGGCCACGGCCTGTATCTGTACAGCGCGGCCGAGACCCTCGGCGTCAGCCGCGACGAGCTGCTCGACAAGCTCCACTCGGGCCGCCAGAAGTACTCGTCGATCTTCAACTACCCGACGCTGACCTGGGCCGACGTCGGCGCCATCGGCTGGCTCGTGGACGGCGCGGCGATCACCAACCAGGTCCCGCTCTGCCGCTGCTCCTACGGGCCGTACGCCCGCGCGATGGTCCGGGTCTGCAAGGAGGAGTCCTTCCACCAGCGCCAGGGATACGAGGCACTGCTCGCCCTCTCCAACGGCACCGAGGCCCAGCGCGCCATGGCCCAGGACGCGGTGAACCGCTGGTGGTGGCCCTCCCTGATGATGTTCGGCCCGGCGGACGACGCGTCCACCCACTCCGCGCAGGCCATGGCCTGGAAGATCAAGCGGCACTCCAACGACGAGCTGCGCCAGCGGTTCGTCGACTACGCCGCCCCGCAGGCCGAGTCCCTCGGCCTCACCCTGCCCGACCCCGACCTCAAGTGGAACGAGGAGCGCGGGCACTACGACTTCGGCCCCATCGACTGGGACGAGTTCTGGAACGTCCTCAAGGGCAACGGCCCCTGCAACGATCAGCGGCTCACCAAGCGCCGCCAGGCCCATGAGAACGGCGCCTGGGTCAGGGACGCCGCCGTGGCCTACGCCGCCAAGCACCAGCACACGAACGCGCACGAGAACGGGGAGGCACGGGCATGACCACCGACGGATGGCCGCTGTGGGAGGTGTTCGTGCGCTCGCGCCGCGGACTGTCCCACACCCACGCCGGCAGCCTCCACGCACCCGACGCGGAGATGGCCCTTCGCAACGCCCGCGACCTCTACACCCGCCGCAGCGAGGGCGTGTCGATCTGGGTCGTCCCCTCCGCCGCCGTCACCGCCTCCTCCCCGGACGAGAAGGACCCCTTCTTCGAGCCCGCCGCGGACAAGGCCTACCGGCACCCCACGTTCTACGAGATCCCGGACGGGGTGAAGCACCTGTGACCAGCCCCCGGCCCACCAGCACCGTCACGCCCGGCGTCACCGTCACGCCCGGCGCGCCCGCCGCGGCGCTCCCCCTCGGCGACGACGCCCTCGTCCTGGCCCAGCGCCTCGGCGAGTGGGCGGGCAACGCCCCCGCCCTCGAAGAGGACGTCGCACTCGCCAACATCGCGCTCGACCTCCTCGGCCAGGCCCGCCTCCTGCTCTCCCTCGCCGGTGACGAGGACGAACTCGCCTACCTCCGCGAGGAACGCGCCTTCCTCAACTGCCAGCTCGTCGAGCAGCCCAACGGCGACTTCGCGCACACCATCGCCCGCCAGCTCTACTTCTCCACCTACCAGCGACTGCTCTACGCCGCGCTGGCCGAGGGCGACAGCCCCCTGGCCCCGCTCGCGGGCAAGGCCGTCAAGGAAGTGGTCTACCACCAGGACCACGCCGAGCACTGGACGCTGCGCCTGGGCGACGGCACCGACGAGAGCCACCGCCGGATGCAGGAGGCCTGCCAGGCCCTGTGGCGCTACACCGGCGAACTGTTCCAGCCGCTCGACGGCCTCGACCTCGACACCGAGGCCATGGAGCGCGCCTGGCTCGACTCCGTCACCGCCGTCCTCGAACGCGCCACCCTCACCGTGCCCACCGGCGCCCGCACCGGCGCCTGGAGCGCGGGGGCCGGCCGCCAGGGGCTGCACACCGAACCGTTCGGCAGGCTCCTCGCCGAAATGCAGCACCTGCACCGCAGTCACCCCGGAGCGTCCTGGTGACCGCCACCCACGCCCCCGCCCCGGCCCCGACCGCCCTGGAAGCGGAACTGGCCCGGATCGCCGGCGCCGTCCCCGACCCGGAGCTGCCCGTCCTCACCCTCGCCGACCTCGGCGTGGTGCGCGGCGTGCACCTCCAGGGCCCCGGCCGCGTCCAGGTCGACCTCACCCCGACGTACACCGGCTGCCCCGCCATCGAGGCGATGTCCACCGACATCGAGAACGCCCTCCACGCGCACGGCATACCCGACGTCACCGTCGTCACCGTGCTCACCCCCGCCTGGTCCACGGACGACATCAGCGAGGAAGGGCGCCGCAAACTCACCGAGTTCGGCATTGCCCCGCCCCGGCCCCAGGGCCCCGCCGGCGGGGCCGTACCGCTGACCCTCGCCATCCGCTGTCCTCACTGCGGCTCCACCGACACCGAGCTTCTCAGCCGCTTCTCCTCCACCACGTGCAAGGCGCTGCGCCGCTGCGTCGCCTGCCGCGAACCGTTCGACCACTTCAAGGAGTTGTAGATGCCGACCCCCAGCACCGGACGGGCCGGGTTCCATCCGCTCCGGGTGAGCGCGATCGAGCAGCTCACCGACGACTCCGTGGCCGTGACCTTCGCCGTCCCGCCCGAGCTGCGCGACGCCTACCGCCACATCCCCGGCCAGCACCTCGCCCTGCGCCGCACCGGACAGGACGGCGAGGAGATCCGCCGCACCTACTCGATCTGCTCCCCGGCCCCCGCCGAGGGCGAGCCCACGGCGCCGCGGGTCGGCATCCGGCTGGTCGACGGCGGCGAGTTCTCCACGTACGCGCTCAAGGAACTGGCCGTCGGCGACACCGTGGACGTCATGGAGCCCACCGGCCGCTTCGTCCTCGAACCGCGCCCCGGGTACTTCGCCGCCATCGTCGGCGGCAGCGGCATCACCCCGGTCCTGTCGATGGCCGCCACCCTGCTCGCCCGCGAACCCGAGGCCCGTTTCTGCCTCGTCCGCGGCGACCGCACCGCGGCCTCCACGATGTTCCTCGACGAGGTCGCGGATCTGAAGGACCGCTTCCCCGACCGGTTCCAGCTCGTCACCGCGCTCTCCCGCGAGGAGCAGCAGGCCGGGCTCCCGTCCGGCCGGCTCGACCACGCCCGGCTCGCCGAACTGCTGCCGGCGCTGCTCCCGGTCGGCGAGATGGACGGCTGGTTCCTGTGCGGTCCGTTCGGCCTCGTGCAGAGCGCCGAGCAGGCCCTGCGCGACCTCGGCGTCGACCGCTCCCGGGTGCACCAGGAGATCTTCCACGTCGACGACGGCTCGGCCCCCGCCCCGGCCCCCGCGGCGGACGCCCCCGCCGACGCGACGCTGTCCGCCACCCTGCACGGCCGGTCCGGCAACTGGCCGGTCCAGCAGGGCGAGACGCTGCTCGAAACGGTGCTGCGCGCCCGGGCGGACGCCCCGTACGCCTGCAAGGGCGGCGTCTGCGGAACCTGCCGTGCCTTCCTCGTCTCCGGCGAGGTGCGGATGGACCGCAACTTCGCCCTGGACCCCGAGGAGACCGAAGCCGGTTACGTGCTGGCCTGTCAGTCCCACCCCGTCACCCCGGACGTCGAACTCGACTTCGACCGCTGAGGACCCCCGGCGACCGACGGAGACCGCCGGAGACCGCTCCGGCGGAGCCGCCGCCCGGCCATTCCCTTCCTTCCACGGCTGCCCTATCTTGACGATCCGTCAGATCGAGACGGGGCAGCCGGGAAGCCAAGGGAAGGGCAGGACAGTGGACTTCACCTTCACCGAAGAACAACAGGCCGCCGCCGAGACAGCCCGGGCCGTCTTCGCGGACGTCGCCCCCGACGCCGTACCCAGCCCCGCCCTCACCTCAGGGGCGGTCGCCGACGACCTCGACCGCGCCCTGTGGCACCGGCTCGCCGCCACCGACCTGCTCGGTCTCGTCCTCGACCCCGCGCACGGCGGCTTTGGCCTCGACCCCGTCGCGCTCTGCCTCGTCCTGCGCGAATCCGCCCGGGCGCTGGCCCGCGTTCCCCTGCTTGAGACCAGCGCGGTCGCGCTCACCCTCCAGCGCCACGGCCCCGCCGAGACCGCCGCCGCCCTGCTGCCCCGGGTCGCGCGCGGCGAACTCGTCCTCACCGCCGCCGCCCACGGCCGGACCGGCCATGAACCGCCGCCGCTCGCCGTCACCGCCCGCCGCGACGACGCCGGCTGGACGTTCGACGGCCACACCGGCGCCGTCCCCTGGGCCCAGCGGGCGGACCGTATCGCCGTACCCGCGCACACCGCCGACGGCCGTACCCTCGTCGCCCTGGTACCCCGCGATCACACCGGTCTGACCCTCGCCGACCAGTACGGCACCCATGGCGAGCTGCTCGCCGACCTGCGGCTCGACGGCGTCCGTCTCGGCCCCGACGACGTCGTCGACTCCGACGGGGCGTGGCCGTGGCTGCACGGCCTTCTCACCACCGGAACCTGCGCTCTCGCCCTCGGGCTCGGCGAGCAGGCGCTCGCGATGACCAGCCGGTACACGGCCGGGCGCCGGCAGTTCGGACACCCCGTGGCCACGTTCCAGGCCGTCGCCGTCCAGGCCGCCGACCGCTACATCGATCTGCGCGCCATGGAGGTCACGCTCTGGCAGGCCGCCTGGCGGCTGGCCACCGGCGCCACGACCGCGCTCCCCGCCGCCGCGGACATCGCCGTCGCCAAGATCTGGGCCGCGGAGGGGGTACGGCGGGTCGTCCAGACCGCCCAGCACCTGCACGGCGGCTTCGGCGCCGACACGAGCTACGCCCTGCACCGTTTCCACGCCTGGGCGAAGTACCTCGAACTGTCCCTCGGCCCGGCCGGCCGGCACGAGGAGGAACTGGGCGACCTGCTCGCCGCCCATCCCGTCGTCTGACCGGCCCCCGTCCGACCGGCCCACCGGCCCGCGAAGGGTACGGACCCGCGAAGGGCCGGGGGTTTCTCAGATCACCTGCGCGGCGCTGTCGCCGTCCGCCACCATGGGGCGGCCGGCGCCGGCCCAGGCGTGCATGCCGCCGTCGATGTTCACCGCGTCGACGCCCTGCCCGATCAGGTACTGCGTGACCTGCGCCGAACGGCCACCGGAGCGGCACATCACATACGCCCGACCGTCGTCGCCGACCGCGTCGCTCACCGCGCCGAACCGGGCCACGAAGTCGCTCATCGGCACGTGCAGCGCGCCCTCGATGTGACCGGCCGCCCACTCGTCGTCCTCACGGACGTCCAGCACGAGGGCGTCGTCGGGCACGGAGGCCGCGGCGACCGACGGCAGCGGGGCGAAATTCATGGTCCAGGCCTTCCCTCGGCAACGTCGCGCCCTCTGCGGGCGCACTTGTCACGAACCTACTGCACGAGCTCGGCGAGTTCCGCCTCGCGCTCGGCGACCTGTGCCAGCAGCTGCCCGGCGATCTCCTCGAGGAGGCGGTCCGGGTCGTCGGGAGCCATCCGCAGCATCGCGCCGATGCCGCTCTCCTCCAGCTCCCGCGCCACCCGCGACAGCATCTCCTTGCGCTGGGACAGCCACTCCAGCCGCGCGTACAGCTCCTCGCCCTCACTGAGCCGCACCTCGGGCACCGGACCGGCCGCCCACTCCTCCGTGAGGGCGCGCAGCCGCGTCTCGTCCCCGAGGGCGTAGGCGGCGTTCACGCGCGTGACGAACTCCTCGCGCCGCCTGCGCTCGTCGTCGTCCCGCGCCAGGTCCGGGTGCGCCTGCCGCACCAGATCGCGGTACAGCTTGCGGACCTCGTCCGACGGGCGGACCCGCTTTGGCGGCTGCACCGAACGCTCGGTCAGCATCGCCGCCGCCTCCTCGGACAGGCCGTCGGAATCCAGCCAGTCGTGGAAGAGTTCCTCGACACCGGGCAGGGGCGCCAGCGAGGCGCGCGCCTCGCGCGCCCGCCGCAGATCCTCCGGGTCCCCGGTACGGGCCGCCCGGGCCTCGGTGATCCGGACGTCCAGCTCGTCGAGCCGCGCGTACACCGGACCGAGCCGCTGGTGGTGCAGCCGGGAGAAGTTCTCCACCTCGATCCGGAAGGTCTCGACCGCGATCTCGAACTCGATCAGGGCCTGCTCGGCCACCCGGACGGCTCTCTCCAGCCGCGCCTCGGGCCGCTCGTCGGACTCGCCACCCACGCCCTGGTCCACGCTCACGTCCACGCCTGCCCACGTCCTCGTTCCGGCTCGTCCGAACCACCCTACGGCCCTTCGGGGACCCGCTCCCGCCGCCATCGGCCGGCACCGCGCCACCGGACCCGCCGGGAAGAGCGGAAGCGGCGCTATCGCACCAGTTCACGCCCCTCGGCCGGTTGTGCCTCCCCGTCGGACGGCGGTACGCCGGCGCCTTCCTGCGGGGACTGCCCGCCGACCGCGCCGACGTGATCTCCTACGACAACAAGGCCCATGCCGGCCGCGCCTTCCAGGCCACCGGCGCCTGAGCCCCCGGTCCGCGTCGCCGGGAGCGAGGGAAACCGTCCCGGAAAACCCGGCTGCCCCGGCCCGCACCCCGTGCGAGGGGGGCGGGCCGGGGCAGGCCGGGTGCGGCGCCGACTGCTCGGCGTCGGCCGCTTCGTATCGGCTACTTGAGGTAGACCAGGCCGTCGGTGGTCACGGTCGGACGGCCGGAGGTGCCGACCACGACGATCTTCACGGTGTGCTTGGCGCTGCCGCTCCAGGTCTTGGTCCAGATCGCCTCGCGGTACTTGGCGGCGGACGCCTTCAGGTCGACGGTCGCCACCTTGGCGCCGTCGACGTAGACGTACGCCTGGCCGGAGTTGGTGGCGCGGGAGACGACCCAGGCAGCGGACCGGCCCGTGAAGGTCCAGCTCAGGCCGGCCTTGGCGGAGGAGCTGGAGTAGGACTTGCCGCCGAGGTAGCTGGTGGAGGACTTGGCCGTCCAGGTACCGGTCTTGGTGGCGGCGGTCTCCTGGAGGATCACCGGGGTGCCCGCGACGGACGCCGTGGCGGTGTTGCCCGCCTGGTCGTAGGCGGTCATGGACCAGGTGGTCGCCGCACCGGACTTGGCGGTGTGGGCGGCGCTGGCCACGGTGGGACCGTAGGTCTTGGCCACCGGGGCGGTGAGCCGGACCTCCTTCAGCGCGGCACCGTCGGTGGCCTTCCACGCGAGGGTCAGCGGGACCGCGGTGGTGTTCACGGTGCCCGTCCGCAGCGAGAGGGCGGGCTTCGTGGTGAAGGAGGGCGCGCCGGTCTCCGCGATCACGGTCGCGGCCGCGGTGGTGGTGGCCTTGCCGGACTGGTGGACCGCGCGGACGGCGACCTTGTGGGTGCCGAGGGCCAGCGTGGCCTTGGCGGAGGTCGCGGTGCCGGCCGTGGTGGCGGCGACCTTGCCGTCGACGAGCAGTTCGAACCGGCTGATCAGCGCGGCCGGGGTGGTGGCCGCCCAGTTCACGGTGACGGCGGCCTTGGTGTAGTACGTCGAGCCGGCGACGCCGACCCCGGTGAGCGACTTGATCGCCAGACCGGAGACGGGACCGGCGGCCAGGGTGCGGACGGTCGCGAGCTGGTTGTAGAAGGCGTCGCCCGGGCACTGGGTGTTGTAGCCGTCCCGGTGGCCGTGGATCACCGGGAAGGACAGCTGCGCGCCCTTGGCCCAGCTCTTGCCGAAGTAGTTGATGCCGCTGTCACCGGCGGTGAGGGTGGTGGTGCCGGCCGGGTCCACGCCGTACTGGCCGAGCTTCCACGCGGCGACCCGGGCGACCGAGACCATCGCGGCCTGCGGCGGAGCGGCGTCGGTGTACGTGCCCAGCACGGAGATGCCGGCGGTCTCGGCGTTGAAGCCGTAGGCGTGCGCGCCCTGCACCGGGCGGTCGACACCGCCCTTGCGGCCCTCGTAGACCGTGCCGCACTTGTCGACGAGGAAGTTGTAGCCGATGTCCTTCCAGCCGAGCTGTTTGACGTGGTACGCGTAGATTCCGCGCACGACCTTCGGGCCGTCGGCGCAGGTGTAGTTGTTGGACTCGGCGGTGTGGTGGACGACGATCGCCTTCACCTTGCCGCCGGGCAGATAGCCGGGCTCCTCGGGGCTGATCGACTCGTCCGCGCCCCAGCCGGCCCGGGAAGTGATCGGCGGGCGCGGCGCGCTGGACGGCGGCGCGGGCGGCGCCGTCGTCGTCGTCGATGACGGAGTGGGCGTGGGCGTGGTGCTCGCGGTCGCCGAGGGCGAGACCGAAGCGGACGGCGACACGGACGCGGACGGTGTGCCGCTCGGCGACGCGGGCCCGCTCGGGGTCCCGGTCGGCGACGGCTCCTCGGTCGGCTCGACGGGAGCAGGGACGGGGACGGGGACGGACGGCGCGTCGGGCGTGGTGGCGCCCTGCTCCGGTGCCGCGGGGTCCGGCGCGGCCGACGGCGGGTCGGTCTGCTCGATCCGGAACCCGGCGGGCTCCATGGACGTCACGCTGCCCTTGCCCGGGTCGATCATGTCGAGGCGCAGCCCCGCGGGCAGTCCGGCCGCCACCGAACGGCCCGAATCGACCCGTACCTCGACCGCGTTGGACGGGCCGACCCAGGCCGGTTCGGTGCCGCCGCGCGCGGCCCCGTTGTCGCGCTCGCCGCTGTCGCCGTCCAGCCGCAGCCAGGGCGACCACTGTCCGGACTCCACGTTCCGGGTCCGGACCTCGACCGTGCCGCGCACCCGGGCGCCCGGATCGGTCCAGGTCACCCCCACCATGCTGAACGGCTTCGCCTCGTCCTGCTTCAGCGTCGCGCTGCGCCGGTCGCCGCTCTCGCGCAGCGCGGCCGTCCGCGTATCGGCCTTCACCGGCCGGGGCTTGGCGGCGGTGACGCCGAGCCCGATTCCGTCGGTGCCGGCCGGTCCGCCGGTGGTGCCCGTCGTCCCCTGGAGGACCAGCACGCCGGATATCCCTGCCGCCACGGCGGCAGCCGTGCACCCCACTACGAGTCGCCGCTTCACGCAGCCCCACCCCTTCGACCTGTTCGTTCATGTCCGCACGCGACAGCGAACCGAGGTCCCCACCCACGTCACAGCGCGTGCAGAGGGAAAAATACAGTCCCTTCGCGGCTCTCTTGGAAGGGGTGGGAGAGGGCCGTTGGGAAGGGCCCGGGAAGAAAAGTGCGGCGGGTACGGACGGCGCCGGCCCGGTCGTCCGAACCAGCCGCGACGGAGAAGGCTCTGACGGAGCGACAGAACGGCGACCGCGTCGCCCCTGTATTGCCCCTGCCCCTTCCCGGATGCCATGTAGGCCGGACAAACAGAAGCGGTCGGTATCGTGTATACGATGCCGACCGCTTCATCTGTGCGCGAGGGGGGAGTTGAACCCCCACGCCCTTTCGGGCACTGGAACCTGAATCCAGCGCGTCTGCCTATTCCGCCACCCGCGCATTGGGTGGTCTCCCGGCTCCCTCACCTTTCGGTTCGTTTGCCTGGCGACATCTGAAGATTAGCACGTCGGAGGCGGTGGATTCACATCCGTTGTTCGTGACCCCCTCCACACCCCCTCCGCGCCTCCCCCGGCCCCCGTCCCCGCCCCACCCACGCGCCACCCCCACCTCGTTCCCACCTCGTTCCCGCGCCGCTCCCGGAGCCGCGACGCGGCCGGGCCGAGGAGGAGACCGGGGAAGGCAACGAGCGAAGGGCGAGGAAGAACGGAGGAGGGCGAAGAAGGAGGGGGAGCGAGGAGGACGCGGAGGACGCGGAGGGCCGGGCCGGGAAGGCGCGGGGCGCGCCGACGAGGAACCGGAGAAACCAGAGGAGACCAGCGAGAGCGGCCGAGCCCTCCCGCCCGACCAAGACGCGGGCCGGGGAAGTCTCGGGGAAGTCTCAGGGACGACCCTGGGGGAAATCAGGGGGAAACCAGTGGAAAGCAGAGGGACAGGCGGATCGTCCCGGGGGAGGAAACAGGGAGAAGCGGGGAGGAAGCGGCGGCGGACTGGCAGCGGACCAGCGGCGGGCCGGGCCGGAAGGGGGCGGCGCGCGGGGGACGGCGAGGCGGTGACGTACGGGGAGCCCTCCTGCTCCGGCCCCCGGTGCGGGACACTGTCCACAGGCCACCTCTACGATCCGTGGGGAAGGCCCGCCGGAGCCTGCGAAGTCTGCGGAAGGTCTGTGAGAGAGGTGACACTCGTCCACAGGGCAGAGAAGGGGAACCAGCCGATTTCCCGACGCGTGGATACGATCAGTAAGCAGTACCAGGGCGACAACGACGGAGGAGGTGCCCCATGGGAGTCATGAAGAGGTTCGAGCAGCGACTCGAAGGTCTGGTCAACGGCACCTTCGCCAAGGTCTTCAAGTCCGAGGTCCAGCCCGTCGAGATCGCCGGCGCGCTCCAGCGCGAGTGCGACAACAACGCGACGATCTGGAACCGCGAGCGGACCGTCGTCCCCAACGACTTCATCGTGGAGCTGAGCGCGCCGGACTACGAGCGCCTCAGCCCCTACTCGGGCCAGCTCGGCGACGAGCTCGCCGGCCTGGTCAGGGACTACGCCAAGCAGCAGCGCTACACCTTCATGGGCCCGATCAAGGTCCATCTGGAGAAGGCCGGCGACCTCGACACCGGTCTGTACCGGGTACGCAGCCGCACGCTCGCGTCGAGCACGTCGCAGCCGCAGCAGCAGCCCGCCGCCGGCCAGCAGCAGTCCCCCGGCGGCTACGGCTATCCGCCCCGGTCCGCCGGCGCGCCGCCGATGCCGCAGACCCCGCCGCCGGGTGCCCCGGCCATGCCGTCGCACCGTCCGCAGACCCCCGCCACGGGCGGCGGCGGTCAGACGCGGCGCTGGATCGAGATCAACGGGACCCGGCACCAGATCTCCCGCCCGACCCTGGTCCTCGGCCGCAGCACCGACGCGGACGTGCGGATCGACGATCCCGGCGTCTCGCGCCGGCACTGCGAGATCCGGACCGGAACGCCCTCGACGATCGCGGATCTCGGGTCCACCAACGGCATCGTGGTGGACGGGCAGCACACCACCCGCGCTACGCTCCGCGACGGCTCGCGGATCGTCGTGGGCAGCACCACCATCGTTTTCAGGCAAGCCGAAGGGTGAAGCGGGGGCAATGTCAGAGCTGACCCTGACGGTCATGCGGCTGGGTTTTCTGGCCGTTCTGTGGCTGTTCGTCATCGTGGCCGTACAGGTCATCCGGAGCGATCTGTTCGGTACGCGGGTCACCCAGCGCGGTTCCCGCCGCCAGGAGGCACGGCCCCAGCAGGCCGGCCGCCAGGCGGCGCCACCGCAGCAGCGGGGCGCGCAGCCGAGCGCGGGCGGCGGCGGGCGGCAGCGCCGCGGCGCCCCGACCAAGCTCGTCGTGTCCGAGGGCACCCTCACCGGCACGACGGTCGCCCTCCAGGGGCAGACCATCACGCTGGGCCGGGCCCACGACTCGACCATCGTGCTGGACGACGACTACGCCTCCAGCCGGCACGCCCGGATCTATCCGGACCGGGACGGTCAGTGGATCGTCGAGGACCTCGGGTCCACGAACGGCACGTATCTCGACCGGAGCCGTCTCACCACCGCCACACCGATTCCGCTGGGCGCGCCGATCCGCATCGGCAAGACCGTCATCGAGCTGCGGAAGTAGTGCTACATCATGAATGAGCGCGAGTGGAGCGAGCGCGCCGGAACGGTCCGGTCGACGGACCGGACCGGAGTCAGCGCGGGCGCCCGGGCAGCGGGCCCGGGCGGGTACGTGCTCCCGACCGGAGGGTGGGCAGTGTGTCTCGAGACCGGCGGCACCCCCAGGCGGCGCCGACAGGGCAGGTGGGCATGAGTCTTTCGCTGCGTTTCGCCGCGGGTTCGCACAAGGGCATGATCCGCGAGGGCAACGAGGACTCCGGTTACGCCGGTCCCCGGCTGCTCGCGATCGCCGACGGCATGGGCGGTCAGGCCGCGGGCGAGGTCGCCTCGTCCGAGGTGATCTCGACCCTGGTGACGCTCGACGACGACGTTCCCGGCTCCGACATCCTCACCTCCCTCGGCACCGCGGTGGTCCGCGCCCACGACCAGCTGCGGATGATGATCGAGGAGGACCCGCAGCTGGAGGGCATGGGCACCACGCTCACCGCCCTGCTGTGGACCGGTCAGCGCCTCGGTCTCGTGCACGTCGGCGACTCGCGCGCGTATCTGCTGCGCGACGGTGTGCTCACCCAGATCACGCAGGACCACACCTGGGTGCAGCGGCTCGTCGACGAGGGCCGGATCACCGAGGAGGAGGCCACCACGCACCCGCAGCGTTCGCTGCTGATGCGCGCGGTCGGCACCGGCGACCATGTCGAACCGGATCTGTCGATCCGTGAGGTGCGGGCCGGCGACCGTTATCTGGTCTGCTCCGACGGCCTGTCCGGGGTGGTGTCGCACCAGACGATGGAGGAGACCCTCGCCGGGTACCACGGCCCCCAGGAGACCGTGCAGGAGCTGATCCAGCTCGCGCTGCGCGGCGGTGGCCCCGACAACATCACGGTGATCATCGCCGATGTCTTCGACGTCGACGCCGGTGACACCCTCAGCGGACATCTCGGTCATCTCAGCGACACCCCCGTGATCGTGGGCGCCGTCGCCGAGAACCAGCCGCTGCTGCACGACGGCGGTGCCATGCACACGCCCGCGGGCCGTGCCTCCGGGCTCGGCCGGCCGGCGCACCAGCGGCCCCCGGCCGGCGGCTTCGGGCCGCCCGGCAGCGGCGACGACCACGGCTACGGCGACATGCCCCCGGGCTCCTTCGACTCGTACACGGACGACGACTTCGTGAAGCCGCGTTCGACGGGCTTCACCTGGTTCAAACGCTCGCTCTACCTCGTGCTCGCGCTCGCCGTCGTCGGCGGCGGTCTGTACGGCGGCTACCGCTGGACGCAGACGCAGTACTACGTGGGCGCCAAGGACGACCATGTGGCGCTGTACCAGGGCATCAGCCAGGAGCTGGCCTGGGTGAAGCTGTCGGAGGTCGAGAGCGACCATCCCGAGATCGAACTCAAGTACCTGCCCGCGTACCAGCGCAAGCAGGTCGAGAAGACGATCGCGGGCGGCAGCCTCGGCAAGGCTCAGACGAGGATCGCCGAGCTGTCGCTGCAGGCCTCGGCCTGCAAGAAGACCGACCAGCGCCACAAGGCGGCCGCGGACGCCGCGGAGAACGCGAGCCCCAAGCCGCCGACCGGCGACGACAAGTCCAAGGCAGCCACACCGTCCCCTGGACCGACCCTGTCCGCGGAGGAGCAGAAGCTGGCCTCGAACTGCGGCAAGCAGTAAGCGAGCCGCAGACCCGAGGGGGCCTTTCACCACCATGAGCGTTGTCACCAATACGACCACCATCGGCGCCATCGAGGCGCCGAGCCGTCGCAACACCGAGCTGGTCCTGCTCGCCTTCGCCGTCGCCATCCCGGTGTTCGCGTACCTGAACGTCGGTCTCGCGATCGACGGCAAGGTGCCGTCCGGCATGCTCGGCTACGGGGCGGGCCTCGCCCTGCTCGCGGGCGTCGCGCATCTCGTGGTGCGCAAGTGGGCCCCGTACGCGGACCCGCTGCTGCTGCCGCTCGCCACCCTGCTCAACGGCATGGGCCTGGTGCTGATCTGGCGCCTCGACCAGTCGCCGCGGCTGATCGCCCTGGCGAAGCGCGCGTACGGCGCGTTCAGCCCGTCGGCGCCCAACCAGATGATGTACTCGGCCGTCGGCATCGCCATGTTCGTCGGCGTGCTGCTGCTGCTGAAGGACCACCGGGTCCTCCAGCGCTACACGTACATCTCCATGGTGGCGGCGCTCGTGCTGCTGCTGCTGCCGCTCGTCCCGGGCCTCGGCGCGGACGTCTTCGGCGCCAAGATCTGGATCCGCGTCGGCGGTTTCTCCATCCAGCCCGGCGAGTTCGCCAAGCTGGTCCTGGCGATCTTCTTCTCCGGTTATCTGATGGTGAAGCGGGACGCGCTCGCGCTGGCCAGCCGCCGTTTCATGGGGCTCTACCTGCCGCGCGGCCGTGACCTCGGCCCGATCGTCACGATCTGGGGCGTCAGCCTGCTGATCCTGGTCTTCGAGAACGACCTCGGTACGTCGCTGCTCTTCTTCGGCATGTTCGTGATCATGCTGTACGTGGCCACGGAGCGGACCAGCTGGGTCGTCATGGGTCTGCTGATGTCCGCGGCCGGTGCCGTGGCCGTCGGCTCGACCGCGAGCCACGTGCAGTCCCGTGTCGCGGCCTGGCTCGACCCCTTCGAGTGCCTGAAGACGGCCCCTCCGGGCACCAACATGGCCTACGCCTGCGACCAGATGACGCAGGTCCTGATGTCCTTCGGCTCCGGCGGCATCCTCGGCACCGGCCTCGGCGAGGGCAACTCCGACCTCGTCCAGTTCGCCGCCAACTCGGACTTCATCTTCGCCACCGTCGGCGAGGAGCTGGGTCTGGCCGGCGTCATGGTCTTCCTGCTGCTGTACGGCCTGATCATCGAGCGCGGTGTGCGCACCGCGCTGGCGGCCCGCGACCCGTTCGGCAAGCTCCTCGCGATGGGCCTGTCCGGCGCGTTCGCGCTCCAGGTCTTCGTCGTCGCCGGCGGTGTCATGGGTCTGATCCCGCTGACGGGTATGACGATGCCGTTCCTCGCGTACGGCGGTTCGTCCGTGATCGCCAACTGGGCGCTGGTCGGCATTCTCATCCGGATCAGCGACACCGCGCGCCGCCCCGCGCCGTCCCCCGCCCCCAACCCCGATGCCGAGATGACCCAGGTGGTCCGTCCGTGAACAAGCCCCTGCGCCGGGTCGCGATCTTCTGCGGCCTGCTGGTCCTCGCCCTGCTCGTCCGGGACAACTGGCTCCAGTACGTCCGTGCCGACGAGCTGAACTCCCACCCGAAGAACAAGCGGGTGCAGATCGAGCGCTACGCCAGCGAGCGGGGCAACATCATCGTCGACGGCAAGCCGATCACCGGCTCCGTCAACTCGGGCGACACGTTCTACCAGTTCAAGCGGACGTACGTGGACGGCCCGATGTGGGCGCCCGTGACGGGCTACGCCTCGCAGGCCTTCGACGCCAGCCAGATCGAGAAGATCGAGGACGGCGTCCTCACCGGCAACGACGACCGGCTGTTCTTCGACCGCACCCTGTCGATGTTCACCGGGGAGAAGAAGCGCGGCGGCGATGTCGTCACCACGCTGAACGGGGCCGCGCAGAAGGCCGCCTTCCAGGGCCTCGGTTCGAAGACGGGCGCGGTCGTCGCCCTGGACCCGACGACCGGCAAGGTCCTGGCGCTGGCCTCCACCCCGTCGTACGACCCGGGTTCCTTCTCCGGCTACCACGACTCGGACGCCGAGGCGTGGCAGAAGCTGGAAGGGGACAAGAACAAGCCCAAGCTGAACCGCGCGCTGCGCGAGATCTACCCGCCCGGTTCCGTCTTCAAGGTCGTCACGGCCGCGGCGGCGCTGGAGAGCGGCAAGGTCACCGACATCAACGCGGCGACCGACACGCCCGAGGGCTGGAAGATCCCGCTGTCGACCAAGCCGATGATCAACCACGCGAGCGGCTGCGCCAACGCCAGCCTCAACGAGGCGCTGCGGGTCTCCTGCAACTCGGTGTTCGCGAAGCTCGGCGACGACGTGGGCCGGGACAAGATGGTGGAGACGGCGGAGAAGTTCGGCTTCAACGCCGAGCAGTTCATGCCGGTCCGCGCCGTGGCCTCGGTCTACGACAAGCAGTCCGACCGCGGTGGCAACGCGTTGTCGTCGATCGGCCAGTTCAACACCGCGACGACCCCGCTGCAGATGGCGATGGTGACGGCGGCGATCGCCAACGACGGCAAGCTGATGAAGCCGTACATGGTGGACGAGCTGCGCGCGCCCAGCCTGGAGCTGATCAAGAAGACCGAGCCGGAGGAGCTGAGCCGCCCGGTCTCGCAGAAGAACGCCCAGCTGATCCAGCAGATGATGGAGAACGTCGTCAGCCGGGGCACCGGCAGCAACGCCGATCTGGGGATGCCCGGCGTGAAGGTCGGCGGCAAGACGGGTACGGCGCAGCACGGCGAGCTGAACTCGAAGCGGCCGTACGCGTGGTTCATCGCCTACGCCAAGACCGCGCAGGGCTCGCCGGTCGCGGTCGCCGTGATCGTCGAGGACTCGGAGGGCACGAACCGTGAGGACATCAGCGGTGGCGGTCTGGCCGCGCCGATCGCCAAGGCCGTGATGCAGGCCGTCCTGAAGAGCAAGAGCTGACCCCCGGCCTCCGGGCGGCCGCTCGGCGACCGCCCCGGCCCGGATCGTGACCGACGTTACGGCGGGCGGCGTTCCGGTCCGGGAAGCGGCCGCCGGCATGGGCCGCGACCTGGGAAGGTTCCGGCGGCGGGACGGCCGGTGAGCGGGCCGGGCCGGGTACCGGTCGGGTATCAGGTGCAGGTCTACGGGCCGGGCGCCACCCCGCGGCCGGTAGCGTATGCGCGAACAGCACACCGCCGGACCACACACGGGTGCGGTCGGGACAGACGGAGAGGGCTGGAGTAGCTATGGAAGAGCCGCGTCGCCTCGGCGGCCGGTACGAGCTGGGCTCGGTGCTCGGCCGTGGTGGCATGGCCGAGGTGTACCTCGCCCACGACACCCGGCTCGGTCGCACCGTCGCCGTGAAGACGCTGCGGGTCGACCTCGCCCGTGACCCGTCCTTCCAGGCCCGGTTCCGCCGTGAGGCCCAGTCCGCCGCCTCTCTGAACCACCCGGCGATCGTCGCCGTCTACGACACCGGCGAGGACTACGTCGACGGGGTCTCCATCCCGTACATCGTGATGGAGTACGTCGACGGGTCGACGCTGCGCGAGCTGCTGCACTCCGGGCGCAAGCTGCTGCCCGAGCGCACGCTGGAGATGACCGTCGGCATCCTCCAGGCGCTGGAGTACTCGCACCGCGCCGGCATCGTGCACCGCGACATCAAGCCGGCCAACGTCATGCTGACCCGTAACGGCCAGGTCAAGGTCATGGACTTCGGCATCGCGCGCGCCATGGGCGACGCGGGCATGACCATGACGCAGACGGCCGCGGTGATCGGCACCGCCCAGTACCTCTCCCCGGAGCAGGCCAAGGGCGAGCAGGTCGACGCCCGGTCCGACCTGTACTCCACCGGCTGTCTGCTGTACGAGCTGCTGACGGTCCGGCCGCCGTTCATCGGCGACTCGCCGGTGGCCGTCGCGTACCAGCACGTACGCGAGGAGCCGCAGCAGCCGAGCAACTTCGACCCCGAGATCACGCCCGAGATGGACGCCATCGTCCTCAAGGCGCTGGTCAAGGACCCCGACTACCGCTACCAGTCCGCCGACGAGATGCGCGCGGACATCGAGGCGTGCCTGGACGGCCGTCCGGTCGCGGCGGCCGCGGCGATGGGCGGCGGTGCGTACGGCGGGGGCTACGGCGGTTATCTGCCGGAGGAGCAGCAGCCGACCTCGGCGATGCGCCAGGCCCCGGACGCGCAGGGCGCGCCGACCACGATGATGGCCCCGATGCCCGGGGACGACGCCGGCTACGGCGGGTACGACGACCGCCCGGCCCGGCGCCGGCAGCAGAAGAAGTCGAACACCTCGACGATACTGCTGGCCGTCGCGGGCGTGCTCGTGCTCGTCGGCGCGATCTTCATCGGCAGCTCGCTCTTCGACAAGAAGGACACCCCGGAGCAGGTTCCGGTCCCGCAGCTCGTCGGCAAGACGATGAAGACGGCCGGGGAACTCGCGGAGAACTCGCGGATCAAGGTGGAGCAGAGCGGCTCGGAGCGCTGCGATCAGCCGAAGGGCACGATCTGCAGCCAGAAGCCGGAGTTCGGCCCGTCCGAGAAGATGACCGTCGGCGACACGGTCTCCGTCGTGGTCTCCGAGGGCGCGCCGCAGGTCGAGATCCCCGATGTCGTCGAGCAGTCCCGCTCGCGCGCCGAGGAGCGGCTGACCAACCAGGGCTTCAAGGTCGTCGTGAAGACGGAGGAGTCCGACCAGGAGCCGGGCAAGGTGCTGAGCCAGAGCCCGGAGGGCGGCTCGAAGGCGGAGAAGAACTCCGAGGTCACGATCACCGTGTCCAAGAAGAAGCAGACTCCGCTGCCGGACGTCGTCGGCCGTGAGGTCAACCAGGCGACCGCCGACCTGGCCACGCTCGGGTTCGCGAACGTGGCCCGGCAGGAGGTCGACTCCGACAAGCCCGCGGGCGAGGTCGTCGGCATGACGCCGAACGGCGGCACCCCGCAGGCGAAGGACGTCCAGATCACGCTGAAGGTCTCCAAGGGCCCGCAGCAGCCGGAGCCGCCGGCGGGTCAGGCCGTTCCGCCGGTCACGAACATGACCGTCGACGCGGCGCGCGCCGTCCTCGCGGCGGCCGGGTTCCAGCTCACCGTCGACGGTCCCAGCGGCCCGGACGCGGTGGTCAAGGACCAGGACCCGAAGCCGGGCGAGCAGGGGCAGCCGAACCAGGTGGTCACGGTGAAGACCGAGAAGGTCGGCGGCGGCCGCGGCCTGTTCGGGCGGTAGGCCGGTTCGTACAGCACACGGGTGAGCCCCGGTATCCGATACGGATGCCGGGGCTCGCGCGTGGGTGGGGAGAGGGCCTCGGGCGGGGTGTGACCGGGGCCGCCGGTGACGGTTCCGGTGGCCGTGCCGCCGGTCAGTGGCGGAGTTCCGCCGGAGGGGTGCGCTTGGCGTCGACCTTCTCGGTACGGACGAGTTCGCCCCAGACGATGTAGCGGAAGTCCGAGGTGTACATCGGGGTGCAGGTCGTGAGGGTGATGTAGCGGCCCGGCTTGGTCTTGCCGGACTCCTTGGGGACCGCCTGGAGGACGTCCACGTTGTACTTCGTGGTCTCCGGCAGGGTCTTGTAGACCTTGTAGACGTACCAGGTGTCCCGCGACTCGAAGACGATCGGGTCGCCGGTCTTCAGCTTGTGGATGTTGTGGAACTTCGCGCCGTGCCCGTCGCGGTGGGCGGCCAGCGTGAAGTTGCCCTGCTTGT
Organism: Streptomyces sp. NPDC046203; assembly: GCF_040646255.1. Taxonomy (NCBI): domain Bacteria; kingdom Bacillati; phylum Actinomycetota; class Actinomycetes; order Kitasatosporales; family Streptomycetaceae; genus Streptomyces; species Streptomyces sp. NPDC046203. Next base: position 1,312 of record NZ_JBEYZX010000065.1, on the reverse strand, counting down.
CGGCGGGCATGGCGGCCTTGACCGGATCGACGTAGTAGCCGGCGACACCGCCGTTGAGGACCTCGCTGTCGGTGCCCTTCTTGACGAGCACCTCGCCGTCGCCCATGGCCGGGACGTGCAGGAAGCCGAGGCCGCCCTTTATGTCGATGGCTCCGGGACCCGCGGTCGTGCCGGCGGCCCACTGGTCGCGGACCTTGTCGCCCTCCTTGTGGGCGGCCCGGTCGGCGATGACGTTCGTCCACCACAGCGAGTAGACGACGAAGAGCCCGAGGATCAGGCCCGCGGTGATGAGGAGTTCGCCGAAGACGCTGATGATCCCGGCGATCCGGTTGCGCGCACGTGCCACGAGGTCGTCCCGTTTTCGAAGTGATGGTCCCGGTGTGGGGTCAGCCTACGAGCGCGGGGGGCTTCCCCTTGCTCCGCGGCCGTTCGTCGGCGAGCTGTCCCCACACGATCATGCGGTACGTGCTGGTGAATTCGGGGGTGCACGTCGTGAGCGTGATGTAGCGGCCGGGTTTCGTGAACCCGGACTGCTTCGGCACGGGGTCGATGACCGAGACGTTCGCCGGCGAGGTCTGCGGCAGGATGCTGGTCATCTTGTACGTGTAGTACGCGTCCCGGGTCTCGACCACGATCGGGTCGCCGGGCTTCAGCCGGTTGATGTAACGGAACGGTTCGCCATGGGTGTTGCGGTGGCCGGCGACCGCGAAGTTGCCCTGCTTGTCGGCGGGCATGGCGGTCTTGAGACCGCCCTCGCCGTAGTGGCCGACCATGCCCTTGTCGAGGACGGCGGTCTTGCCGATGCCCTCGGCGACCGGGACCACGACGTCCAGCTTGGGGATGTACATGATGGCGAAGCCCTTGCCGGGTTCGAAGGCCCCCGGCACGTCGTCGCCGCCCTGTTCCCAGGAGTTCTCTATCTCGTGCTTGGCCTGGTCGGTCTCCTGGCCGGCCCGGACGTTCGTCCACCACAGCTGGTAGGTGACGAACAGCAGCATCACCACGCCGAAGGTGATGAACAATTCGCCGACACCGCGGCTGAGGACGACGCCGAAGGAGTCCTTGGCGGCGCGGGCGGCACGGCGGGCCTCCACCCGGGACAGCGGACGCTCCGGCGCACCAGGGGTCGCCGGTGCACCGGTGCCGGGCGGGGCGGCGCCGGACGCTGCCGGGCCGGACGGTCCGGGGCCGCGCTGTCCGGGTACGGAGGAGCGGGGGGCAGAGGGCAAGGCCGAGGACAAGGCAGAGGTCGAGCCCAAGGACGAGCCCAAGGACGAGCCCAAGGACGAGCCCAAGGACGAGCCCAAGGACG
>NZ_JBEYZX010000064.1:0-25923 GCF_040646255.1 Streptomyces sp. NPDC046203 | reverse complement strand
GATCCGGCTGGTCCTCGGGGCGGGAGTGGAGGGTCACCGTACGCCGTCCGGCCGCGTCCGGGGACCCGACCACGACCTGGCGTCCGCCGTCGCGGGGGAAGGTCAGGCCGCCGGTGGCGGGGAAGAGGAAGGCGGCGAGGAAGGCGGCGAGGCCGGGCCGTCACCGGACGGGCCCTCACCCTTGTGGGCGAGTTTCTCGATGGCCTCCTTGGCCTTGCCGGTGCCGGTCTCGATCTTGTCGCTGTACTTGCCCTTGGTCTTCTCGTCGACCACCTTGGCGGCCTTGTCCAGACCCTGCTCGACCTTGTCGCCGTGTTCCCTGGCCAGGTCGGAGACCTTGTCCTTGGCGGGGCCGAGCTTGGCCTTCAGTGAATCCAGGAGACCCATGGGGTCACCCTCCCTCCGCCGGACCCACGAGGGTCCGTCACGTTCCGTGCCGCTGTGAGCGGTACCGGTCCGGGGCTACTTGCGGGCGCCCTCGCCGGCCTCGCTGTCCACGGCCTGCTCCACCGACTGCTGCCGGGGGATCTCGACGGCCTCCTGCTCGGTCGCGCCGTCGGCACGCGCCGCCGCGGGCGCCGGCGCCTCCGGCTCGTCTTTCGCCTCCGGTCCGGCGGGCCCGGTGTCCTCGGCCGCTTCGGCGGCGGCCTTGGCGGGTTCCGCCTGCCGGGCTTCCGAGGCCTCCGAGGCCTCCGCGGCCTCGGTGGCCTGGGGAACCTTGTCGGCATCCACGGCTTCGGCTTCGACTGCCGCTTCCGCGTCGGCTTCCGCCTTCACTTCCGCCCCGGCCGTCCCATGGTCCGCATCAGCCTGCCCGGTGGGGTCGGCCGTCCCGGCCGATCCGGTCGGCTCGGCCTGCTGAGCGGCGGATTCGGTAACAGCCTTCGCATCGGTGGTCCCGGCCGCCTCGGCCGTTCCGGCTGTCTCAGCCGTCGCGGCCGTCTCCTTCGCCTCCTCCGTCACAGGCGCCGTTCCGGCGACCTCCATCGGGTTCGCGTTCTTCCTGCTCCTCCGACGAAACAGTGAGAAAACGCCCATATCTGCTCCTAGCGTACTCAGGTGTGGAATTCCGCAACAGGAAACGAAGCCGGATGAGGGTCGTCACGTAGCTCATTCGGGGACGCGGCCCCGGGTTTGCGAGACTGGGGTGGTGAGAAGTGCAGCTCCCGCCCCGCGGGTCATCGCCATCGTCGGTCCCACTGCGGCCGGAAAGTCCGATCTGGGCGTTTTTCTCGCCCAGCAGCTGGGCGGTGAGGTCGTCAACGCCGACTCCATGCAGCTCTACCGGGGGATGGACATCGGAACCGCCAAACTGACGATGGAGGAGCGCGGCGGCGTGCCGCATCACCTCCTCGACATCTGGGACGTGACCGAGGCCGCCAGCGTCGCGGAGTACCAGCGGCTGGCCCGTGCCGAGATCGACCGGCTGCTCGCCGAGGGCCGCACCCCGGTCCTGGTCGGCGGCTCCGGGCTGTACGTACGGGGAGCCATCGACGCCCTGGAGTTCCCCGGCACCGACCCCGGGATCCGGGCCCGGCTGGAGGCCGAGCTGGAGGAGCGCGGCTCCGGCGTGCTGCACGCGCGGCTGGCCGCCGCCGACCCGGAGGCCGCGGCCGCGATCCTGCCCGGCAACGGCCGCCGTATCGTCCGCGCCCTGGAGGTCATCGAGATCACCGGCAAGCCGTTCACGGCCAACCTCCCGGGCCACGAGTCCGTCTACGACACCGTCCAGATCGGCGTCGACGTCGCCCGCCCCGAGCTCGACGAGCGCATCACCACGCGCGTGGACCGCATGTGGGAGGCCGGACTCGTCGACGAGGTCCGCACCCTGGAGGCGCACGGGCTGCGCGAGGGGCGCACGGCTTCGCGCGCGCTCGGCTACCAGCAGGTGCTCGCGGCGCTCGCGGGGGAGTGCACGGAGGACGAAGCGCGCGCGGAGACCGTACGCGCCACCAAACGCTTCGCGCGCCGTCAGGATTCGTGGTTCCGGCGCGACCCGCGCGTCCATTGGCTCAGTGGGGCGGCAGTCGATCGCGGGGAACTCCCGGGACAGGCCCTGGCGTTGGTCGAACGAGCGGTTACAGCCTGATCACGTGATGGCATCGGGACGCCATGCCCGTCATTCCAGGGGGTCGGAGCGTGCCATCATCGAGCATCGATCGACCAAGTGGAGTCCGAGTGGGAGGGCGCGTGGCGATGGAGGCCGGCCCTCGTGACACGGAGCAGCAGGCCGCCGTCCGGGGACAAGTACCCGGTGAGGCGCCCGGACTGACGCCGGACGGCCCCGACGAGGCCGTGGGCAGCGCCGTCGAGGTCGACGCCGCGGAGGTCGAGGTGGAACTGCGCCCGCAGCGCCGCCTGCGGATCTGGCAGCTCGCCCCGATCGTCGCGCTCGCCGCCGTCGGGTCCCTGATGTTCGCCTTCCCGCTCGCCTTCGGGTCGGGGGACGGCGGCGCCGTCGTCGCCATGCTCGGGCTGCTGATCAGCTCCTGCGCGGCCGGCTGGGGCATGATGGCCGCCCGCCGCGTCGGCCACACCTGGCCGGGCCTGCCCGCCCGGGGCTCCGGCGAACGCCCCGACTGGCGCGTCCTCGCCCTGTACGTCCTGCTGAGCACCGTCCTGGTCGTCCTCGCGGTCTGGCGCGTCGCCCGGCTGCGCTGACGGCCGGGGCCCCCGCCGGTCCCGCGAGACCATGAGTCTCCCCGCAGGGGCGTCCGGGGCCCGTCGACCCGGCCGCCGCCCTCCGCCGGCCCGGCCCCGTACCCGTACAGTTGATCCCGTGACCAGCGCGCAGACCTCGCCCCTCGGCTTCCTCAAGGGACACGGCACCGAGAACGACTTCGTGATCGTCCCCGACGCCGCCAACACCATCGACCTGCCCCCCGCCCTCGTCGCCCGGCTGTGCGACCGGCGGGCCGGGATCGGCGGCGACGGCGTGCTGCACGTCGTGCGCAGCGCCGCGCACCCCGAGGCGCGGCACATGGCCGGCGAGGCCGAGTGGTTCATGGACTACCGCAACGCGGACGGCTCCGTCGCCGAGATGTGCGGCAACGGCGTCCGGGTCTTCGCCCGCTACCTGGAACACGCCGGGCACGTCACGGCCGGTGAGGTCGCCGTCGCCACCCGGGGCGGCGTCAAGCGCGTCCACCTCGACAAGGACGGCTCCGTCACCGTCCGGATGGGCCGGGCCGCGCTTCCCGAGGCCGGGGTCACCGTCACCGTCGACGGCCGCAGCTGGCCCGCCCGCAACGTGAACATGGGCAACCCGCACGCGGTCGCCTTCGTCGACTCCCTCGCCCACGCCGGGACTCTGTACGACGAGCCGCCCTACGAGCCGGCCGGCGTCTACCCCGACGGCGTCAACATCGAGTTCGTCGCCGACCGGGGCCCCCGCCATGTCGCCATGCGCGTGCACGAGCGCGGCGCCGCCGAGACCCGCTCCTGTGGTACGGGCGCCTGCGCCGTCGCCGTGGCCGCCGCCCGCCGTGACGGGGCCGACCCGGCCGTGTCCGGCGCCCCCGTCACGTACACCGTCGACGTCCTCGGCGGGACGCTCGTCATCACCGAGCACCCGGACGGCGAGATCGAGATGACCGGGCCCGCCGTGATCGTCGGCGAGGGCACCGTCGACCCGGCCTGGCTCGCGGATCACGTCTAGTGCCCCTCCCGGCAAGCTTCGCCCTGTCGCGCCGCCCGGCACGCACCCTCGCGGCGTTGGCCAAAAGCCCTGGTAGCTCCGCTACAAGGACTTCCGGCCGCCTTGCGATGGCTGCTCGGCATCCGAAGAAGGAATCAAGCGCCGAGACGGAGCGAGCGAAGCGAGTGCAGTGCACCGTACGACGCTCCTTCACGGGCGAACATTGCCGGTCGCGGCACTAGGCTTTGAGGGAAGCCGTTCGGTGAGCGGCCCCCAGTGTGTCCACCCGGTCTCCCGGTGAAACCGGATGCCCCGGTTTCATCCCTCGAATGGGTGATCCGGTTCACGCTCGGCGAGAGCGGGACTGCGCCACGTGGTGGGGTCGATAGCATCAAGCACCGGCCCCGCCGGGCACGCTGCCCGGGCCACCTTGCCGGTCCACGCCGCCGGAGGTGCCCCCCCATGAGTGCAGAGGCCGCTCAACCCCTGAGCGGGACCGGGCCGACCGGTTCCGCCGCCGCTCCCGGCCGCCGCCGCAGCCGCGCGAGAATCGATCTGCGCCGCATCGGCCGCGCGGCCCTGCTCGGGGCCACCGCCGGCCCCGCCCCGCGCGACCGGCTGCCCGACGCCATCCGGCACGTCGCCGAGGCGCACCGGGCCCACCACCCCGACGCCGATCTGTCCGTGCTGCGCCGCGCGTACGTGCTCGCGGAGTCCTCGCACCGCGGCCAGTTCCGCAAGAGCGGCGAGCCGTACATCACCCACCCGCTCGCGGTCACCCTGATCCTCGCCGAACTCGGCGCCGAGACCACGACGCTGACCGCCTCGCTGCTCCACGACACCGTCGAGGACACCGAGGTGACGCTCGATCAGGTGAGGGAGGCGTTCGGCGACGAGGTCACGTATCTCGTCGATGGCGTCACCAAGCTGGAGAAGGTCGACTACGGCGCGGCGGCCGAGCCCGAGACCTTCCGCAAGATGCTCGTCGCCACCGGCGACGACGTCCGTGTCATGTCGATCAAACTCGCCGACCGGCTGCACAACATGCGCACCCTCGGGGTGATGCGCCCCGAGAAACAGGCCCGCACCGCCCGGGTCACCCGGGACGTCCTCATCCCGCTCGCCGAACGCCTCGGCGTCCAGGCGCTCAAGACCGAACTGGAAGACCTGGTCTTCGCGATCCTCCACCCCGAGCAGTACGCGGCCACGCGCGCGCTCATCGCCGCCGACGCCCTCGCCGGGGACACCCTCGGGGCCGTCGCCGACCAGGTCGCCGGTGTCCTGCGCGAGGCCGGAATCGCCGCCGAAGTCCTCGTCCGGCCGCGCCACTTCGTCTCCGTCCACCGCATCCATCTCAAACGCGGCGAACTGCGCGGCAGCGACTTCGGCCGGCTGCTCGTGCTGGTCGCCGAGGACGCGGACTGCTACGCCGTCCTCGGTGAGATGCACACCTGCTTCACCCCGGTGATCTCCGAGTTCAAGGACTTCATCGCCGCTCCCAAGTTCAACCTCTACCAGTCGCTGCACACTGCCATCGCCGCGCCCGACGGAGCGGTCGCCGAAGTCCTCATCCGGACCCACCGGATGCACAAGGTCGCCGAGGCGGGCGTGGTTGCCCTCGGCAACCCGTACGCGCCGGCCCCCGAGGCGCCGGGCGACCCGCTGACGAGCGCCCGGACCGGCGCCGGGGCCGGGTCCGGATCCAGTGTCGGCCAGGGAGCCGGAATCGGGGCATATGCCGAGGACGGGGAGCGTGCCGACCCGACCCGGCCCGGCTGGCTGTCCCGGCTCCTCGACTGGCAGCAGTCCGCCCACGACACCGACACCTTCTGGACCGCGCTGCGCGCCGACCTCGCCCAGGACCAGGAGGTCACCGTCTTCCGCACCGACGGCGGCACCCTCGGCCTGCCTGCCGGCGCCACCTGTATCGACGCCGCCTACGCCTGGCACGGCGAGGCGGCCCACTCCTGTGTCGGGGCGCGGGTCAACGGCCGGCTCGCACCCCTGAGCACCGTGCTCCACGACGGCGACACCGTCCAGCTCCTGCTCGCCCAGGACGCCGCCTCCGGGCCGTCCCCGCAGTGGCTCGACCACGCGCGCACCCCCGCCGCCCGGATCGCCATCACCGGCTGGCTGCGCGCCCACCCCGAGGCGGCGACGCCCCCGGCGGCCGCGCCCCGGCAGCCGGCCGACGCGGCGAAACGACACGGCGGGCCGGACGCCGCCGGTCCCGGAAGCGATGCCACGGCGTCCCGGGTCACCCTGTCCGTGGAGTCCTTCGGCAGGCCCGGCCTGCTCGCCGACCTCACCGAGGCCATCGCAGCCGAGGGCGCCACTGTGGCCGCCGCCACCGTCGACCCCCCGGACGAGCAGCGGGTCCGGCACACGTACACGCTGCGTCTGCCCGACGCCGCCGGGCTGCCCGCCCTGATGAAGGCCATGCGGGACGTTCCGGGGGTGTACGACGTGAGCCGGGCGCGGCGCCCGGCCGACCCCGGACTCTGACCGCGCGGACGGGCCCCGGCAGCGCGCCGGGGCCCGTCCGCATGCGCGGGCCGTGACCGTGTCCACGTGCCGCGCGGGCTGCGGCGCCGCCACGGACAGGGCGCAGGCGCGGCGACGGCCCTGCGGCGAGGACCGTGGGACGAGGCCCCTGCGGATGCGGCCCCCGCGGTGAGGGCCGTGTTGGTACGAGCCGTGCCGGTACGGGCCGGGCGGTGGGCATCGCGTGGTGGGGGACCGGGTGGTGACAGCCCGCCCCGCCCGGCACGCCGGGCGTCCCGCGCGCGTGCGCTCTTCGGGTGGCCGGTGTGCGCGCCGCCCGGGGGAGCGGCCCGGGCCCTGGTAGCCGTAACGCATGCCGCACCGCTCCCCGACGCCCCCCACCCGGACGTCCCGCAGCCGCGTTCGCCCCGCACGCGGGCGCGTGGCGCGTTCCGCCGTCCTCGTCGCCCTCGCGGCGGGACTCGTCGCCGCCGCGGCGCCCCCGCCCGTGCCGCTGGGCATCGGCGACCGGCTCTTCCCGTACCTGGGCAACCCCGGCTACGACGTCCTGACGTACGACATCTCCCTCACCTACCCCGGCCGCAACGACCGGCCGCTGGCCGGTGTCACCCGCATCCAGGCCGTGACCACCGAGGACCTGGAACGCCTCAACCTGGACTTCACCCACGGCACGGTCTCCTCCGTGACCGTCGACGGACGGCGGGCCGACTTCGCGAGCGTCGACGAGGACCTGGTCGTCACCCCGGCCGAACCCCTCCGGCACGGCCAGGTCGTCGACATCGCCGTCACCCACACCAGCGACCCCCGCGGCCCGGCCGACTCCGGCGGCTGGGTCCAGACCTCCGACGGACTCGCCATGGCCAACCAGGCCGACGCGGCCCACCGGGTCTTCCCCTGCAACGACCACCCCTCCGACAAGGCCTTCTTCACCTTCCGGATCACCGCGCCCGACGACCTCACCGTCGTGGCGAACGGTCTGGCCGAGGGCCGTGAGCAGCACGGTGACCGGACGACGTGGACGTACCGCACCGCCCACCCGATGGCCACCGAGCTGGCGCAGGTGTCCATCGGCGACTCCGCCGTGCTGCGCCGCGAGGGCCCGCACGGGCTGCCGGTACGGGACGTCGTGCGCACCGTCGACCAGGAGGTCCTGGAACCCTGGCTGAGCGACACCCCCGGCCATCTGGAGTGGATGGAGCGCAAGGTCGGCCGGTACCCCTTCGAGGACTACGGTCTCGTCGTCGCCGACGCCGATACCGGCTTCGAGCTGGAGACCCAGACCCTGTCGCTCTTCGAGCGCCGGCTGTTCACCGACCCCGCCTTCCCCGCCTGGTACGTCGAGTCCGTCATGGTCCACGAGCTGTCGCACCAGTGGTTCGGCGACAGCGTCTCGCCCCACATGTGGTCCGATCTGTGGCTCAACGAGGGCCACGCCACCTGGTACGAGTCGCTGTACGCCGAGGAACACGGCGGGCCGACCCTGGAAGCCCGGATGAAGGCCTCGTACGCCAAGTCCGACCAGTGGCGCGCGGACGACGGCCCGCCCGCCGAGCCGAAGCCGCCGGAGCCCGGCAAGAAGATCAGCATCTTCCGGCCCGTCGTCTACAACGGTGCCGCCCTCGCGCTGTACGCCCTGCGCACCGAGATCGGCGCCGACGCCTTCGACCGGCTGGAACGCCGCTGGGTCGCCGAACACCGGGACGGCAACGCCTCCACCGCCGACTTCGTGGCACTGGCGAGCGAGGTGGCGGGGCGCGATCTGGGCGACTTCCTCGACGCCTGGCTGTACGGGACGAAGACCCCGCCCATGCCGGGGCACCCCGACTGGCGGTCGAAGGCCCCGGAGCGGGCCGGCACCCGGACCCCGGAGCGGGCTCCCGCCCCGGCCTCGAAGCAGGCCCCGGCGGATCGGGCGAAGGCGGAGCAGGCCCCGGCCGGCGGGGCCGAGCGCGCGGCACGCTCCGTGAGCCCGGAGGCGGACGGGGGCGCGGGGGCGCGCGTGGGGGCGGGCCCGGGGGAGCGGGCGCTCGCGGGCGCGGTGCGCCCCGAACATCCGGGGAAACCCGGATGACGGGCTGTGCCCGGCCGTGTCACCATCGTGTCGTCGGCGGCGCTGCCGGGCCCAGGGAATTCTTTCCCCGTGTCACGCGTTGTGACTGCCGTAGAAGACTTCGCATCGACCTTCGACGTAAAGGATCCAATGACCTCCTCTTCATCCCCTTCCCAGGACAAGCAGAGCTTCGCGGAGACGAACCGTACCGAGAGCCTTCGGGCCGATGCCCTGATGGAAGAGGACGTCGCCTGGAGCCACGAGATCGACGGAGAGCGGGACGGCGAGCAGTTCGACCGCTCCGAGCGGGCGGCCCTGCGCCGTGTCGCGGGCCTCTCCACCGAGCTCGAGGACGTCACCGAGGTCGAGTACCGGCAGCTGCGCCTGGAGCGCGTGGTGCTGGTCGGCGTCTGGACCTCGGGAACCGTCCAGGACGCGGACAACTCCCTCGCGGAGCTCGCGGCCCTCGCCGAGACGGCGGGCGCCCTCGTGCTCGACGGTGTCATCCAGCGCCGTGACAAGCCGGACCCGGCCACGTTCATCGGCTCGGGCAAGGCGAAGGAACTGCGGGACATCGTCCTGGAGACCGGCGCCGACACCGTCGTCTGCGACGGTGAGCTGAGCCCCGGTCAGCTGATCGCCCTCGAAGACGTCGTCAAGGTCAAGGTGGTCGACCGGACCGCCCTGATCCTCGACATCTTCGCCCAGCACGCCAAGTCCCGTGAGGGCAAGGCGCAGGTCGCGCTCGCGCAGATGCAGTACATGCTGCCGCGACTGCGCGGCTGGGGTCAGTCGCTCTCCCGGCAGATGGGTGGCGGCGGCGGTGGCGGCATGGCCACCCGTGGTCCCGGTGAGACCAAGATCGAGACGGACCGGCGACGGATCCGCGAGAAGATGGCGAAGATGCGCCGTGAGATCGCGGAGATGAAGACCGGCCGTGACGTCAAGCGGCAGGAGCGGCGCCGTAACAAGGTGCCGTCGGTCGCCATCGCCGGTTACACCAACGCCGGCAAGTCGTCCCTGCTCAACCGCCTCACGGGCGCGGGCGTGCTGGTGGAGAACGCGCTGTTCGCCACCCTCGACCCGACCGTCCGGCGGGCCGAGACGCCCACCGGCCGCGCCTACACCCTGGCGGACACCGTCGGCTTCGTCCGGCATCTGCCCCACCACCTGGTCGAGGCGTTCCGCTCCACGATGGAGGAGGTCGCCGACGCCGACCTGATCCTGCACGTGGTGGACGGTTCGCACCCGGCCCCGGAGGAGCAGCTCGCGGCCGTACGCGAGGTGTTCCGCGAGGTCGGCGCGGTGAACGTGCCGGAGATCGTGGTCGTCAACAAGGCGGACGCGGCCGACCCGCTGGTGCTCCAGCGGCTGCTGCGGACCGAGAAGCACTCCCTCGCCGTCTCCGCCCGCTCGGGCGAGGGCATGGAGGAACTGCTCGCCCGGATCGACGCCGAACTGCCCCGGCCGCAGGTCGAGATCGAGGTCCTCGTGCCGTACACGCGGGGCGGTCTCGTCTCGCGGGCACACGTCGAGGGCGAGGTGATCTCCGAGGAGCACACCCCGGACGGCACCCTGCTCAAGGCGCGGGTCCACGAGGAACTGGCGGCCCTGTTCGCACCGTTCGTACCCGCCGCGCACTGACCCGCACGGCCGGTGGACCCTGGTCCCCCGGCCCGGCTCCGGCCCGGCTTCACCGAAGGCGCCGGCCGCCCCCGCTCAGGCGGACGGCCGGCGCCTTCGGCGTGGTGGGGGTAGGGCTCCGGACCGGGTGGGGCCCGGCTTGGAGACGCGCCCCCGTACACGCGAAACGGCCCGGCCGGGAACTCCGAGGAGTCCCCGCCGGGCCGTCAGGCCGACCGGGTCAGCGGTTGGCGTACTTCGCGCTCATCTTGTCGTACAGCGTCTTGGCCTCCGGGCCGAGCCGCGGACCGGCCAGCCAGCCCGCCGTCACCGGACCGATCGAGGTGTTCGACACCAGCGCCGGCTTGCCGTCCTGGCCCGTGGCGACCCAGCCGCCACCGGATGAACCACCGGTCATCGAGCACCCGATCCGGTACATCGTCGGCTGGTCCATCTCCACGGACAGCCGGCCCGGCTTGTCCGCGCACTGGAACATCTTCTGCCCGTCGAAGGGCTTGCCCGCCGGATAGCCGGTCGCCGTCATGCTCGCGATCTTCGGCACGGCCGGGGCGTTGAACTCCACGGGAAGCGCGGCGCCGACCGTCTCCTCCAGGGACTTGCCCGTGGAGCCCTTCTCCGGCGTCACATGCAGCACCGCGAAGTCGTACGGGGCGCCCTGGCCGCCGGTCTGGCCGCCGCCGGCGATCCACTGGTCGGAGGTCTGCGCCCAGTCGCTCCACCACACGCCGTACGGAGCGATCTCCTCGCGGGTCGCCTGCTCCAGCGCCGAGGTCGGCTTGCCCGCGTCGTTGTACGACGGGACGAAGGCGATGTTGCGGTACCAGCCGCCCTTCTTGCCCGCGTGCACGCAGTGGCCGGCCGTCCAGACCATGTTCGACTTGCCCGGGTGCGCCGGGTCCTTCACCACGGTCGCCGAGCAGACCATCGAGCCCTCGGGGCTGTCGAAGAAGACCTTGCCGGAGGCGGGCGCCGAGCCGTGGTACGGCGCGGGCACGGCCTTCGCCGGCACCACGGCCGGGGTCGGGTCCGTCACGCCCTTGTCACCGGAGATGTCCTCGGGGTCGACCGGCTTGTCCGGGCGCTCGGCGTCGCGCATCCGGTCCGGGTCCCACAGGCCCTCGATGATCGGGTTGACGTAGTCCTTCGCCTCACGCAGCCATGTGGCCCGGTCCCAGTTCTTCCATTCGCCCCCGCGCCACTTGTCCATGTCGATCCCGTGCTCCTTCAGCCGCTGCTTCAGGTCGTCCGGAATCGTGATCTTGCCGTTCGCGGTCGGATCCACGGCGGCGCTGGGCTTGTCACCCCCCGCGTTGTCCTCGGTCGGCCCGCAGGCCGTCGCCGTCAGCGTCAGCGCCGCGACGGCGGATGCCGCGAGCAGCAGCGGACGAATCGATCGCATCTCGTGATCCCCCTGGGAACTACGTCAACTAGTGCGGTGTGAAGAGCGGCGGCGCGAAAGCCGCGCCGCGCGAAGTCCCCACTATGCCGGTGCGGGTGGGGACGGCACGAGCCAGGTCCGCGGTTCCGCTCCGTACAGGCTGTTGCGGGGTTGTGATCAGGGCGAGCGGAGGGGCCGTCCGGGGAACCCGCGGGGGGACCGCCGGAGGAACCCATGGAGGAACCCGTGGAGGAACTCCGCCGCCGACCGTGATTCGGGGCACTCCGCGTCGTTGGTACGGACGGGGGACACGACGGCGGCCTTCGGGCCGTCATCAGGCCTGCCCCGTACACCGAGTGAGCCGAAGGGCACGCCGGGGGAAGGGCGCCGGGCGCGCCGCCTTCGAGGACACGGAGGCGGTACGGCCGGTGCCGTCAGCCCGCCGCGCGGCCGTCCGGAGGCATCCGTTCCGTCACCGCTGGAGGACACCGAGCCGTGGCCGTCACCGAACCAGCTCCGGCCGTACCGCCGGTCGCGCGGACCCGCGAGGAGTGCCGCGAGACCCGGGGCGAAGACCGCTCCGGGGACCGCACCGACACGAGGAGGGGGAGGGGGGACGGGAGCCCGGACTCCGGCACGACCGGCTGCATGACCGGCGGCGCGGCCGGTACGACCGGGGGCGCGACCGGTACGACCGGTACGACCGGGGGCGCGACCGGTACGACCGGCGGCGCCACCGGCCCGGGCGCCCATGAGGGGATCCTGCGCCGCCAGACCCAGCGCGAGTCCGCCGCCCGCACCTACGCCCGTTCGCTGCCGATCGTCCCCGTCCGGGCCCGGGGCCTGACCATCGAGGGCGCCGACGGCCGCCGCTACCTCGACTGTCTGTCGGGCGCGGGCACCCTGGCGCTCGGCCACAACCACCCCGTCGTCCTCGAAGCCATCCGCAAGGTTCTCGACTCGGGCGCGCCCCTGCACGTCCTGGACCTCGCGACCCCGGTCAAGGACGCCTTCACGACGGAGCTGTTCGCCACGCTCCCCGGCGAACTCGCCGCCGACGCCCGGATCCAGTTCTGCGGCCCGGCCGGCACCGACGCCGTCGAGGCCGCCCTCAAACTCGTCCGTACCGCGACCGGCCGGCACGACGTGCTGTCCTTCACCGGCGCGTACCACGGGATGACCGCGGGCGCCCTCGACGTCTCCGGCGGCGCCACCGGCGTCCGCGCCACCGCCCGGCTGCCCTATCCGCACGACTACCGCTGCCCCTTCGGCATCGGGGGCGAGCGCGGCGCCGAGATCGCCGCCCGCTGGACCGAGAACCTCCTCGACGATCCCAAGAGCGGCGTCCCCGACCCCGCCGGGATGATCCTGGAACCGGTCCAGGGCGAGGGCGGCGTCATCCCCGCCCCCGACGGCTGGCTGCGGCGGATGCGCGCGCTCACCGAGGCATGCTCGATCCCGCTGATCGCCGACGAGGTCCAGACCGGCGTCGGCCGCACCGGTGCCTTCTGGGGCGTCGAGCACAGCGGGATCGTGCCCGATGTGATGGTCCTGTCCAAGGCCATCGGCGGCTCGCTGCCGCTCGCCGTCGTCGTCTACCGGTCCGCGCTCGACGCCTGGGAGCCCGGCGCCCACGCGGGCACCTTCCGCGGCAACCAGCTCGCCATGGCCGCGGGCGCGGCCACCCTCGCGTACGTACGGGAGAACGGGCTCGCCGAACGGGCCGGTCTCCTCGGCGCCCGGATGCTCGCGCAGCTTCAGGGGCTCGCCGCCGCCCACCCCTGCGTGGGCGATGTCCGAGGTCGCGGTCTGATGATCGGAATCGAACTCGTCGACCCCGAGGGCATGGGCCCCGGCGGCCTCGTGCCGCCGCCCGACCCCGGCCTCGCCGACACCGTACGGCGTGCCTGCCTCGACCGGGGCCTCATCGTCGAACTCGGCGGCCGGCACAACGCCGTCGTCCGGCTGCTGCCCCCGCTCACCCTCACCGACGAGCAGGCCGCCGCCGTCCTCGACCGCTTCGCCGACGCGCTGGCCGCGGCCGCACAGGCCCACCAGAACCGGCCCGCCGCCGCGCGGCCACCCCGCTGACACCCTGCCGCACCCCTGGACCGACGTTCCCCCACCCGGCCCTTTCCCCTCTCAAGGAAGACCCCGTGAACCCGACCCCCACAGGCGCCGTCACCCCCACACCGTTCGAGACGGCCGACGGCCGCGGCGGGACGGCGACCGCCGATCCGACGGTGCCGCGCCAGTTGCAGGCCGGCCACCCCGCCCCGTACGAGCGGACCACCACCACGCTCACCCCCGAGGCACTCATGGCGTACGGCCCCGGCGCCGACCCGCTGGACGACCCGGACCCCGCGCGGGCCGCCGACAGTGCCGCCGCCGAGAACCTGCTGCGCTGCTGGGTACGGGAGAACGGCCTGCCCGCACCCGACGGCACCACCCTGCGCGTCCCCCTCACCGCCAGCGGCGCCACCCTGCTCGTCCCGGTCCACCACTGGTCGCCCACCGGCTGGCACCGGTTCGGCACCCCCGTCCTCGACGGACTCCCGGCCGGCGCGCCGGCCGTCGACGCCGTCACCCTCGCGGCCCTGCTCAGCCGGGAGACCGGCCGCCCCGAGGGCACCGAACTCGTCGGCCGGGTCGCCGACTCCGCCCGCCGTACGGCCGAATTCCTCACCACCCGCCGCCGCGACCCGGGCCCCCGCCCCGATGCCGACCTCTTCCTCACCGCCGAACAGTCCCTGCTGCTCGGCCACCCGCTGCACCCCACCCCGAAGAGCCGCGAGGGCCTGTCCGACTCCGAGGCCCGCCGCTACTCGCCCGAGACGCACGGCTCCTTCCCGCTGCACTGGATGGCCGTCGACCCCCGCGTCCTCGCCGCCGACTCCGCCTGGACGGAGCAGGGCCGGCCCGTACCGGCGCCCCGGCTCACCGCCGGCCTCGCCGAGGGACTCGCCCTGCCCACCGGCACCGCCGCCCTGCCCCTGCACCCCTGGCAGGCCCGCGAGCTGCGGCAGCGCCCCGCCGTGGCCGCCCTGCTCGACGCCGGACTGCTCCACGACCTCGGCCCGTACGGGGAGCACTGGCACCCCACCTCCTCGGTCCGCACCGTGCACCGCCCCGGCGCCCCCGCCATGCTCAAGCTCTCCCTCGGCGTGCGGATCACCAACTCCCGCCGCGAGAACCTGCGCAAGGAACTCCACCGAGGCGTCGAGGTGCACCGGCTGCTGCGCACCGGCCTCGCCGACGAGTGGCAGGCCGCCCATCCCCGCTTCGACATCGTCCGCGACCCGGCCTGGCTCGCGGTCGACACCCCCGACGGCGAACCGGTCCCCGGGCTCGACGTCATGATCCGGCACAACCCCTTCGCCCTCGGCGACGACGCCGTCTGCGTCGCCGCCCTCACCGCCCCGCGGCCCTGGCCCGGCGACCCGAGGATGCGGTCGCGGCTGGAGAACGTGGTGCACGGGCTCGCCGCCCGGACCGGCCGAGGCGTCCCGGCCGTCGCCGCCGAGTGGTTCCTGCGCTACCTCGACCTCGTCATCCGCCCGCTGCTCTGGCTCGACGGGCAGGCCGGCATCGCGCTGGAGGCCCACCAGCAGAACACCCTGGTCCTCCTCGACCCCGAGGGCTGGCCCACCGGCGGCCGCTACCGCGACAACCAGGGCTACTACTTCCGGGAGTCCCACCGCGAGGAGCTGACCCGCCGGCTCCCCGGCATCGGTGCCGTCAGCGACACCTTCGTCTCCGACGAGGTCACCGACGAACGGTTCGCCTACTACGTCGGCATCAATAACGTCCTGGGGCTGATCGGCGCGTTCGGCTCCCAGGGCCTCGCCGACGAGCGCGTGCTGCTCGCCGCCCTGCGCCGCTTCCTCGCCGGCGCCACCGGCCTCGGCTCCCCGCTGCCGCACCGGCTTCTCGAAGCGCGGGCGCTGCGCTGCAAGGCCAATCTGCTCACCCGGCTGCACGGCCTCGACGAGCTGGTCGGCCCCGTCGACACCCAGTCCGTGTACGTCACGATCGCC
This sequence comes from Streptomyces sp. NPDC046203, assembly GCF_040646255.1. Lineage (NCBI taxonomy): Bacteria > Bacillati > Actinomycetota > Actinomycetes > Kitasatosporales > Streptomycetaceae > Streptomyces > Streptomyces sp. NPDC046203. The sequence goes on along the minus strand of NZ_JBEYZX010000064.1, from coordinate 10,672 downwards.
AACCCGCTGCGCGACTGAACCGGCCGGGCCCCGGGGCCGGAATCGGAACCGGGGCCGGGGCTTGTCCGTCTGTCCGCCTGCCCGGCTTGTCCGGTGTCCGCCCGCAGGACGGCGCCTCCGTCGGGGCGGGCGGACACCGGGGCCGGCCGTGCACCCGGAGGTACGCGGTCAGGCCCCGCCCGGCCGGCCTGGCCGGCCCGCCGGGCCGCGTACCCGCCCTCGTGCGCGCCCTCGTACCCGATCCACCGACCCCCGAGAGGAGGGCCCCGTGCCTCCCCGCGCAGCGCACCCCGGCACCGCGAACCCACCCGGCGCCGGCCCGCGCACCGACCCCGCCACGGAGCCGCACCCACCCGGGCAGCGGCGGACCGGGTCCGGCGAGCCGTCCGGCGCTGCCTCCGATACCGCGCCGGGCGGCCCGATGGGCGCCCCGCCCGGCGACCCGCTCGACGGCATCGCGGGCTGGGCGCCGGCCACCACCCCGGCCGGCCGCTTCCGGCTCGTGCCCGTACGCCTCGACCACGACCTGCCGCTTCTCACCCGCTGGATGAACGAGCCCGCCGTGGCCGCCTTCTGGGAACTCGACGGGCCGCCGGGCGTCACCGCCGCCCATCTGCGCGCCCAGCTCGACGGCGACGGACGCAGCGTGCCCTGCCTCGGTGTCCTCGACGGCACCCCGATGAGCTACTTCGAGATCTACCGCGCCGATCTCGACCCGCTCGCCGCCCACTACCCCGCGCGGCCCCACGACACCGGCGTCCACCTGCTCATCGGAGGCGGCACCGACCGGGGCCGGGGCCTCGGCACCACGCTGCTGCGGGCCGTCGCCGACCTGGTGCTCGACCACCGGCCCCGCTGCACCCGGGTCCTCGCCGAACCCGACCTGCGCAACACGCCGTCCGTCGCCGCGTTCCTCGGGGCCGGATTCCGGTTCGACGCGGAGGTCGACCTGCCCGACAAGAGGGCCGCGCTGATGATCCGCGAGCGCGCCCTGAGCCACCTGCTCTGACCGACACCTTCTCCGAGCGCTGCCGTTTCCGCCCCGATTCCCCTCCGACCCGCGCCGATTTCCATCCCCTCCGACCCGATCACCATCCGACCCGACCCGATCACCATGCGGTCCGACCCGGCCCGCCCCGACTCGCCCCGGCCCCCGGCCGGGGCCGTTCCGGCTTCAGCCACCGGCTCGTCCCACCCCGGCCGCGCCCCCGCTCACCGCCCCACCCGTCACCGACCGCTCATCCGACCGCCCACCCACGGCGGTCCCACCCTGAGGAGTCCTCGTGTCGACGTCCCCTGCACCCCACGACTCCGCACCGCCCACCCCGCCCACCCCGCCGACGTCGCCGGGCCTGTTCTGTCCCCCCGAGCTGACCTCCGAGCGGTGGAACCGCGTGGCCTCCCGACTGTTCGCGAAGGCCCTCGCGGAGTTCGCCTACGAGGAGATCGTCGTCCCGAGACCTGCCCCGGACGCCGTCCCCGCGGTCCCCGGCGGCACGGAACCCGGCAGCGCGCCGAGCGGCGCCGCCCCCGCCCCGTACACCCTCACGCTCGACGACGGTGCCACCCTCGCCTTCACCGCCCGCCGCGGCGCGTACCGAGGCTGGCGCGTCGACCCCGACTCGCTCACCCTCGACGGGCGGCCCGCCACCGACCCCCTCGACTTCCTCGTCCGGGCCCGCCGTCTCCTCGACCTCGACGGCGCCACCCTCGGCCATCTCATCCGCGAGCTCACCACCACCCTCGCCGCCGACGCCCGGCTCGACCACACCGCCCTGCCCGCCGCCCGCCTCGCCGAGCTCGGGTACGCCGAGCTCGAAGGCCATCAGACGGGCCACCCCTGGATCGTCCTCAACAAGGGCCGCGTCGGCTTCGCCGGCACCGACGCCGCCCGCTGGGCCCCCGAGGCCCGCCGCCCCACACCGCTGCCGTGGATCGCCGTCAGCACCCGCCTCGCCGCCTACCGGGGCGTGCCCGCCCTCGCCACCCCCGGCCGGCTCTACGCCCGGGAACTCGGCCGCGAGGTCCGCGAGCGCTACCGCGCCGTGCTGCGCGCCCGCAGCCTCGACCCCGACGCCTACCTCCTGCTGCCGGTCCACCCCTGGCAGTGGGACGAGACCCTGCTGCCGCTGTACGCGCCCGCGATCGCCTCCGGCGCCATCGTCCCGCTCCCCACCGACGGCGACGTGCGGCTGCCGCAGCAGTCCGTCCGTACCTTCCTCAACCTCAGCCGTCCCGACCGGTTCACCGTCAAACTGCCGCTCTCCGTCCTCAACACGCTGGTCTGGCGCGGCCTTCCGACCGAGCGGACCCTTGCCGCGCCCGCCCTCACCGCCTGGGTCCAGAGCCTGTGCGACAGGGACCCGTTCCTGCGCGACGAGTGCCGGCTGATCCTCCTCGGCGAGGTCGCGTCCGTCACCGTCCGGCATCCGCTGTACGACCGGCTGCCCGAAGTCCCGTACCAGTACAAGGAACTCCTCGGCGCGATCTGGCGCGAACCGCTGCGGCTGCCGCCGGGCGAACGCGCCCGCACCCTCGCCGCGCTGCTGCACACCGACCCGGCGGGCCGGGCCTTCGTCGCCGAACTCGTCGCGCGCTCGGGCCTCGCGCCCCGGGCCTGGCTCCGGCGGCTCTTCGCAGCTCTACTGCCACCGCTGCTGCACTGCCTCTACCGGTACGGCACGGTCTTCTCCCCGCACGGCGAGAACGCCATCGTCGTCTACGACGAGCAGGACGTGCCGGTCCGGCTGGCGATCAAGGACTTCGTGGACGACGTGAACGTCAGCGCCGTGCCGCTGCCCGAACACGACACGATGCCGGACGACGTCCGTGCCGTGCTGCTCACCGAAGAGCCGGACTTCCTCACCCAGTTCATCCATTCGGGTCTGTTCGTCGGTGTGTTCCGTTATCTGGCTCCGCTGTTCGAGGAACAACTCCACGTACCCGAGCGCGATTTCTGGGACCTGCTGCGCGCCGAGATCCTGCGCCACCAGGGCCGCTTCCCGGAGCTGAAGGAACGGTTCGAGCTGTTCGATCTGCTCACCCCGCGGATCGACCGGCTCTGTCTCAACCGCAACCGGCTCCATCTCGACGGCTACCGCGACCGCCCCGAGCGGCCCCACGCGGCCGTCCACGGGACCGTGCCGAATCCGCTCGCGTGACCTGGGGAAGGCGGACCCGGCTGTCGGTGCCGCCCCGTAGTCTGGAAGGGCTATGACGAAGCCATCCCTTCCCGATCTCCTCCACGCCGCCGTCTCCGCCGTCGGCGGTGTGGAGCGCCCCGGCCAGGTCACCATGGCCGAGTCCGTGGCCGAGGCCATCGACGACGGTTCGCACCTGCTCGTCCAGGCCGGCACCGGCACCGGCAAGTCCCTCGGCTATCTCGTTCCGGCGCTGGCGCACGGGGACCGGGTGGTGGTCGCCACGGCGACGCTGGCGCTCCAGCGCCAGCTCGTCGAGCGCGACCTGCCGCGCACGGTCGAGGCGCTGCACCCGCAGCTGCGCCGCCGTCCCGAGTTCGCCATGCTCAAGGGCCGGTCGAACTACCTCTGTCTGCACCGGCTCCACGAGGGCGTGCCGCAGGACGAGGAGGACGGCCTCTTCGACCCGTTCGAGGCGGCCGCCCCCACCAGCAAGCTCGGCCAGGACCTGCTGCGGCTGCGCGACTGGTCCGACGAGACCGAGACCGGGGACCGGGACGATCTCACCCCCGGTGTCTCCGACCGGGCCTGGGCCCAGGTGTCGGTCGCCTCGCGCGAGTGCCTGGGCGCGAGCAAGTGCGCGTACGGCCCGGAGTGCTTCGCGGAGGCGGCCCGGGAGCGGGCCAAGCTCGCCGAGGTCGTCGTCACCAACCACGCGCTGCTCGCGATCGACGCGATCGAGGGCGCCCCGGTGCTGCCGCAGCACGAGGTGCTGATCGTCGACGAGGCCCACGAACTGGTCTCCCGGGTGACCGGCGTCGCCACCGGCGAGCTGACCCCGGGGCAGGTCAACCGGGCCGTGCGGCGCGCCGCGAAGCTGGTCGACGAGAAGACCGCCGACCAGCTCCAGACCGCCGCCGAGGGCTTCGAGAAGCTGATGGAGCTGGCCCTGCCGGGCCGCCTGGAGGAGATCCCCGAGGACCTCGGCTTCGCGCTCATGGCACTGCGCGACGCCGCGCGGGCCGTGATCACCGCCCTCGGCACCACCCGCGACCGCTCGGTCACGGACGAGGACGCGGTGCGCAAGCAGGCCATGGCCTCGGTGGAGACCGTGCACGGGGTGGCCGAGCGGATCACCCAGGGCTCGGAGTACGACGTGGTCTGGTACGAGCGCCACGACCGCTTCGGCGCCTCGCTGCGGGTCGCGCCGCTGAACGTCTCGGGGCTGCTGCGGGACAAGCTGTTCACGGACCGCTCGGTGGTCCTGACCTCGGCCACTCTCAAGCTGGGCGGCGACTTCAACGGTGTGGGGGCCTCGCTCGGCCTCGCCCCGGAGGGCACGCGCGGCGACGACCTGCCCGTGTGGAAGGGCCTCGATGTCGGCTCGCCGTTCGACTACCCCCGGCAGGGGATCCTTTACGTCGCCAAGCACCTGAACCCGCCCACCCGCGGCGGCGACCGAGGCGACATGCTCGACGAGCTGACCGAGCTGATGCAGGCCGCCGGCGGCCGGACGCTCGGGCTGTTCTCCTCGATGCGGGCCGCCCAGCTGGCCGCCGAGGAGCTGCGCACCCGGATTCCGGAGCTGCCGATCCTGCTCCAGGGCGAGGACACTCTCGGCGAGCTGATCAAGAAGTTCGCGGCCGACCCGAAGACCTGTCTCTTCGGCACGCTCTCGCTCTGGCAGGGCGTGGACGTGCCCGGTGCGAGCTGTCAGCTGGTCGTCATGGACAAGATCCCCTTCCCGCGCCCGGACGACCCGCTGATGAGCGCCCGGCAGAAGGCGGTCGAGGACGCCGGGGGCAACGGCTTCATGGCGGTGGCCGCCACGCACGCGGCGCTCCTGATGGCGCAGGGCGCCGGCCGGCTGGTCCGGGCGACGGGGGACCGCGGTGTGGTCGCCGTGCTCGACCCTCGGCTCGCGACCGCGCGCTACGGCAGCTATCTGAAGGCATCGCTGCCGGACTTCTGGTACACGACGGACCGCAACCAGGTACGGAAGTCGCTGGCGGCCATCGACGCGGCGGCCACGCGGGCCGCCGAGGCGGAGGCGGACGCGTAGAGACGCGCGAAGCCCGTCAGGCCCCGCACCGGAGATCCGGTGCGGGGCCTGACGGGCTTCGGCGGGTGGCTCCAGGGCGCTCCGGGGCGTCCGGGGCGTCTGGGGGACCGCGGTGGGGCCCGGAACGCGCGGAACACGCGACAGGACCCCGGAACCGGCGCAGTGGGTCCGGGGCCCTGGTCCAGGGCGGACGAGGTGGGGTCACACCCGTCGCAGTACGGCGACGACCTTGCCGAGGATGGTGGCCTCGTCGCCGGGGATCGGCTGGTACGCGGCGTTGTGCGGCAGCAGCCAGACATGGCCGTCCTCGCGCTTGAAGCGCTTGACCGTGGCCTCGCCGTCGAGCATGGCGGCCACGATGTCGCCGTTCTCCGCGACGGGCTGGCGGCGGACCGTGACCCAGTCGCCGTCACAGATGGCGGCCTCGATCATGGAGTCGCCGACGACCTTGAGGACGAACAGCTCACCGTCGCCGACCAGCTGCCGGGGGAGCGGGAAGACGTCCTCGACGGACTCCTCGGCCAGGATGGGCCCGCCGGCCGCGATCCGGCCGACCAGGGGCACGTAGGACGCGGCGGGCTTGCCCGTGGTGTCCGTGGGCTGCGTGCTCGGCTGGTCGGAGCCGCGGACCTCGTACGCCCGGGGACGGTGCGGGTCGCGGCGGAGGAAGCCCTTGCGCTCCAGGGCCATCAGCTGATGGGCCACGGAGGAGGTGCTGGAGAGTCCGACGGCCTGGCCGATCTCGCGCATCGACGGCGGATAGCCACGACGCTGCACCGAGTCGCGGATGACCTCGATCACCCGGCGCTGGCGATCGGTGAGGCCCGAACTGTCGGCCCTGATCCCGGGAGGTCGTCCGGGGAGCGAGCGGGCGGGTCGGCCCGGCTCCCCCTCCCCGTTCATGGCTGAGTCGTTCATCGCGTGTACCGGTTCGAATCGGCCCTGGGAGCGGTCCTGGGCAGTGATGGTGGCACTGTCAGCGGTGGTGGTCACGTCGGCGGCCCCTCTCGAATGGTCTCCCTGGCTGGCACAACGGTAGTAGCTTTCGAAAGGTTGCGCCAAACACACGTTCGAGTGAAAATTCGCCTTTCGTCTTACGCGTGCCTACGGGTGGGTGTATGCGCGGATCCGTCGCTGCCACCTCAAAACGGTCATTACGGTAGCCTTCGGCGGCGGGTCGCGAAGGTGTGGCGCGGCGCACGGCGTGGCGCTGTTCACGGGCCGGGTCCGGGTCGGTTCAGGAGTGGTTTCGGGGTCGGTTCCGGGGCACTTCCGGGTCGGTTCGCGGGCCGTTTCGGAGCCGTTTTCGCGGTCGCCCGGGTGCCGTCGCGACCCCGCGGCGGCGTCGCCCCGGAGCCGTTCTGGAGTCGTTCTGGAGCCGTCCCCGCACTGTTCCCGTGTCGTCCCCATGCCGCTTTCGTGCCACTCGTACGCCGTCCCGGCTCCCGCGCCGGCGACCCCGGCGTCCGCGCCGCCGGGCCGTTCCCGTACCTTTGACAGGCGGCCGCGCCGGAGACACGCGCAGAGGGCCGAAATCGCGGACCGACCCAAGATCTAGTGGTTGGATTGCATCCGCCACCCACCAGTAGTGGTCCGTGGTCGGTCGAGGGTCGTCGCATCGCCTATGCTGGTGGTCGCTTCGAGGGGCTCTTGACGGGCCCGGCGAAGTTGTTCAGTCGTGCCATGAGGGAGGGTCGGAACCAATGCACTGCCCCTTCTGCAGGCACCCCGACAGCCGTGTCGTCGACAGTCGCACCACCGACGACGGAACGTCGATCCGACGCCGCCGCCAGTGCCCCGACTGCTCCCGTCGTTTCACGACGGTGGAGACGTGCTCGCTCATGGTGGTGAAGCGGTCCGGGGTCACCGAACCCTTCAGCCGCACCAAGGTCATCTCGGGCGTGCGCAAGGCGTGTCAGGGACGTCCCGTCACGGAGGACGCCCTCGCCAAGCTCGGCCAGCGGGTCGAGGAGGCGGTGCGTGCCACCGGCAGTGCCGAACTGACCACCCACGACGTGGGTCTGGCCATCCTCGGCCCGCTGCAGGAGCTCGACCTCGTCGCGTACCTGCGGTTCGCGTCCGTCTACAAGGCGTTCGAGAGCCTCGAAGACTTCGAGGCCGCCGTCGTGGAACTCCGCGAGCGGCCTCCCGCCGGCGGCGGGACCGGAACGACCCCTGGGGTCTCGGTTCCCACCCCCGCGCCCGCCACCGACTGACCGGTGGTGGGGCCGGACCGTCATGGTCCGGAGACCGGCCGCCGAGCGGCCGGTGAAAGACATGCCCCGAGCGGCCGTGAGCTGCTCGTGGCTTAGCAGTACAGACAGCAGTACAGAACCAGAGCCCTGGAATTTTCCGGGCGCTTCAGGGTGTTTTGCCCGTATATGGGAGGCGGCATGACAGAGACGGCGAGCGGTCCGGCACGTGGTTCCCGCGCCAAGGGAACCAAGGCCAGCAAGGGCCTGCGTATCGAGCGCATCCACACCACCCCCGGCGTGCATCCGTACGACGAGGTGAGCTGGGAGCCCCGTGACGTCGTCATGACCAACTGGCGCGACGGCTCGATCAACTTCGAGCAGCGTGGCGTCGAGTTCCCCGACTTCTGGTCGGTGAACGCGGTCAACATCGTCACCAGCAAGTACTTCCGCGGGGCCGTCGGCACCCCGCAGCGCGAGACCGGTCTCAAGCAGCTCATCGACCGGATCGTCAAGACGTACCGCAAGGCCGGCGAGGAGTACGCGTACTTCGCCTCCCCCGCCGACGCCGAGATCTTCGAGCACGAGCTGGCCTACGCCCTCCTGCACCAGATCTTCAGCTTCAACAGCCCCGTCTGGTTCAACGTCGGCACCCCGCAGCCCCAGCAGGTCTCCGCCTGCTTCATCCTGGCCGTCGACGACTCCATGGAGTCGATCCTCGACTGGTACAAGGAAGAGGGCATGATCTTCAAGGGCGGCTCCGGCGCCGGCCTGAACCTCTCCCGTATCCGCTCCTCCAAGGAGCTGCTGTCCTCCGGTGGCAACGCCTCCGGCCCGGTCTCCTTCATGCGCGGCGCCGACGCCTCCGCCGGCACCATCAAGTCCGGTGGCGCCACCCGCCGCGCCGCCAAGATGGTCGTGCTCGACGTCGATCACCCCGACATCGAGGACTTCATCCAGACGAAGGTCAGCGAGGAGGAGAAGATCCGCGTCCTGCGCGACGCGGGCTTCGACATGGACCTGGGCGGCGACGACATCACGTCCGTCCAGTACCAGAACGCCAACAACTCGGTCCGCGTGAACGACGAGTTCATGACCGCGGTCGAGAAGGGCGGCCAGTTCGGCCTGCGTGCCCGTATGACCGGCGAGGTCATCGAGGAGGTCGACGCCAAGTCGCTCTTCCGTAAGATCGCCGAGGCCGCGTGGGCCTGTGCCGACCCGGGCATCCAGTACGACGACCAGATCAACAAGTGGCACACCTGCCCCGAGTCCGGCCGGATCACCGCGTCGAACCCGTGCAGCGAGTACATGCACCTGGACAACACGTCCTGCAACCTCGCCTCGCTGAACCTGATGAAGTTCCTTCAGGACGACGGCAAGGGCGAGCAGAAGTTCGACGCCGAGCGCTTCGCCAAGGTCGTCGAGCTGGTCATCACGGCCATGGACATCTCCATCTGCTTCGCGGACTTCCCGACCCAGAAGATCGGCGAGAACACCCGCGCCTTCCGCCAGCTCGGCATCGGCTACGCCAACCTCGGCGCCCTGCTGATGGCCACCGGCCACGCGTACGACTCCGAGGGCGGCCGTGTCCTCGCCGGGTCCATCACCTCCCTGATGACCGGCACGGCCTACCGCCGCTCCGCCGAGCTGGCCGCCGTCGTCGGCACCTACGACGGCTACGCCCGCAACGCCGAGGCGCACCAGCGCGTCATGAAGCAGCACGCCGACGCCAACGCCGCCGCCGTCCGTATGGACGCGATGGACACCGCGGTGTGGGCCGCCGCCACCGAGGCATGGCAGGACGTCCTGCGCCTCGGCGAGAAGAACGGCTTCCGTAACTCCCAGGCGTCCGTGCTCGCCCCGACCGGCACCATCGGTCTCGCGATGTCCTGCGACACCACCGGCGTCGAGCCCGACCTGGCCCTGGTCAAGTTCAAGAAGCTCGTCGGCGGCGGCTCGATGCAGATCGTCAACGGCACCGTTCCGCAGGCCCTGCGCCGCCTCGGTTACCACGAGGAGCAGGTCGAGGCGATCGTCGCCCACATCGCCGAGCACGGCAACGTGATCGACGCCCCCGGCCTGAAGACCGAGCACTACGAGGTCTTCGACTGCGCCATGGGCGAGCGCGCCATCTCCCCGATGGGCCACGTCCGCATGATGGCCGCCATCCAGCCCTGGATCTCCGGCGCCATCTCCAAGACGGTCAACATGCCGGAGACGGCGACCGTCGAGGAGGTCGAGGAGATCTACTACGAGGCGTGGAAGCTGGGCGTCAAGGCGCTCGCGATCTACCGCGACAACTGCAAGGTCGGCCAGCCGCTCTCCGCCAAGAAGAAGGAGGACGAGAAGGCCGAGGTCACGGCGAAGGCCGAGGAGACCATTCGCACGGCGGTCGAGAAGGTCGTCGAGTACCGTCCGGTCCGCAAGCGTCTGCCGAAGGGCCGCCCGGGGATCACCACCTCCTTCACCGTCGGTGGCGCCGAGGGCTACATGACCGCCAACTCCTACCCGGACGACGGTCTCGGCGAGGTCTTCCTGAAGATGTCCAAGCAGGGTTCGACCCTCGCCGGCATGATGGACGCCTTCTCCATCGCGGTCTCCGTCGGTCTGCAGTACGGCGTGCCGCTGGAGACGTACGTCTCGAAGTTCACCAACATGCGCTTCGAGCCGGCCGGCATGACGGACGACCCGGACGTGCGGATGGCGCAGTCGATCGTCGACTACATCTTCCGCCGCCTGGCGCTCGACTTCCTGCCGTTCGAGACCCGCTCCGCCCTCGGCATCCACTCCGCCGAGGAGCGTCAGCGCCACCTCGAGACCGGTTCGTACGAGCAGTCCGAGGACGAGCTCGACGTCGAGGGTCTGGCCCAGTCCGCCCCGCGCGCCCAGGAGCCGGCGATCGTCGCCGTCCCGAAGGCCGCCGCCCCGGCCGCCCCGGTCGCGCCCGCCCCGAAGCAGGCGCACACCAGCGCCGAGCTGGTGGAGATGCAGCTGGGCATCCAGGCCGATGCCCCGCTCTGCTTCTCCTGCGGTACGAAGATGCAGCGCGCCGGCTCCTGCTACATCTGCGAGGGCTGCGGCTCGACCAGCGGCTGCAGCTGATGACGGCCGGATCGGTCGCCCGCTGCCACGGGCACTGATCCGCACCCGCGCCTGACAGCGCACCCGAGAAGGGGGGCGCCCCCCCGGGGGCGCCCCGGGCGGGGGGGGGGGGCGCCCCGCCCCGCGGGCCCCCGGGGGGGGGGGTTGGGGGGGGCCCGGCGCACGCCGACCGCCCC
>NZ_JBEYZX010000063.1:0-27837 GCF_040646255.1 Streptomyces sp. NPDC046203 | reverse complement strand
TGTGCGAGTTAGTGTGCTCGCGAGCGCCCGGGAGGGCCTTTGGAGTCACAGGAGTTCACGATTGCCCCATTTGATGCGGGAATGTTGGCTTAAGTTCGATGGGGCTGGGGTGCGCCCTGACGGCCTCGCTCGCGCTGGTCGGGCTGCCGCACGCCGGTGCCGGGACCGACCTGCCGCTCCGGCCCGCCGCGGGCGCGGACGGACTGGTGCAGGTGAGCGCCGCGGATTCCTGCCGCGACCCCGAGGCGTCGCTGAGCCCCTCGGGCGCCGACGGCGCCTCGGTCACGATGATCAAGGCGCGCGGCAAGCTCGTCGTCGGCGTCGACCAGTCCAGCTACAACTGGGGCTTCCGCACTCCGCCGACCGTCACCCGGCAGCCCGACGGCTCGATCAAGGAGACCCCCGGCGAGCTGCGCGGCTTTGACATCGACCTGGCCAGGGCCATCGCCAAGGACATCCTCGGCGACGAGAACAAGATCGTCTTCCGCACCATCCCGACCAACCAGCGGATCGCCGCCCTGGAGAGCGGGAAGGTCGACCTCGTGGTGCGCACGATGACGATCAACTGCAAGCGGGCCGAGCAAGTGGCCTTCTCCACCGCCTACTTCCAGGCCGGTCAGCAGGTCCTCGCCCCCAGGGCCTCGCTGATCACCGGCTACGACCACTCGCTGGACGGCAAGCGGGTGTGCACGGCCGAGGGTTCGACGGCCTACGAGGCGCTGGAGCGGGAGTCGTTCGGCTCGGTCTACAAGGACAAGGGCGACGGTACGAAGGACGACCCGGACCTGCTCACCGTGCCCAACCAGCTGGACTGTCTGGCCCGGCTCCAGCTGGGCGAGGTCGACGCGGTCGTCACCGACAACGCGCTGGCCGCCGGCCAGGCCGCGCAGGACCCGGCGGTCGAGCTGAAGGGCAAGCCGTTCACCACCGAGTACTACGGGGTGGCCGCCAAGCTCGGCAACGACGACCTGGTCCGCCGGGTCAACCAGGTGCTCGTGCACTACCGGCAGGGCCCCTGGCAGAAGGCGTACGACACCTGGCTGAAGGCGGACCTGCCCGGCATATCCGGGCCGCCGGCCCCGAAGTACAAGTAGCGGAACGAAAGAGGTGATCGATGGGCGTCGCGGGACTCCCCGGGCCGGTGATGGACCGGGACGAGGTGGACCGTGCGCTGGCGCGGCTCGGCGCGGAGCACAAGGCGGTCGAGGACTCGCTCCTCGCGCTCCAGGACCACGCCGGCCGCAGGCTGCTCGAAGGTGCCGAGCTGACCGGGACGACCCGGGACCGCTGGCAGCGCACCGAGCGGACGATCACCGTGCTGTGGGCGTGCTTCGAGGCGTACACGGACGCCCTGCACGCCGCCCGTGAGGTGCGCTCCCGGCGGCGCTGGCCGGGCAAGGAGGAGCTGACCGAGCTGACCGGGCTGCTGCGCGGGGAGCATGTACAGGTGCCGGGCGGGGCGGGCGAACAGGCCGCGCTGACCGAGTCGTTCACCCTGGAGGGCCTGGTCGCCCGGATGAACGAGCTGTACGCGCGTTCGCTCGACGTGGTGGTGACGGCCGACGCCGTCTGGTCGGCGCTGCCCGCCCGGATAGATCTGCTCGCCGCCGAGCTGGGCCGGACGCGTTCGCTGGCGCACTCGGTCGGGGTGCGGCCCGGGGAGCATCCGGCCGGGGACGATCTGGCGGAGATCACGGCCGAGCTGGCGGCGCTGCGCACCCAGGTGGTGTCGGATCCGCTGGCGTTCTGGCACTTCGCCGGGGGCAGTTCGGCGCCCGGCGGCGGGCGGCCGGACACCGGGCGGTACGACCGGGCGGCGCTCGCCCTGGAGGACATCCGGCGCGAGATCGAGGCGGTGCTCCAGGTCCGGCAGGACGCGGAGGACCGGCTGCTGCGGCTGCGGGACGTGCTGTCGCGGGCGGATCGCACGCTCGCGGAGGCCAGGTCGGCCCGTGTCGAGGTGCTGGCGAAGATCGCCGCCTGTGAGGTGCCCCCGGTCAGCGGCCCGCCGACCGCCCTCCAGGAGCGGCTCGTGACGGCCGCGGAGCACCGCCGGCACGCCCGCTGGCACCGGCTGTCGCCGCTGCTCGACGCCCTGGAGCGGGAGGCGGAGGACGAACTCCTGCGGGCCCGCGAGTCGTTGACGGCGGTCACCGCGCCGCTCGCGGTGCGCGCGGAGCTGCGCGGCCGGCTCGACGCGTACAAGGCGAAGACGGCCCGGCTCGGCGCGGCGGAGGATCCGCTGCTGGTCGAGCGGTACGACGCGGCGCGCCGGATGCTGTGGAGCGCGCCGTGCGATCTGCGGGTCGCCGAGCAGGCGGTGCTGCGCTACCAGCAGGCCGCGGCGGAGGCGCTGTCGGCGCCGCGGGATTCCGCCGGGGGTGCGCCAGGCGGCCAGGTCGGCCAGGGTGGCCTGGGCGGCTTGGGCCACGGCGGCGGAAGCGGCTACGGAAACGGCTTTGGCGGCCCTGGCGGCCACGGCACGGGGGACGGTTCGGACGGCAGGGAGAGCCAGTGGTGAACGGGGAGCCCCTCGTGGGCAGCTGTCAGCGTCCGTCGTGCGAGGGATCGTACGAGGACATGGGAGGCGGCGAGCTGTACTGCGACACCTGCGGGCTCGCCCCGGTCGTCGCGCCCGGCGGTGTGCTCGCGGCCAACCCGACGGGTGTCGCGGTGCCGGCCCGGGAACCCGCCAGCGCTTCGGTGCGCGGCGGCTCGCGCGCCTCGTCGCGGGCGTCCGCGCGGTCCTCGGCGTCCCGGCGTTCGGTGTCCGGGCGGCTGTCGCGGTCCCTGTCGCTGACGGGACAGAGCACGGTGCGTTCGGTGTCGGTGCGCAGCTCGGGTTCGTCGGGCGCGCAGTCGGGGCGGGGCCGGCTCGGCGCCGGTCTGGTCACGATGCCCGGGGTGCCGCGCCCCGATCCGCGCGGGGCCGTCATGGCGAACCCGGAGGTCCCGGAGAGGAAGCGATTCTGCTCGCGTTCCGACTGCGGCGCCCCGGTGGGCCGTTCGCGCGGCGAGCGGCAGGGCCGTACCGAGGGTTTCTGCACCAAGTGCGGCCACCCGTACTCCTTCGTGCCGAAGCTGGCCGCCGGGGACGTGGTGCACGGCCAGTACGAGGTGGTGGGCTGTCTCGCGCACGGCGGTCTCGGCTGGGTCTATCTGGCCGTCGACAAGGCGGTCTCGGACCGCTGGGTGGTGCTCAAGGGCCTGCTCGACACCGGCGACCAGGACGCCATGGCGGCGGCCATCTCGGAGCGCCGGTTCCTCGCCGAGATCGAGCACGCGAACATCGTCCGCATCTACAACTTCGTCGAGCACCTGGACCAGCGCACCGGCTCCATGGACGGCTACATCGTCATGGAGTACGTGGGCGGCAAGTCGCTCAAGGAGATCGCCAACGAGCGCCGTACGCCCGACGGGCGGCGCGATCCGCTGCCGGTCGAGCAGGCCTGCGCGTACGGCATCGAGGCCCTGGAGGCGCTGGGCCATCTGCACAGCCGCAACCTGCTCTACTGCGACTTCAAGGTCGACAACGCGATCCAGACCGAGGACCAGCTGAAGCTCATCGACATGGGCGCGGTCCGGCGGATGGACGACGACGAGTCGGCGATCTACGGCACGGTCGGCTACCAGGCGCCGGAGGTCGCGGAGCTGGGCCCGTCGGTGGCGAGCGATCTGTACACGGTGGCGCGCACCCTGGCGGTGCTGACCTTCGACTTCCAGGGCTACACGAACGTGTACGCGGACTCGCTGCCGGAGCCGGACGGCATCGAGGTGCTGCGGACGTACGAGTCGTTCTACCGCTTCCTCGTACGCGCCACCGACCCCGACCCGGCGCGGCGGTTCGGCTCGGCACAGGAGATGGCCGAGCAGCTGACGGGGGTGCTGCGGGAGGTCGTGGCGCTGCAGTCGGGCCGGCCCCGGCCCGCCCTGTCGACGCTGTTCGGCGCCGAGGTACGGGTCACGGACAGCGAGCTGTTCGCCGAGCAGACGGACGACGTGTCGGTCCTCGGCGCGCGGCGCACCGAGGGGTCGCGGCGCGCGCGCCGGGCGCTGCCGACGGCGGTGGGCGGCCGGGGCGGCGCGTTCCTGCGCCCGCTGAACGTGCCCGCGACCACGCTGGCGCTGCCGGTGCCCCGGGTCGACCCGGGCGACGCCAACGCGGGTTTCCTCGCCGGGCTGCTCGCCGCCGCGCCCGCCGAACTGATCACCGCCCTGCACACGGCCCCGGTCAGCTCGCTCGAACTGCGGCTGCGCGAACTGCGGGCCCGCCTGGAGATGGGCGATCTGGGGGCGGCCGGCCGGTCGCTGGCCGATCTGGAGCAGGGCTTCGGCGACGACTGGCGGGTGGTCTGGTACCGGGGCGTCACGTCCCTGGCGAGCGGCGACCGGGAGAGCGCGGCGCTCGCCTTCGACGCGATCTACGACGCCTTCCCCGGCGAGCCGGCGCCCAAGCTGGCGCTCGGCGTGTGCGCGGAGGTGCTGGGCCAGCTGGACAACGCGACCGAGTACTACCGGCTGGTGTGGGCGACCGACCCGAGCTATGTGAGCGCCGCGTTCGGCCTGGCCCGGGTGCGGCTCGCGGCCGGCGACCGGGCGGGCGCGGTGCGGGTCCTGGAGTCCGTACCGGAGTCGTCCATCCACTACACGGCGGCGCGGGTCGCGGCGGTACGGGCCCGGCTGCGGCGCCGGCCGGCGAACGAGCCGCTGGGGGCGGACCTGACGGCCGCCGCCGCGCAGGTCTCGGCGCTCGCGGGCTTCGGGCTCGACGCGGTGCGCCGTGAGCGGCTGGCGACGGAGGTGCTGGGCACGGCGCTCGACTGGGTGCTGTCCGGCAGCCCCGGCGCGGGCCCGGACGGCACACTGCTGCTCGGCAGCGAACTGGACGAGCGCGGACTGCGCTTCGGCCTGGAACGCTCGTACCGGGTGCTCGCCCGGCTCGCCCAGCGCGGCGAGGAGAGGATCGAACTGGTGGAGCGGGCCAACCGTTTCCGCCCCCGGACGTGGGTGTGAGTATGTCCCTGAAGCCCCAGCCCCCGCACCCCCTGGGCACCTGCCCCGTGTGCGCGGAACCGCTCGAATCGGGGGACCGTTTCTGCGGGGCGTGCGGTTACGACCTGTCGGCCGCCGCCCGGCCCCGGCCGGACCGGCCGACGGTGCCGCTCCCGCTGCCCGTGGACTGGCCCGAGGCCCCGCCGCGGGACCCCCAGGCGCTGTCCACGGCGACCCAGCATCCCGGCGATCTGCCGGGCGTCGCGTCGGGCGGCGGGGAGCTGCCGGCGGTTCCGCTGCGTACGGACGAGGTGCCCGGGGCCCTGGACGGTGCGGGGGCGGGCGTGTCCGCGCCGGACGGTGCGGGGGCGAACGGTCCGGAGCGGGACGGTGCCGCCGAGGCGGACGGTCCTGAGCAGGACGGCGACTTCACGCTCGCCGCGCCCGATCCCCGGGCCGCGCTCCAGGCGGCCGAGGCCGCGGGCGGCGTGGGAGGTACGGGCGGTGCGGGCGGTGCGGGCGACCGCCGGAAGGTGTGCGTGGCCTGCCGGACCGGCCGGGTCGACCGCGACGGCTACTGCGAGCACTGCGGGCACGCCCAGCCGCGCGAGCGCGACCACATGGAGCGGGAATTGCCCTCCGTCGCCGCCGTCAGCGACCGGGGTCTGCGCCATCACCGCAACGAGGACAGCTTCTCCGTCGCCGCCTCGGCCCTGCCCGACGGCTCCCCCGCCACCATCGGCATCGTCTGTGACGGCGTCTCCTCGGCGACCCGCCCCGACGAGGCGTCCGAGGCGGCGGCCGCCGCCGCGAGCGCCGCGCTGGTGGCGGCGCTGCCGGCCGGCACCCATCCGCAGACGGCCATGCACGAGGCGATCGTGGCCGCGTCCGAGGCGGTCAACGCGCTGGCCGCGCCGCCCAGCGGCGAGCGCGAGCATCAGAACGCCCCGGCCTGCACCATCGTCGGCTCGGTCGTCGCCGGCGAGGTGTTCATCGTCGGCTGGGTCGGCGACAGCCGGGCCTACTGGGTGCCCGACGACCGCTCCGTCCCGCCCGCCCGGCTCACCGAGGACGACTCGTGGGCCGCGCAGATGGTCTCGTCGGGGCTGATGACCGAGGCCCAGGCGTACGCGGACGAGCGGGCCCACGCCATCACCGGCTGGCTCGGCGCCGACGCGTACGAACTGGAGCCGCACACCGCCGCGTTCAAGCCGGACCGGCCGGGCGTGGTGCTGGTCTGCACCGACGGGCTGTGGAACTACGCGGAGGGCGCCGAGGACATGGCCCGGGTGCTGCCCGCCGACGCCTCGGCCCGTCCGCTGCACGCCGCGCAGGTCCTCGTGGGCCACGCGCTCGACGGCGGCGGGCACGACAACATCACCGTCGCCCTGCTGCCGTTCGCGCTGCCGCCCGAGGAGGCGGAACCCGCCGTCTGACGAGCCGTCCGGCCCGTCAGGCCCTCCGTCTCCCCTGTCTCCCCTGTCTCCCCGTCTTCCGACGACTTCCGCTGTCGTCCGCTGTCCTTCGCCGTTTCCCTTCTCGTGAGCCGAGGAGCCGCATCCCACATGGCCAACTTCGCCAAACCGACCGGGCCCCAGTTCTCGGTGGACGTGTACCAGAACGAGTTCCTGCCGGAGGGCGGCCGGGACGTCAACGCGATCGTCACCGTCACCGCGACCGGCGGCGGCACCGGCGGCCCGTCCGCCGCCTCCGCCGGATCCGCGGGTTCCACCGCGGTCGTGCTCATGCTCGACTGCTCGGGATCGATGGAATACCCGCCGACCAAGATGCGCGGCGCGCGCGAGGCGGCCGCCGCCGCCATCGACACCCTGCGCGACGGCACCGCCTTCGCGCTGGTGGCCGGTACGCACGTGGCGCGCGAGGTCTACCCGGGCAACGGCAGGCTGGCCCTCGCCGACGCGCGGACCCGGGAAGAGGCCAAGCGGGCGCTGCGCGCGCTGACCGCGAGCGGCGGCACCGCCATCGGCACCTGGCTCCGGCTCGCCGACCGGCTGCTGTCCGCTGCCGAGGCCCCGATCCGGCACGGCATCCTGCTCACCGACGGCCGCAACGAGCACGAGTCGCCCGCCGATCTGCGGGCCGCATTGGAGAGTTGTACGGGCCGCTTCACCTGCGACGCGCGCGGAGTGGGCACCGACTGGGAGGTCGACGAGGTCCGGGGCATCGCCCGGACGCTGCTCGGCACCGCCGACATCGTCGCCGATCCGGCCGGTCTCAAGGCCGACTTCACCGCGATGATGGAGCACGTCATGGGCAAGGAGGTCGCGGATGTCGCGCTGCGCCTGTGGACCCCGGTGGGCGTGGAGATCTCCCTGGTGAAGCAGGTCGCCCCGACGGTCGAGGACCTGGTCGGGCGGCGCAGCGAGGCGGGGCCGCGGGCCGGCGACTACCCGACCGGTTCCTGGGGCGACGAGTCCCGCGACTACCACGTCTCGGTCCGGGTGCCCGAGGCCTCGATCGGTCAGGAGATGCTGGCCGCCCGGGTCTCGCTGATCGTCCCGGACGCGGCGGGCGGTCCGCCGACGACGCTCGCCCAGGGGTTGGTCCGGGCGGTGTGGACGGACGACATGGTGATGTCCACCGCCATGAACCCGCAGGTCGCGCACTACACCGGCCAGGCGGAACTCGCCGATGTCATCCAGCAGGGGCTGGACGCCCGCAAGTCGGGCGACCACGACGGGGCGACGGCGAAGCTCGGCCGGGCCGTGCAGCTCGCGGCGGCCTCCGGCAACGCGGATACGGCGAAACTGCTTTCGAAGGTGGTGGACGTGGTCGACGCCGCGACCGGTACTGTGCGTTTGAAGGCGAAGGTCGCGGAAGCGGACGAGATGACTCTCGAGACACGCTCCACCAAGACCGTACGTGTGAAGAAGTAGCCCGCGCTGCCCGCCAGGGCAACGGACGACGAGAGGGGGAAGCACCGACATGCCTACCTGCCCGAACGGACACCAGTCGGTCTCCGACGACTGGTGCGAGGTCTGCGGCCACCGCATGGCGGCCGGGGCGGGTGCGCCGACGGGTGCCGTACCGCAGTCTCCCCCGCCGCCGCCCGCCTACGGCTACCCCGGACCGGGCGGTCCGGCGGGCCCCGGCATGCCCGGCCCGGGCGGCCCCGGTGGCCCCCGTGGACCTGTCGGACCCGGTGGGCCCGGTGGGCCCGGTGGGCCCGGTGGGCCTCTCGGACCCGGTGGGCCTGCCGGCCCCGGTGGACCCGGTGGGTACGAGCCGGGCGCGACCGCCCAGGCCGAGCTGTGCCCGCAGTGCCGCACCCCGCGTGAGCAGATGGCGCCCTTCTGCGAGGAGTGCCGCTGGAACTTCCTCACGAACACGGCGACCTCGTACACCCCGATCGCCCCCACCGGCCTGCCCGCCCCCGGGGGCGTCCACCTGCCGCCGGGCTTCCAGTCCCCGCCGCCGGGACCGTCGGCTCCTCGACCGCCCGCCGACCCGTTCGGCTACCAGGGCTCGCGGCCCTCGCAGGTGAACCGCCCGGCGGAGCCGCTGAGCACCGACCCGACGCATCTCCAGTCGCCGTCGCAGCGCCCGCCGATGTCCGGTCCGCCGGCGCCCCCGGCCCCCGTCCCTGGTCAGGGACCGGGTCAGGGACCGGGTCAGGGACCGCAGCCGCCGCAGGGGCCCCGGCTCCCGCAGGCGCCCCAGGCACCCCAGGCTCCGCAGGCGTTCCAGTCGGCCCCGCCCGCCGCGCCGGGTCCGGGCATGCCGCCGCAGCCGCGCGCCGACGACGACTGGCTGCTGTCGCCCCCGTCGCAGCCCGGCCCGCCGGCCCCGCCCGCGCCCGTCGCGCCGGGTCCGGGCATGCCTCCGCCGCCCGGCCAGGGACAGGGCGGTCCTGGGCAGGGCGGCCCGGGACAGGGCGGTCAGCTGCCGCCTCCGCCCGGACCGGGCCCGCAGGGTCCCGGGGCCCCCGGCCCGCACGGCTTCGGCCCGGGTCCGCAGGCGCCCCAGGGCCCCGGCATGCCGGGCGCGCCCGACCCGCAGGGGCCGCCCGCGCCGTTCGGCCGGCAGCCCGGCCGGCCCGCCGGGTGGACCGCGGTGATCGGTCCGGACCGCGAGTACTTCATGGCGATGATGCAGCGCAGCGGTCCGGAGGCCACGGGGCTCAACATGCCCGCGTACTCCCCCGAGCAGCGCGTCCCCCTCCAGGGCAGCCAGGTCAGCATCGGCCGCCGCCGGCACTCCACCGGCGAGTCGCCCGACGTCGACCTGTCGGTCCCGCCGGAGGACCCGGGCGTCTCGCACCAGCACGCGGTGCTCGTGGCGCAGCCCGACGGCTCGTGGGCGGTGGTGGACCAGAACTCCACCAACGGCACCACGATCAACGGCTCGCCCGACCCGATCCAGCCGTACGTGCCGGTGCAGCTCGCGGACGGCGACCGGGTGCACGTCGGCGCCTGGACGACGATCACGGTCCGCCGCGGCTGACCCGGATCCGGTCCCGGTCCGGGTCGCGGTCCCGGTCGCGGCCGACCTGACAGAGATCCCCCGGGGTACGCCGTACGACAGCGGCGCCCCGGGACCGGTCGGCCCACCACCGGACCCCGGCCCCCGTACAGCGGTCCCTGTACGACAGTCCCCGAAGCGCTCCCGCTCCTCCCGCCCCCGGCACCGGAGCGGGAGCGCTTCGCGTTTCTCCCCTCCCCGACCTCGCCCGCCCGCCCGGCCGCCGGAAGCGATTTCGGCCACCGTTCCTCCCGGACCCCCGGTCGTTCGCCGGGACGTCTGAGACGATTGACGGGTGAACGAGATTCCGCGCGACACGCTTCAGGAGCAGACCTTCTACGAGCGGGTGGGCGGCGAGGAGACCTTCCGGCGCCTGGTCCACCGGTTCTACCAGGGGGTGGCCGAGGACCCGCTGCTGCGGCCGATGTACCCGGAGGAGGACCTCGGCCCGGCCGAGGAGCGGTTCACGCTGTTCCTCATGCAGTACTGGGGCGGCCCGCGCACCTACAGCGACCGCCGGGGCCATCCCCGGCTGCGGATGCGGCACATCCCGTTCACGGTGGACCGGGCGGCGCACGACGCCTGGCTGAGCCACATGCGCGACGCGGTGGACGAGGCGGGGCTCGCGCCGGAGGACGAGCGCGAGCTGTGGGCGTACATGACGCACGCCGCCGCCGCGATGATCAACACCGCGGGCTGAAGACGCCCGCCCTACGCTCGTATTCCGGCCGCTCCCCCGGCCGACCCGACCACTCCCCCGACCACTCCCCCAACTACTCACTCCGGCCGCTCACTCTGACCGCCCGCTCCCGGACGAACACATTCCGGTGACGGAACCCCGAATACCGGTCACGATCGGATCAAGGTGGGTCGGCAAGCGGTTTCCAGACTCCTTCCCCTCTGACAGCATCCGATGAACGTTCGATACTGAACGATCACGGTGTTTCAGGGGGGAACCGGGTGACGGGCTTCGTACTTCTGCGGGTCAGAGCACACCGGCTGTTGCTCGCCGCCGCCCTGCTCGCCGTCCTCCTGACGACCTCGGTGCTCGCCACCCTGGCCGGTTTCTCCGGCTCGATCGGCGACGCCGCGCTCCAGAGCACCCTGAAGGGCCGCTCGGCGCCCGCCGCCGCCCTCGTCGTCAGCGGCCAGATCCCCGCCGACCACCGGGCGAGCGCCGACGCCGCCGCCCGCAAGGGCGCCGAGCGGACCTTCGCCGGGCTGCCCGTCACCGTACGGAAGCTGGAGACGTCCGGCCCGTACGCGCTGCCCCGCACACTCCAGCCGCCGGCCGCCCGCTCCGGCGACCCGGACCTCACCCACTTCGCGGCGCTCGACCACTCCCGGCTCACCCTGGTCCGCGGCGCCTGGCCGAAAGCCGGCGGCGCCACCGGGCCGGTCGAGAGCGCGATGCCGGAGGAGGCCGCGCGCCGGCTGAAGATCACCCCCGGCACCGTCCTCGACCTCGCCGACCGGCTCGGCGGCAAGCCGCTGAAGACCCGGATCACCGGTATCTACCGGCCCGTCGACACCGCCGACCTGTACTGGCAGCTCGACCCGGCGGGCGGCCGGGGCGTGAAGACCCTGGTCTTCACCACCTACGGCCCGCTGGCCACCGACCCCGCCACCCTCGCCTCCGGCCGGGTCACCTCCGGCAGCACCTCGTGGCTGGGCGTCGCCGACTACACCGGCGTCGACACCGGCCGGATCGCGGCGCTGCGCGACTCCGCGACCGACGCCCCGAAGGCGATCCTGGAGGACACCGCGGGCTTCGGCGCCACCATCACCGCGTACACCTCGCTGCCGACCGTCCTGGAGCAGACCGAACGGGCGCTGCTCGTCTCCCGCTCCACGCTGTCGATCGTGGCCGTCCAGCTCGTCCTGCTCGCCGCGTACGCGCTGCTCCTGGTGGCCCGGCTGCTGAGCTCCGAGCGCTCCGGCGAGACCGAACTGCTGCGCGCCCGAGGCGCCTCGCGCCGCCGGATCACCGGGCTCGCCACCGTCGAGGCGCTGCTGCTCGCGCTGCCCGCCGCCGTCGTCGCCCCGCTGCTCGCGCACCCGCTGACGCTGCTGTTCGCCGACCGCACCGCGCGGGAGGCGCTCGGCCGGCTCGCGCTCGTCCCGCCGCCCGTCGTGTGGCTGGTCGCCGCCGGTGTCGCGCTGTGCTGCGCCGCCGCCGTGGTCGCCCCGGCGCTCGCCGCCGGCGACGGCGCCGCCGTCTCGCTGCGCAAGGGCCGTTCCGCCGCCCTGCCCGGACCCGTCCGCGCCGGGGCCGACATCGCCCTGCTGCTCGTCGCGGGCATCGCCTACTGGCAGCTGGACCGGCAGACCGGCACGGGCGCCGGTGCGCTGGCCGGCGACCGCTCCGGCGGTCTCGGGGTCGACCCGCTGCTCGTCGCCGCGCCCGCCCTGGCGCTGCTCGCCGGCACCGTCCTCACCCTGCGGCTGCTGCCGCCCGCCGCGAAGCTGGCCGAGCGGCGCGCCGCCGGCGGGCGCGGGCTGCCGGCGGCGCTCGCCGGCTGGCAGTTCAGCCGCCGTCCGCTGCGCGGCGCGGGCCCGGTGCTGCTGCTCGTCCTCGCCATCGCCATGGGCATGCTGGCGATCGGGCAGAGCGACACCTGGAACCGCTCGCAGCGCGACCAGGCCGACTTCAAGGCCGGTGTGCCGGTACGGGGCATCGGCGCGGGCCCCGGCGAACTCGCCGACACCGACCGGCTCGCGGCGGTGGACGGGGTGCGCGGCGTGGCCTCCGTACACCGCGGCTCGACCGACCTCAACGGCAAGCAGGCGACCATCCTGGCCGTCGACACCCGGCGGGCCGCCGGACTGACCTTCCGCCCCGACCTCGCCGACGGCTCGCCCGCCGCCAAGATCTCCGCCGTCACCCCGAAGCCGGGCAAGCAGGCCGGCATCCCGCTGCCCGCCGGCACCCGCGCGCTCACCGTCGTGCTGCGCGACAAGGCGCCGGCCGGGACGCCGGGCACCCAGGTCACGGCCGTCCTGGAGGACGCGTACGGGATGCCGTTCCACCGGCTGATCGGCGCCCTCCCGGCCGACGGGCGCAGCCACCGGCTGACCCTCGACCTGCCCGCGCTCGACGGCGGGCACGGCTTCCATCTGTCCGGGCTCACCTTCGACGGCGCGGTCGAGGCGGGCAAGGGCGGGCAGCGCGAGATCTCCGTGGAGCAGGTGCTCTCGGCAGGCGCCAAGGACGCAGGGGCCGCCGGACAGCCCGGACCTGTGGAATCCGCGCCCGCCGCCCTGGCCGACTGGCACGCCACGTACACGGTGGACGACGGCCCGGAGGCGAGCCCGGCCACCTCGATCGCGGTCCGGCCCACCGCCACCGCGCCGCTCACCGCGAGCTTCCTCGCGGGCAGCACGCAGCGGCCCGTCGACCGGTTCGCCGGGCAGGACGTCTACACCGTGTCCATCGACGCGCCCCGCGCCTCGCCGCCCAAGGAGATCCCGGCCCTGGCGACCGACGCCTTCCTCGCCTCCACCGGTGCGAAGAAGGGCGACAGCCTCCAGGTCTCCTTCAACGGCAACACCCTTCAGGTGCGGATCGCCGACACCGTGCGGGATCTGCCGACCACCGGGCCCGGTGCCCGCTCCGTCTCGGTGACCACGACCGTCTCCACGCCCCAGGACGGCGGCGCGCTCCTGGTCGACCTGCCCACCGCGAACCTGGTCCTCACCGGGCGCGGCTCCGCGACCCTGGCCCCCACCGAGTGGTGGCTGGACCCCGAGCCGGGCCGGACGGACCAGGTCGTGAAGACCCTGCGCGCCCGGCCCGACAGCGACCCCACGCAGGTGGTCGTACGGGACGAGGTCGCGGCCGAACTGCTCGGCGACCCGCTCGGCGCGGGCCCCAACTCGGCGCTGATGGCGGTCGCGGCGGCAGCGGCGGCGCTCGCGGCGGTCGGCTTCGGGGTCGGCTCGGCGGGCTCGATGCGGGAGCGGGCCCAGGAGTTCGGCGTGCTGCGCGCGCTGGGCGCGCCGCGCCGCCAACTGGCCCGGCTGATCGCCGCCGAGCAGAGCGTGCTCGTCGGCATCGGTCTGGTGGTGGGTGTCGCGCTCGGCACGATCCTGACCCGGGCGGTCGTCCCGCTGATCGTGCTCACCGGGCAGGCGGAACGTCCGGTGCCCCGGGTCCTCGTCGAACTGCCCGTGGGACACGTGCTGTTGCTGCTCGCGGGGGTGGCGGCGCTGCCGCTGGCCATCGTGGTGGCGATCGCGCTGCGCCGCCACGACCCGGCCGTCACGCTGCGCTCGCAGGGGGACAACTGATGGCCCCGGGTTCACCGGGTTCCCCCGGGTCCGGGGATTCCCCGGGCGCCGGCGAATCCCCGGACCCGACGGACCTCGTGGGCTCCACGGGCTCCAGCGATCAGGTCCAGCCCCCCGCACCTCCCGCGCAGCCCTTGTCTCCCTCGTCCACTCCCGCCCGCGGAAAGGCGACCGCCATGTCCCGCAAGCCCGCCCGTACCGTGGCGCCCTGGGTCCGGACCCGGTTGCGGACCGCGCCGGGCGCGGCGTTCGCGTACGGACTGCTCGTCCTGGTCACGGCCTTCCTCGCGGCGTCCCTGCCGTGGACGACCGACGGATACGAGACGGACGGGCTGCGGCACGCGATCACCGCCGCCCCGGCCCACCGCGCCACGATGACGATCAGCACCCGGGCGGCGAGCAGTCTCGGCGTCGAGGCGCAGGCGTCCGAACTCTCCCCGGACAGCCTGCTTCGCAAGCGCGACAAGCTGGCGCCCCTGCTGCCGGATCCGCTGCGCGTCGACCGCGCCGACTCGGTCTACGGAGCGCACACCACGAAGCGGGTCCCCGCGCTCGACCCGTGGCTGCCCCAGCGCGACCACATCCCGCCGCAGCTGCTCCTCGACGCCCCCGCCGGCCTGGCCGACCACGCCCGCTACGTCTCCGGCCGCGCGCCGAAGCAGGGCGCGGACGGCGGCATGGAGGCCGTGGTCTCCGAGAAGACCGCCAAGGTGCTGGGCATCAAGACCGGTTCGGTCGTCCATGTGGCGGGCACCGACGGCGAGCCCAAGGCGATCACCATCACCGGCATCGTCCGTCCGCTGGACGCCAAGCGGCCCTTCTGGACGGTCGAGACGCAGCTGGAGACCCCCGCCTATCTGGCCACGGGCGGATACGAGCCCGCCTGGTACTGGGCGGCCGCGCTGATCCTGGCGCCGGAGAGCGCGCCCCAGCTGGCCGGCACGCTCGGGGAGCCCGAGCAGTACTGGCGGTTCGCGCCCGCCACGAACGAGCTCACCGCGCGGGACGCCGACCGGCTCGCCGGCGTGCTCGACTCGCTCGGCGCCGGTCCCGGCCTCGTGAAGATCCGTGAAGTCCTCGGCGACAACGGCGGGTTCCACACCGACCTCGACGACGTGATCGCCGGCTTCCGGAACATGCGCGGCTCCATCGCCTCGGTGGTGGCGGTCGCCGTGTTCGGGGTCGGCGCGGTCGCGGCCGTCGTCCTGCTCATGACCGGTGGCCTGTTCACCGCCCGCCGCCACCCCGAACTGGCCCTGCTGCGCTCCCGGGGCGCCTCCCTGCCGGGCATCGGCATCCGGCTGCTCGGCGAGACGGCCGCCGTCACCCTGCCGGCCTCGGTGCTCGGGCTGCTGCTGGCGTACGGGTTCACCGGCGCCTCGCCCGACCGGATCGGGCCCTCCTGCGTGGCCGTCGGCGCCGTCGCGCTGCTCGGCTGTCTGGTCGTACCGCTGCGCGCGATGTTCCTGCACCGCCGTCCGCAGCTGCACAGCGCGCGGGACGATCTGATCAACGCCAAGCCGTCCCGGCGCCGTACGGTCGCCGAACTCACCTTCCTGGTCCTCGCGGTGGGCGCGGTGACCGCGCTGCGCCGTCGCGGCGTGGACACCCCGGGCGCCGGATCCGGCTCGGGTTCGGGTACGGGTTCCGGTGCCGCGTCCGACCCCGGCTCCGTCGACTACCTGGTGAGCGCTGCCCCGGTGCTCGTCGCGCTGATCGCCGCCTTCGTCCTCGTCCGGTTGTACCCGCTGCCGCTGCGCTGGGCGGCCCGGCCCGCGCGCCGGCTGCGGGGCGCGGTCGGCTATCTGTCGCTCGCCCGGGCCGGCCGCTCCTCGGCCACCGGCGCGCTGCCGCTGCTCGCCCTGCTCGTGGCGCTGACCACGGCCGCGTTCGGCGGCTCCGTGCTCACCGGCATCTCCGACGCCCGCGACAAGGCGGCCTATCTGGCGACCGGCGCGGACGCCCGGGTGGAGAGCGGGGTCGCCTTCTCCCCGCTGCCCCCGAAGGTGGAGACCACGGTCCGCGCCTTCCCCGGGGTACGGGAGGTGTCGCCCGTCCAGGTCGAGTACGGCGTCGACCTGCCGGCCCGGCCGGGCATCAACGACAACGGCATGGGCGCCCCGCTGGTCGGCATCGACCCCGCCACGTACGCCCGGCTCGCGGAACGGACCGGCTTCGGCACGTTCCCCGCCGAGCTGCTGAAGTCCACCGGCACCGGCGGGCCCAAGGCCGTCGGCGACAACGAGCGGGTCGTGCCCGTGATCGCCTCGCCGCGGGTCGCCGACCGGCTCGGCGACAAACCGATGGAGATCACGGCGGCGGCCGGCCGCTTCCATGTGAAGGTCGTGGCCGTACGCGAGGTCACCCCGGCCCTGCCGGACAAGGACTTCTTCCTCGTCAACTCGGCCGACCTGGTCAACCAGGCGCCCACCACGCTGCTCGTCACCGGCGGCAAGGACGGGGCGCTGGACGGCGAGGGGCTGCGCACCACGGTCCTCGCCGCCAACAAGAGCGCCCATGTGGAACTGGCCGCCGAGAAGCGGGCCGCTTCCGTCGACTCGCCGCTCCAGACCGGTGCCGAGGAGCTGTACCTCGTCGCCATCGGCGCCGGTGCCGGGTACGCCGTCCTCGCCCTGCTGATCGCCCTGTTCCAGGTCGCCCCCGAGCGCACCACGCTGCTCGCCCGGCTGCGGACCATGGGCCTGACCCGGAGCCAGGGCCGGCGGCTGCTCGCCCTGGAGGCGCTGCCGCAGGCGGCGCCCGCGGCGGTGGGCGGCATCGTGGTCGGCTGGGTGACGATCCGGCTGCTCTCGCCGGGTGTCGACCTGACCCGGCTGGCACTCGCCGGGGCGCCCGAGGAGGCCGCGGCCCTCGGCACGGCCCTGCGGGCGGACGTCTGGACGCTCGGACTTCCGGCGGCCGGCGTGGTGGTGCTCGCGGGCGGGGCCGCCGTGGCTCAGGCCTGGTGGGCGGCCCGTAAGGGCTCGATCAAGGAACTCAGGGCAGGAGACGCACGATGACGACGACCTCGACACCCTCGGGGGCCTCGGGGGCTTCGGCCTCGGCCTCCACTTCGGCTTCGGCCTCGGGGGCTTCGGCCGGGACCACGCTGGAGGAGCTGGAGCGGCGGGCCACGGCGCACCGCGACCGGCCCTCGTACGGTCATGACGCGCTGATCGCCTGCGACCGGCTGGTCCGTATCTTCACCACCGACGGGGTGGAGGTGCAGGCCCTCCAGGGCCTGGACCTGCTGGTGCGCAAGGGCGAGTTGATGGCGCTGGTCGGGGCGTCCGGCTCGGGCAAGTCGACCCTGATGAACATCCTGGCCGGACTCGACGTGCCGACCGCCGGCGCGGCCACCGTCGCGGGCTGCGACCTGCTCGCGATGGACGGCAAGGCGCGGCTGCGCTACCGCCGGGACGTCGTCGGCTTCGTCTGGCAGCAGACCGCGCGCAACCTGCTGCCGTATCTGAGCGCCGCGCAGAACGTGGCGCTCCCCATGCAGCTGCGGGGCGGCGGCAAGGACGGCGCCGGGGGCGGCCGGTCCAAGGACAAGGGGAAGCGGGCGGAGGAACTGCTGTCGATGCTCGGCATCTCCGACCTCCGCGACCGGCGTCCGCACCAGCTCTCCGGAGGCCAGCAGCAGCGGGTGGCGATCGCGGTCGCGCTCGCCAACAACCCGTCCGTGCTGCTCGCGGACGAGCCGACCGGTGAGCTGGACTCGAACACCGGCGAGCAGATCTTCGCGGCGTTCCGGCGGGCGAACGAGGAGCTGGGCACGACGATCGTGATCGTCACCCACGACCAGCAGGTCGCCTCCGAGGTCCGCCGTACGGTCGCGATCCGCGACGGCCGGACCTCGTCGGAGGTGCTGCGGCGCACCGAGGTCGACGCCGAGGGGCAGGAGTCGCTGGTGGCCCGGGAGTACGCGATGCTCGACCGGGCGGGCCGGCTCCAGCTGCCGGCGGAGTACACGGAGGCGCTCGCGATGCGGCACCGGGTGGCCCTGGAACTGGAGTCGGACCACATCGGGGTGTGGCCGGACGACGCGGAGCACTGAGCCGGAGCCGGTGCGACCCGTGTCCCTGACAGGAGTCGGGGGCGCGGGTCGGGGGCGGGTCGGGGGCGCGAAGTTTCCGGGTGGGGCGCCGGCTGGGGGCGGCTCGGGCTCGGAGCCTCAGGTACTCAGGGGCGCAGGGCCAGCAGGCCCGCCTCGGTGGGGCGGAAACCGCATCGCGCGTAGAAGTCGGTGAGGTGCGGCTCGTAGTCCACGTGCAGCCAGTGCGCGCCCCGCTCGCGGGCGGCCTCGGCGGCGGCCCGGACGAGTGCCACACCGAGCCCCTGCCGGCGCTCGTCCGGATGGACGGTGGTGTCGAGGACGAAGGCGTGCGCGCCGCCGTCGCCGATCACGTTCACGTATCCGACGAGCCGGCCCGCGCGGCGGGCCGTGACGTGCAGCAGCCGGCGGGCCAGGACCGGGGTGAAGTCGGTGCTCCGGTGGCCGGGCCAGGCGGCGTGGAACAGCGCGTCCAGCTCGGGGCTGGTCAGCTCGGCGTCGACGGCGAGGACCGGGTCGGGAAGCGCGGAAGCCGGGGCAGGGGCCGGGGCGGGGACCTCGGGGTCCGGCACGCCGGACCCCTGATCCGCCATCGGGGTTCCCCTCGGGGTGTCCCCCGGGGCTTCCCTTATCGAGCCCTCCGCCATCGAGATCTCCGGCATCGGACCCTCCGGCATCGGCCCCTCCGTCACCGGGCCTCGTTCGGGGTGACGGTCAGCGCCGTCGGTACGTCGCGCAGGGCGACCGAGCCGTACGGGGTGCGCAGCCGCAGCCACGGGCCGGCGGCGAACAGCGCCACCGGCAGTTCCTCGCCCGGTACCGGCGGCAGGAAGCCCAGGGACTGCGCGGCGTGCGCGGCGCGCAGCGGCAGGCCCGTACCGGTGAAGACGCGGGACCAGATCTCGCGGCCGATCCGGTCGCGTTCGGCGCGGGTGCGCCGTTCCTCGGGCAGGGCCTCGTCCCGGGACCGGAACTCGGCCACCGCCTCGGCCACCGCGCCGCGCAGTTCGGCGGCGGACGGCAGTCCGGCGACCGGCTGCCAGTCGGTCCGGGGCGGCAGCACCCCGGTCCACGGCGGGCCGGTGACCGTGCCGGGCACGAACGCCTTGCCCGACGACTCCTCGATTCCTTCGAGGAGTTCGCCCGCCGAGACGGTCGCGTCCAGGTCGACGGGGTCGGCCAGGAGCGCCGTACGGATGGCGATCACCTCGAACGACGGCGGCCGGCCGAACACGGCGACCGCGCCACCGCCGGCCTGGAGACGGACGGTGGCGGCGCGGTCGTAGTGCAGCAGCCGGCGCAGGAAGGCGGCGAGACCCGCCGCCTCCCTGGGGTCGGCGAAATGCAGCGGCGCGGACGCGGTCATGCGTCGGTGGCCCGCGAGGTCATCCCGTCGTCCATGTACTCCTTGAGGAACTCCCGCTCCTCGTCGCTGATGCGACGGGGACGCTGCTCCTCCAGGTCGAACGGCACGACGACCGTGGACGCCCGGACGTAGGTGACGTCGGGGTCCTTGACCTCGTACGCGATCCTCAGCGACGCCGCCCCGATCTTGGTGACCCAGGATTCGACGGTGACCGGCTCGTGCCGGTGCACCAGCGGCCGGACGTAGTCGATCTCGTGCCGGGCCACGACGGACCCGCCGGAGAAGGACGGGCTCCCGTCCCCCGGTGCCAGCCGGAACATGAAGTCGATCCGGGCCTCCTCCAGATAGCGGAGGAAGACCACGTTGTTGACGTGCCCGAAGGCGTCCATGTCCGACCAGCGGAGGGGACAGGAGTAGAGGTGCCTCGCCATGGGGTCGCCGGCCTCAGCCTCGGGTCAGCTTCTTGTGCGTGGCACGGTGCGGACGGGCCGCGTCCGGGCCGAGACGCTCGACCTTGTTCTTCTCGTACGACTCGAAGTTGCCCTCGAACCAGAACCACTTGGATTCGCCCTCGTACGCCAGGATGTGCGTGGCGACCCGGTCCAGGAACCAGCGGTCGTGGGAGACGACCACGGCGCAGCCGGGGAAGTCGAGGAGCGCGTTCTCCAGCGAGGACAGGGTCTCGACGTCGAGGTCGTTGGTCGGCTCGTCGAGGAGCAGCAGGTTGCCGCCCTGCTTCAGGGTGAGCGCCAGGTTCAGGCGGTTGCGCTCACCACCGGAGAGCACACCGGCCGGCTTCTGCTGGTCCGGGCCCTTGAAGCCGAACGCGGAGACGTAGGCGCGGGACGGCATCTCGACCTGGCCGACGTTGATGTAGTCGAGGCCGTCGGACACGACCTCCCACAGCGTCTTCTTCGGGTCGATGTTGGCGCGGCCCTGGTCGACGTACGAGATCTTGACGGTCTCGCCGACCTTGATGTCGCCGGAGTCCGGGGTCTCCAGACCCTGGAGCATCTTGAAGAGCGTGGTCTTGCCGGCGCCGTTCGGGCCGATCACGCCGACGATGCCGTTACGCGGCAGGGTGAAGGAGAGGTCGTCGACCAGGACCTTCTCGCCGAAGGCCTTGTTGAGGTTCTCGACCTCGACGACGACGCTGCCCAGACGCGGGCCCGGCGGAATCTGAATCTCCTCGAAGTCCAGCTTCCGCATCTTGTCCGCCTCGGCGGCCATCTCCTCGTAGCGGGCGAGGCGCGCCTTCGACTTGGCCTGACGGCCCTTGGCGTTGGAGCGGACCCACTCAAGCTCTTCCTTGAGGCGCTTGGCGCGCTTGGCGTCCTTCTGGCCCTCGACCTTGAGGCGGGAGGCCTTGTTCTCCAGGTACGTGGAGTAGTTGCCCTCGTAGGGGATCGCGCGGCCGCGGTCCAGCTCGAGGATCCACTCGGCGACGTTGTCGAGGAAGTACCGGTCGTGGGTGATGGCCACGACGGTGCCCTTGTACTTGGCCAGGTGCTGCTCCAGCCAGTTCACCGACTCGGCGTCGAGGTGGTTGGTGGGCTCGTCGAGGAGCAGCAGGTCGGGGGCCTCGAGGAGCAGCTTGCAGAGCGCGACACGGCGCTTCTCGCCACCGGAGAGGTTGGTGACCTGCCAGTCGCCGGGCGGGCAGCCCAGGGCGTCCATGGCCTGCTCCAGCTGGGCGTCCAGGTCCCACGCCTCGGCGTGGTCCAGGTCGTCCTGGAGCTTGCCCATCTCCTCCATGAGCTCGTCGGTGTAGTTCGTCGCCATTTCCTCGGCGATCGCGTTGAACCGGTCGAGCTTGCCCTTGATCACGGCCACGCCGTCCTGGACGTTCTCCAGGACGGTCTTGGACTCGTCGAGCTTGGGCTCCTGCATGAGGATGCCGACGGAGAAGCCCGGCGACAGGAACGCGTCACCGTTGGAGGGCTGCTCCAGGCCGGCCATGATCTTCAGCACGGTGGACTTACCGGCACCGTTCGGGCCGACCACACCGATCTTCGCACCCGGCAGGAAGCTCAGCGTCACGTCATCGAGGATGACCTTGTCGCCGTGCGCCTTGCGCGTCTTGCGCATCGTGTAGATGTACTCAGCCAAGAGAAACCGTCCGGCAAGGAGTGAGTGGGCAGATGGACTCCATCTTGCCTGACCGAGGGCCGTCGGCGGAAACCACATCCGCCGGGGCCGCCTGAGCTGGGCGTTCTCAAGGGCCGTTCGGTGACCGGCGGGCGGCCGTTCGACGGTGGCCGGGTCGCGGCGCGTCACCGCGCATCACCTCCCGTCACCGTGCGTCACGAGAGGTGCGGGGCGGGAGGGGCGAGGGGAGCGGGTGTGGGTACGGGTACGGGTACGGGTACGGGTACGGGCACGGGCACGGGTACGCCGCCCGGCCCCGGACGGCCCTTGGAGCGGCCCCGGTCAGCCCGGGCGCTTCACGTCCCCCGCCTTCACGTCGGAGGCGACGCCGAACGGCTTGATCACCGTCGTACCGGCGGTCACCTCGCCCTCCAGGCAGAGCGGGTCTTCGAGGAGCCGCAGGTCGAGGACGAACCGCGTCGTCCGCCCCGTGCGCTCCAGGCCGTTGATTCGCCCGTCGGTGTAGCCGAGCGCCTTCAGGGCGGCCCTGACCCGTTCCGGCGTGGGGTCGGAGAGCGCGTCCAGTTCCTTGGCGATGCGTGCGGCGTGCAGCCGGGCCTGGCACCGCGCGTCGGAGGTCAGCTCCTCCTCGGACGCCGGGCGGGCGGGGCGCGCGGAGGACGCCGGCGGCTGCGACGGGGGCTCGCCGACCGGCAGCGGCTCGGCCGGACGCGAGGTGCGGGGCGTCACGGGTCTGCCCGAGGGCCCGGTGGGCTCCGGGGGCTCCGCGGAGGCCGGGGGCTCGGTGGGGTCGCCGGGGTGACACGGCCGCCCGACGGCGAGCCGCATCTTCATGAACTCCACCTCCGGGTCGGTCCGGGGAGGTACGGCGGCGGGGGTGGCCGTGACGGCGCCGGCCACTGCGCCGGACGCCGCCCCGGTCCCGGGCCCGCTTCCTGTCCCGGTCCCGCAGGCGGTGAGCACACCGAGGGAGAAGACGGTCGCGGCGGCCATGGCACTGATGCGTGTGATGTTCATGCGCCCAGTGTCGGGAGCGCGCCCGGCCCCGGGCATGAGCATCCGTACTCATCCCAACAGGCGTGACATACACAGGTGTTGGGCGCAGGAGTCGAGCCTGAACGCGCGGAACGGCCCCGGTGCGCGTGATGCGCGCCGGGGCCGTCCCCTGTCCCTACAGCGGGTTCAGGCGTTCAGGCGGTGCCTTACTGACCGGCCGCCTTCTTCTTGCGGAGGAAGAAGATCGCTCCGCCGCCGACCACGACGAGCGCGACGGCGACACCGGCGATCATCGGGGTGGCGCTGGAGCCACCGGTCTCGGCGAGGTCGCCGCCACCGGTGTTCGTGCCGGGAGTGTTGCCGCCCGTGGTGTCACCACCGGTGGTGGAGCCACCGGCGGACGGGGACGGAGACGTCGACGGGGAGGTCGACGGCGCCGGGGTGGTCTCGGACGGCGTCGGGCCGGGGGTGGCCGTCTGGCAGTCGAGCACGCCCTCGATGACCTTCTCGAAGCCGTTCGGACCCGTGATGGTGAACTTGTACGCCTCGTCCTCGGCGACCGGGACGGTGAACGTCTCGGTCTTGCCCGCGGCGATGGTGTGCGTCTCGCCCTTGACCTCGAAGGTCCAGTCCTCGTCGCCCTCATTGCCGGCGGTGATGTCCACGCCACCCTTGGCGCAGTTCTTCATCGCGGTCACGGACGGCAGGGCACCCTGCTTCGCCCAGGTCGCGCTCGCCTTGGCGGTCACGGTGGAGGTGCTGGTGCCGGCCAGGATGAGGGTCTGGCTCTTGACCTTCTTGGCCACGAAGGCGCGGCCGATCGGCACGACGGTGTTGGCCTGGACGTTCAGCTCGGCGCTGCCGTCGGCGGTGCCGGCCGGAACGCCGAAGTAGATCTTGTTCTCGCCCTTGGAGACGGCGGTGATCGCCTTGCCGTCGGCGTCCACGATCTGCACGCCGGCGGGGGCACCGGGCGCGAGGGAGACCGCGGCGGTGTCGGCGCTGGTGTCGACGGTGATCGGGCCGAGACGCTCGCCCGCCTTTCCGGCGACGGAGGACGGCGAGAGGCTGAGCGACGCCTTCGGCTCGGCCAGGTTGGTAGCGTTCTTCTCCAGGTACTCGGTCAGCTTCGCCGCCTCGCCGTTCTTCGGCATGGCGTCGACCTTGTCGGAGAAGTGCCAGATCGCGGCCTGGGTGGCGGCGGCGGCGGTCTTCGGGGTGAGACCCGTCGCGCCGGCCTTGCGGCCCAGCTCGCCGAGGTCGTTCACCTGCGGGTAGGAGTGCTGCAGGATCCAGCGGATCTTGCCCGCGTCCGCGTTGTTGTGGAGGGACGACTGGTCCCAGCCGACCTCGTCGTACTCCTGGCCCTGGATGGCGCTGGTGTGGAAATCGATGCAGTAGGTCTGAATGGACCCCCCGGACTTCACGTCCATCTCGAACAGACCGGCGGACACCTGCCGCTCGTGTCCGTCGGTCTTGACGACCACCTTGTCGAAGACCTTCAGGTCGCCGAGCGTCGCCGTGGCACCACCGATGCCCTGGTTGCCCTGGTCCGCCATCGCCGGTCCCGCGACGGCTATCGCGCTCGCGGCGACGAGGCCCGAGACCATGGCCGCGGCGGCAAGGCGGGCAACGCCGCGCCTGCGTACAGAAATCATGGAATTCCCCTCCGGACAGGCCGCTCCGCGCCATCGATCGAGACGCGTGGGGGGAGCGCCTGTCAGCAGACTCACTGACCCACGGGAAGCAAACGCCTCATGAGTACCCAGAATCCTAGGGAGCGGGAAGGCCGGGATATCCCCCCGTGCAGTCTGATAACCATTCCGACTCGAAATCGTTATCAGAGACCGTCAGTTGGACGAGAACCGCAGGTCGCGGTATCGACAAATCCCCATGACCGAAGGTCAGGAGGCGGATACCACCGGGGGATCCTCTCCCGCTCTCCAGGGGTCGGACACATCATCGGACGCCCCGTCAAGAGCCTTGCCGGGTACGCCGATGGGACGTACGACCCCTGACCGCCCATCCCGGTCCTCCCACTCCCCCTCCCCTGCCGGCGGCGGCGCACTCGCGGGCGCCTCCCTCGCCTCCCGCACCTCCCGCATCTCCCTCACCGCCCGCACCGCCCTCCGGAACGCCGCCGTGCCCCGCGTCAGATCGTGGCCCACCGCCGTCGCGGCGACGTCCACGAAGGTCTTGCGCCGCCCGTCCAGTTCCTCCTCGCGGATCTTCAACCTCCCGTGCACCACGAGGGGTTCCCCCACCGACACCGAGGCGGCCAGATTCACCGCCAGGGCGCGCCAGGCGGACACCGTGTAGAAGCTGGTCGGCCCGTCCGTCCAGACGGCCCGCTCGCGGTCCCAGCGGCGGGCCGACACCGCGAAGCGGAACCGGGCCACCCCGCCCGTCGCCGTGTCCCGGTACTCCACGTTCGTCGCCACGTTGCCGACCAGGGTCACCGTCGTCTCGCTCATCAGCCGTCACCTTCCGCTCCGTTCGGGCCCTCGCGGCGAGGGCCGTGCTCGGATCCCATACTGACCCTCTTCCGGAAAATCCACCCAAAGCTGTGGACAGCAGGGCAGTTGTGGAAAACCCCGCCACTCGGGTGAGTGACGGGGCCTGGGGACAGCAAGGGACGAACGCCCATGGAGCATGGCTTATCTGGACCGCGCGGCACCCGCCCTCGTCGGCCCGAGCCGGGTCCCCCGCGCGACGCCGCCGAACCCGTGGCCGGCGTGACTGTTGTGACCGCTGCGACTGTCATGACCGCTGTGACCGTCGTGACCGCTGTGCCCGTCGTAGCCACCGAGGCTCCCGTGCCCCAGCCCCGCGCCCATCCCGGCACCGGCTCCCATCCCCCGGCTCGCGACCCGCTCGGCGCCCGAGGCCGTGACGTACTGCTCGCGCACCTCCCGGTAGCGCATCAGCTCCGCCGCGATCGGATCGAGCACCCGCGCCCGCCCGCAGGCCGCGGCCGCCTCCCGCAGCCGCCGCTCGGCCTCCTGCCCGTACCGCCGCGCCGGCCCCCGTACGGCCACCGCGCACGCCCACTCCACCAGCGGACCGCCGACGATCCCCGCGAGCATGATCAGAGCGGGCACGAGCAGGCCCGGGGTCAGCACCCCGGCGATCTGCCCGATCAGCCACAGCGCGCCGAAGATCTGCAGCAGCGTCATCATCACCTGCGCGAACACCGCCGCCGGCCACCACGCGGGCCGGGGCGGACGGGCCGCCGGGTCGCCCATGGTCACCGTGAGTTCGTCCAGCGCCTCCGGCAGCCCGCCGGCCCCGCGCGCCGCCGCCTCCCGTACCGCCTGCGCCCAGGGCCCGGGCAGCCCGCGCGCGGCCTCGTCGGAGACGGCCCGGACGGCCTGCTCGACCCGCTGGCGGGCGGTCAGCTCGTCCTCGACCGGGCTGTCGAGCCTCGGGTCCGTGATGCCGTGCGCGCGCAGGGACTCGTACCAGCGGTAGAGCCGGAGCCAGGGCGTACCGCAGGCCTTGATGGCGGTGCGCCGCCAGACCCGCTCGGCGGCCTCGCCCGCCGCCCGCGCGCCGACCGCGCCCGCGAGCCGGTCGGCGAACTCGTCCCGGGCCCGCTCGCCGAGCCCGGGCCGCCCGTCCGCCACGTACACCGGACGCAGCCGGGCGGCGGCCGCGTCGACGTCGGCGGCGAGCCGCCGCTCGGGCGCGGTGCGTTCCTGGACGAACCGGCCGAGCAACTCGCGCAGCTCCCCGACGCCCGCGCCGGTCAGCGCGGACAGGGACAGCACCGTGGCGCCCGGCTCGCCGTGCTCGCCCAGCGCCATCCCGTCGTCGTCGAGCAGCCGGCGCAGATCGTCGAGGACGAGGTCGGCGGCCTCGGTGCCGAGCCGGTCGATCTGGTTGAGGACGACGAAGGTGACCTCGGCGTGCCCGGCGAGCGGCCGCAGATAGCGCTCGTGCAGGGCCGCGTCCGCGTACTTCTCCGGGTCCACCACCCAGATCACCGCGTCGACCAGGCCGAGCAGCCGGTCGACCTGGTCGCGGTGGGCGGTGACGGCCGAGTCATGGTCGGGCAGGTCGATGAGGACGAGGCCCTGGAGGTCGCTGTCGCCGGTGCCGCCCGCGAGCGGCCGGCGGCGCTGCCGGCCGGGGATGCCGAGCCGGTCGAGGAGCCCGGCGGCCCCCTCCGACCAGCACAGCGCGAGCGGCGCGGAGGTGGTGGGGCGGCGCAGCCCGGTCTCGGAGACGGGGACGCCCGCGAGGGCGTTGAACAGCGTGGACTTGCCGCTGCCGGTGGCGCCCGCGATGGCGACGACGGTGTGCCGGGACGACAGCCGCTGGCGGGCCGCCGCCTCCTGGAGGACCCGGCCGGCCTCGGCGAGCACCTCGCTCTCCACGCGCGTACGGGACAGGCCGACGAGTTCGTGGAGCGCGTCGAGCCGGGTGCGCAGGGCTCCCCCGTACCCACCGCCGCCGAGAGCGGGCGGCGCGTCGTCCTCGGCGGCGGATCCGGCGGCGCGCCCGGGGGCGGACGGCGCCGGGGCTCGCTCGTCCGGGTGCGGGGCGCGGCCGGCGGCGGTGGCGGTGGAGGCGTGGGCGGAGTCGGGGGTGCGGTCGGCGGGGGTGCGGTCGGCGGCGCGGCGGGCGATCAGGCCGTCGTCCCAGCGGCGGGCGGGCCGCTCGGGGTCGGGGGTGTCGGGGAGGGCGGGGGTGTCGGCGGGGCCGGTGGCCTCGGGCGCGGGCGCGGGCGGGGCCGAGGTCGGGGTCGAGGAGGCGCCCGTCGCTTCGGCTGGGGGCGCGGGCGCGGGTTCCGCGGCGGGTCCGTCCACGGCCCCGCTCACGGGACTGGCCGGTGTCCCGGCCCCGGAGCCCCCGTCGCTCCCGTCGCTCCCGGAGCCCCGCCCCGCCCCCGGGTGCGCGCCCCGGTCCACATCCACCTGTGCGTCCACGTCCACGGCGTCACTTCTCCTTCTGCAGTACGGAGAGCGCGGCGATCAGTTCGGCCTGCGGCTCGGGGGTCACGTCGAGGGCGTCGAGGGGCGCCAGGCAGCGGTCGCGTTCGGTGTGCAGGGCGCGGTCGAGGTACCCGGCCGCCAGCTCGCCACCCTTGTCGCGCAGCCGCAAGGCGCCCTGGGCGCCGAGGAGTTCGGCGAGCCGGTCACCGGCGGCCCGGGTGCGCCGGCCGCCGAGGAGGACGGCGGCGAGGAGCGCGGTGAGGGTCTCGCTGTCGGGGGCGGCGGGCGCGGGGGCGCGGCGGCCCGTGCGGGTGGCACGGCCGGTGCGGGCGGTACGGGCGGTGGCGGGACGTTCCATCTCCCGTACCTCCTCCTCGACCATCTCCTCCAGGACGCGCCGCCAGCGCCGTACGGTCATCGCGATCCGCTCGCCGGAGTCCGGGTCGGCGCCGCCGTAGCGGGCCGGGCGGCCGTACGGGAGCAGGGCGAGCGCGGCGGGCTCGCGGCGCCAGGCTCGCGCTCTTCCAGCGCATCTTCGAGTACCTCGACCTGCCCATCGACATCACCGAGCCCGAGGAGCCCGTCCGGCTGCCGCGGGTGGCCGGCGA
>NZ_JBEYZX010000062.1:0-28737 GCF_040646255.1 Streptomyces sp. NPDC046203 | reverse complement strand
ACGGCCGTACAGGTCACCGAGGTGCCCGGCGCGAGCGGTCCGCTGGGGCAGGACCGGCCCGGATTTCGGGACCTATGTCCCCGACCATCCGGGGCAGGGGCCCCTTTCCCGACAAGACGCCGGTGTCCGAGAGTGGACCCCATGTCCACCGACCCCATGTCCGCGGAGGAGATCCGCGCCATCGAGCTGCTGCGCCGCGTGTCGTACGGGAGAGTGGCCACGAGCATGCGGGCGATGCCGTTCGTCGCGCCCGCCCGCCACATCGTGACCGACGGATGCGTCCTCATCCGTATGCACCGGGGACTCGGCTACCACCGGGCGTGCAACGGCAGCGTCGTCGCGTACGGGGCGGACAACCTCACCGTGGGCCCCGAGGAGCTGTGGTCCGTACAGTTCACCGGCACCGCCCGGACCGTCGAGCCGACGGCGGAGCACCTGGCGGCCTTCGGCACGATGCCGGACACCGTGGACGGCGAGCCCTACGACCCGGTCTACCTGCGGATCGACCCGCAGTTCGTCACACTGCACACCATCGACTACCCGCACGCGGCGACCGGGCCGGACACCTCCGCGAACGACGACCACGATGACGGCTCCGACGAACGACGGGCCGACCGCACAGAGCACTAGCATTTTCGGGGTGCCGCGCTCCTCGGTTCCCTCGGCCGCCCCTCCGGCCCCGCCCGTCGGCGCCCTGCTGCGCCGTTACGCGGACGCGGGCGAACCGCTGTCCTGCGAGCCGGTCGCCCAGGGGCTGCTCAACCGCGGCTACCGGCTGGCCACCACCCGCGGCCCCTACTTCCTCAAGCAGCACCTCGACACCCTCACCGCCGACCGGGACACCATCGCCCGCCAGCACCGGGCCACCCGCCGGCTGCACGCCCTCGGGCTGCCGGTCGCGCCGCCGCTGCCCGACGCCGCCGGCCGTACCGTCGCCGTCCTCGGCGGCCACTGCTACGCCCTGCATCCCTGGATCGACGGCCGGCACCGCGACGGCGCGCAGTTGGGCACCGCCGGTTCACGGCGCCTTGGCACCCTGCTCGGACACGTCCACACCGCCCTGGAACAGGTCATGGACCCGCCGGTCCCGGCCCCGCCGGGAGCGGACCCGGGGCCCGGCTCCGGACCGGGAGCCGAGAGCGCCCGGCCGGAGGACACCTTCGCGCTGATCGACGAGCTGCTCCGGCTCGTCGCCGCCCGCCCCGCGCGCGACGGCTTCGACGAACTGGCCCGGCACCGGCTCCAGGAGCGCCGGGCGCTGCTCGCCGCCCACGCCCACCGGCGCCCTTCGGTCCCCGCCCCGCCCGGCTGGGTGCACGGCGACTTCCACCCGCTCAATCTGCTCTACCGGGGCACCGAACCCGCCGCGATCGTGGACTGGGACCGGCTGGACGTCCGCCCACGCGCCGAGGAGGCCGTCCGGGCCGCCGCGATCTTCTTCGTACGGCCGACGGGGGAACTGGCGCTGGCCGAGGTACGGGCCTACGCGCGGGCGTACCGGCGGGCGACCGGTGCGAGCGGCGCGGAGCTGGCCGTAGCGGTCGACCGGGTCTGGTGGGAGCGGCTCAACGACTTCTGGACCCTGCGCTGGCGCTACCAGCTGCACGACCGAAGGGCCGACCCGCTGTTCCCGGCGGTGTCGGCCCTGGTGGTGTGGTGGACGCGCGAGTACGCGGCGGTACGCGACGCGTTCACGGACTGACGTTCCGACAGGCGGACCGTTCGTACCGGCTGGTGG
Source organism: Streptomyces sp. NPDC046203 (assembly GCF_040646255.1). Classification (NCBI taxonomy): domain Bacteria; kingdom Bacillati; phylum Actinomycetota; class Actinomycetes; order Kitasatosporales; family Streptomycetaceae; genus Streptomyces; species Streptomyces sp. NPDC046203. The sequence continues at coordinate 26,999 of NZ_JBEYZX010000062.1, read as the reverse complement.
ACCGCCCGGATCGACGCATTCGCGAACCGGCGGCCCGGCGGACGGCGGTCCGTCTAACCAGCGGCCCGTCGAACCAGCGGTCCAGGGTGGTGGACTACGGAGTGGCGCCGGCCGGACCGCCCGCGCCCGCAGCGGCGCCGCCCGGAGCACCCGGACCCGCCGACGTACCGGCCGCGGCGCCCCCGGCACCCGCCGAGGTCCCGCCCGCGGCGCCGGAACCGGCCGACGTACCGCCGCCCGTAGTGCCCGTACCCGCCGAGGTGCCGCTCGACGTGCCATTCGAGGTACCGCTCGAACCGCCGTCGCCGGTGCCCTCCGAGGAACCCTCGTCGGAACCCTCGCTGGAGCCCGTGCCCCCGTCCGTCGAGGACGTCGGCGGCTCCGTCGGATCCTGGGTCTCCGGCGTGGTCGTCGGCTCGTGCGACGGCCGGTAGGTCGGCTTCTGCCAGCTTCCCTGGCCGCCGCCGGTCGACGAGGAGCCGCCGGAGTTCTGCGAGTCGGTCGACGGCTCGTCCGAGGGCTCCGCCGACTGATCGTCGGAGGGAGTCGGCTTCTCGGTGCTGGTGGGCGTCTTGGTGTCGCCCGTGGACGGGGGATCGGACGGCATGGCGTACACGATGCCCGCGACGATCGCGATCAGCGCGAGCGCCACGAACAGCGCCACCTTGCCTCGGCCGCCCCGGCGGTCCTGGCCGCCCTGCGGGCCATAGCCACCGGCCGGCAGATAGCCGCCGGCCGCGCCGTCGTCCGGGTTCATCGGCGGCAGGATCGGGCCCTGCGCGGTGTCGTGGTGCATCGGGTGGGCCATCGCGGTCGTCGCGGCGACGCCGCCGACCGGGGTGTGCGCGGGCTCGTGGCCCATGACCGGGCCGGTGTTCCACATGCCCGTGTGGCCGCCGCGGTCCTGGAGCATCGAGATGCCGTACTGGACCATGCCGCGCATCTCTTCGGCGCTCTGGAACCGGTCGTCCGGGTCCTTGGCGAGGGCGCGCATGGCCAGCCCGTCCAGCTCCGGCGGCGCCCCGTGGGCGACCTCGGACGGCGGGATCGGCATGTCCTGGACGTGCTGGTAGACCACCGACAGCGGGGTCTCGCCGGTGAACGGGGGCCGCAGCGCGAGCAGTTCGTAGAGCAGGCAGCCCGTCGCGTACAGGTCGGAGCGGTGGTCGACGGCCTTGCCGAGCGCCTGCTCCGGGGAGAGGTACTGCGGCGTGCCCATGACCATGCCGGTCTGGGTCATCGTCGACTGCGCGCCGTGCAGGGCGCGGGCGATGCCGAAGTCCATGACCTTGACGGCACCGGCGTGGGTGATGATCACGTTGGCCGGCTTGATGTCCCGGTGCACGATGCCGTGCTGGTGGGAGTAGGCCAGCGCCTCCAGGACACCGGAGACGATGATCAGGGCCTGCTCGGGACCGGGCGCCTCGGCGCTGATCAGCAGGTCGCGGATGGTGCGGCCCTCGACCAGCTCCATGACGATGTACGGCACCGACTGGTTGCCGACGACGTCCTCGCCCGAGTCGTACACGGCGACGATGGCGTGGTGGTTGAGGCCCGCGACCGACTGCGCCTCGCGCGTGAAGCGGGCCTTGGAGACGGGGTCCTCGGCGAGGTCGGGACGCAGCAGCTTCACGGCGACGGTACGGCCGAGCCGTACGTCCTCCGCCGCGAACACCTCGGCCATGCCGCCCCGGCCCAGCCGGTGGGTCAGCCGGTAACGGCCGTCGCCGACGACTCCGCCGAGGCCAAAGGACTCGACCGCCGCGTCCGGCACACCGCCGCCTGCTCCGGATTCGGATGCCATCAGTCCTCGCCGTCGGTCGTCTGTCGTGCCGTGTCCAGTCGTCACGCTACAGGCTCCGCACACCCTCACGGTCCGCGCTGGACCGGCCATCCCACCAGCCGAACGTACGCCTGTGCAAATTCCCTGGCGTCCCCACGCCAAGCGCCTGCCCCTTCTCCGTCTTCCGCTCCTCTCGCGCTTCCTCTCGCGCTCCTTCACGCTCCCCCGCCCGGCGGTCACCCTTCGCCGGGGGCCGCCCCACGCAGGGTCACGGTTCGGGGCCGGAACCGGCACCGAACCCGTACCGAAGCGGGCACCGGGCCGGTGCCGAGCTTGACGTGACACCGCCCTCGGGCAGACTTGGCCAGGAAATTCCGGGATCAGCGCCGCCACGCGCGCGTAGGGGGAAGCTACAGATGAGCCAGGACGGCGCACAGGGCCGCTATGCGGGCGGTTCGGTCGCGGGTGGCCGCTATCAGCTGCGCGACCTGCTCGGCGAAGGCGGCATGGCGTCGGTGTACCTGGCGTACGACAGCGCCCTCGACCGCCAGGTCGCGATCAAGACCCTGCACACCGAACTCGGCCGCGAGCAGTCCTTCCGCGAACGTTTCCGCCGTGAGGCGCAGGCCGTCGCCAAGCTGTCGCACACCAACATCGTCTCGGTCTTCGACACCGGCGAGGACACCCTCGACGGCGCCGTCATGCCGTACATCGTCATGGAGTACGTGGAGGGGCAGCCGCTCGGCTCGGTGCTCGCCGCGGACGTCCAGCGGTACGGCGCGATGCCGGCGGACAAGGCCCTCCAGGTGACCGCCGACGTGCTCGCGGCCCTCGACGTCAGCCACGAGATGGGCCTGGTGCACCGGGACATCAAGCCGGGCAACGTGATGACGACCAAGCGCGGCGTCGTCAAGGTCATGGACTTCGGCATCGCCCGCGCCATGCAGTCCGGCGTCACCTCGATGACCCAGACCGGCATGGTGGTCGGCACCCCGCAGTACCTCTCCCCCGAGCAGGCCCTGGGCCGGGCCGTGGACGCCCGCTCCGACCTCTACTCGGTCGGCATCATGCTGTTCCAGCTGCTGACCGGCCGGCTGCCGTTCGACGCCGACTCGCCGCTCGCCATCGCCTACGCGCACGTGCAGGAGGAGCCGGTCCCGCCCTCCTCCGTCAACCGCTCGGTGACTCCGGCGATGGACGCGCTGGTGGCCCGCGCCCTGAAGAAGAACCCGAACGAGCGCTTCCCCAGCGCCACCGCCATGCGCGACGAGTGCCTGCGGGTGCTCGGCGCCGGGCAGACCGGCGCGCCGGTGATCGTCGCGGGCGGCCCGGTCAGCAGCGGCGCGGGCGTCGGTTCGGCGGTCTTCCCGCCGATCGGCCAGACCCCGCCGCCGGCCACGCACGGAGTGCAGGCGCCGTACGCGCCGCATATGCCGCACACCCCGCAGCCCGGCCCCTACGGGGCGCAGACCCCGGCGCCCGGCCCCGCGCCGTACGGCTACCCGCAGCCCGGCCCGGCTCCGGCGTACCAGACCCCGGCGCCCGCGCCCGTCTACCAGGCGCCGCCGCCGGCCCCCGCGCCCGCTCCGTACGGCATGGGGCAGAACCCCGGCCCGACGGGCGGCGGGCGGAACGGGACGAACAAGATCGCGCTCGGGGTGATCGCCCTGCTGGTCGTCGCCGGTGTGATCACGGGCATCACGCTCCTGAAGAACAGGGACACCGCGGACCCCGCGGCCGCCGACCCGAACCGGACCACCGGCACCGCGCCCGGCCACCGGGGCCCGGACCTCACCAAGACCATCAGCACCCAGAAGTGCACCGATCCGAGCGAGTCGGGCTCGGACCCGGACAAGATCGTGGTGCCGGACCTCACCTACAAGAACATCCAGTCGGTGAAGGACTGTCTCCAGGCCGCCGGGTGGAAGATCAAGGCCGAGACCTCGTACGACGAGAACACCTACGGGCAGGGCACGGTCATCACGCAGTACCCGCGCCAGGGCACGGAGATCTCCGAGGACGACGCGTCGTTCACCCTTGAGGTGTCCACCGGCAACCCCGCGCAGTAGCGGTAACGGCCGGCCGGCGGCCGGGGCCGCCGGTACGGGCCACCAGTCGGACCCGTCCAGGATGCCCGGTTCCTCCCGTCATGTGACGCTGAGTCCACCGACTCGGCTACACGGACGGGAGAAGGACCTCCGTGGCTCCAGGAGCACCACACCCTCGCGCGCGCGGCTTCGCGCCCGTCCTCGCCCGCGCTCTGGCGACGGGCACGGCACGGATCGTGGTGGCGGGGATCCTGGCAACGGCGGCATATGCCGGACCGGCCGGCGCGACCGGCGCGACCGCGGCTCCCTGGAGGGCCGCCCCGGCGGCCTCGGCGGCCTCGGCGAGGCATATGCCGGACCTGCCGGACCGCGGCGACGACGACGGGGCCGAGGACGACGACGCGAGCGGTACGGACCGCACGAGTACGAGTACGGGTGCGGGGGATCCCGCGGATACGGACCGGGCGGACGCCACAGGCCCGGGAAGCACCGCCCCGGCACCCGCCGCCGGGCCGCCCGCGCACCCCTCCTCCGTCCCGGCCGCCGCGCCCGCCGCCCCTCCGGAGGAGCCCGAGGAACCCCCCGACCCGGCCGAGTCGCCCGGCGAAGGGGAGCACCCGGACGCGACCGTCCCCTCCGACGCGCCCGCGCCCAGCCGGACCCCGGCCCTGGCCGGAACCCCGGCGGGCGAGGGCCGCCCGCGCCCCGGCCGGCCCGCCCCCGCACTGCCCGTCCCGGCCCCCTCCCCGGCCCCTGTTCGTACCGAAACGGCAACAGAACCCAGCCGGGAAACGCCCGGGAAGAGGCCCGGAGAGGTTCCGGCGGACCGGCCCGGGGGTCTTGGGGAGGACACGGAAGTGGCACCCGAGAGGGACGCACCCATCGCCGTTCCCCCGCGCACGACCCCGCCGGGCGCCGCCTCGCGCACCCGCCCGGAAGCCGCTCCAGGCCTCGTCGAACGCCGGATTCCCGTGCTCACCCTGGGCATCGGGCTCGCCCTCGTCGGACTCGGCATCGGCTTCTTCGGACTGCGGATGCGGCGGCGGTGAGCAGGCCCCGACCGGCCGCCGACCGGCTCGTTTCCGCCCGGGTCCGTCGTAAGGAGGACCCCGGTGATCCGCCCTGAGTGCACTTGGCAACGTCGGCATACTCGGTATACATACTGAGTATGTCGATCCGCCACGGGCTCCTCGCCCTCCTCGAACACGGGCCCCGCTACGGCTCCCAGCTCCGCACGGAGTTCGAGTCACGCACCGGTTCCACCTGGCCGCTCACCGTGGGCCAGGTCTACACGACCCTCAACCGCCTGGAACGGGACGGCATGGTCGTGCAGGACGGGGAGGACGAGGGCGGTCACGCGCTCTACGCGATCACCGACGCGGGGCGCGGCGAACTGCTCACCTGGTTCGAGAAGCCCGTGGACCGGACCAGCCCGGCCCGTGACGAGCTGTCCATCAAGCTCGCCATGGCGGTCGGGATGCCCGGGGTCGACATCCGTGACGTCATCCAGTCCCAGCGCCGGCACACCGTGAAGGCCATGCAGGACTACACCCGGCTCAAGGCGCGGGCGATCACCGCCGTCGAGCAGAACGGGCCCGGGGCCCGCGACGACGTCGCCTGGCTGCTCGTCCTGGAGCAGCTGATCTTCCAGACCGAGGCCGAGACGCGCTGGCTCGACCACTGCGAGTCCCGCCTCATCCGGCTCTCGGCGGCCGTGACGGCCGAACCGCCCGCGACACCCCCGGAGCCCGTGTCCCGGCCCAGGATCGGGACCGGATCCGCCCGGCGGCGCTGAGCCCCGCCCGTACCGCACGACCGCACCACCGGTACGCACCACCGCACCACCGCACCACCGGTACGAGCGAGCGTCCGCGCGGCGCGCGGCCCGGCGCCCAGCGCGCCGCACCGCGCCCGTACGCCACCCGTACGCCGCCCGTACCCCACGAACACCGCGCGACCGCGCCACGCACGACCCGTACGACCCGTACGACCGCACCACCCGACCCAGCCAGAACGTACGCCCGGCACCGCCGGCGACCGCGCACCGCGCGGGCGTCCCGCAGGCGTACCCCGAGGGGGATTTCCCATGTCCGTACCCCAGCGGCACGAGCCCGTGCTGCGCCTTCAGAACCTGACCCGCGTCCACGGCACGGGCGCCACCGAGGTGCACGCCCTGCGCGGTGTCGACCTCGACGTCCACCCCGGCGAACTCGTCGCCGTCATGGGCCCGTCCGGCTCCGGCAAGTCCACCCTGCTGACCATCGCGGGCGGCCTGGACAAGCCCACCTCCGGCCAGGTGATCGTCGAAGGCACCGACATCACCGCCGCCGGCCCCAAGCAGCTCGCCGCGCTGCGCCGCCGCAGCATCGGCTACGTCTTCCAGGACTACAACCTCATACCGGCGCTCACCGCCGCCGAGAACGTCGCCCTGCCCCTCGAACTGGACGGCGTCTCCGCCCGCAAGGCCCGCGGCCAAGCCCTCGCCGCGCTCGACGAGATGAGCCTCGGTCACCTCGCCGACCGCTTCCCCGACGAGATGTCCGGCGGCCAGCAGCAGCGGATCGCCATCGCCCGCGCCCTGGTCGGCGACCGCCGGCTCGTCCTCTCCGACGAGCCCACCGGCGCGCTCGACTCCGAGACCGGCGAGTCCGTGCTCGCCCTGCTGCGCTCCCGCTGCGACGCGGGCGCCGCCGGCATCCTGGTGACCCACGAGCCGCGGTTCGCCGCCTGGGCCGACCGGGTCGTCTTCCTCCGGGACGGTTCCGTCGTCGACCAGACCGTACGCAGCGAGGCCGACTCGCTCCTGGCAGGCGGGACGACGCACCCGTGAGCAACTGGTTCCACTCCTGGCGGGCCGCGATCCGGATCGCCCGCCGCGACGCCTGGCGCTCCAAGGGCCGCAGCCTGCTCGTCCTGTCGATGATCGCGCTGCCGATCCTCGGCGTGAGCGCCTTCGACCTGACCTACCGCAGCGCCGAACTCACCCGCACGCAGGAACTCCAGCGCGACATCGGCGCCGCCGACGCCCGCTTCGAGGACGCGCAGGTCCAGGGCCAGCCGATCCTCCAGGACCCGGAGGGTTCTCGGACCGACACCGTCGAGGACTTCAGCAAGGGCGACAAGCCCTGGCCCAACGGCCCCACGGACGTCAAGAAGGTCCTGCCGGCGAGCGCCACGGTGCTCACCGACGCCTCCGGCCCGGTCAAGCTGACCACCGCGTACGGACTGCTCACCGCCGGGGTCCGGGAGCTGAAGGGCGCCGACCCCGTCGCCGAGGGCATCATGCGGCTGCGCGAGGGCCACTTCCCCGAGAAGTCCGGCGAGGTCGCCGCGACCACCCGGTTCCTGAAGGACAGCGGACTCTCCGTCGGCTCCACGCTCACCGCGCGCGGCTTCGACCGCGAGTACCGGATCACCGGCGCGTACGAACTGCCCAGCGAGCTCAAGACGCAGCAGGTCAACGCCCTGCCCGGCGACTTCCTCGCGCCCTACGGCGAGGCCGTCGAGAAGTCCGGCCTCTCCGCGCCCGGTTACTCCACCACGTATCTGGTGAAGCAGTCCGGTGGTTTCACGTGGAACATGGTCCAGCAGATCAACACCAAGGGCGTGAAGGTCACCTCGCGTCTGGTGGCCCTGAACCCGCCGCCGAAGTCCGAGGTCCCGCTGTACGAGCGCGGCGGCTTCGAAGACTACTCCCAGAGCGCCGCCGCCCAGGCCGGTGCGATGGTGCCCGTCGTCACCATCGTCGGTCTCGCGATGCTGGAGATCTGTCTGCTCGCCGGCCCCGCGTTCGCGGTCGGCGCCCGCCGCTCCCGCCGCCAGCTCGGTCTGGTCGGCGCCAACGGCGGTGCCCGCAACCACATCCGGGCCATCGTGCTGAGCGGCGGTCTCGTCATCGGCGTCGCCGCGGCGCTCATCGGCACGGCCCTCGCCCTCGTCCTGACCTTCGCGCTCCAGCCGCTCCTGGAGACGTACATGGGGCAGCGGTTCGGCAGCTTCACCGTCCGGCCGCTCGAACTGCTCGGGATCGCCGCGCTCGCCGTCCTGACCGGTCTGCTCGCCGCGATCGTGCCCGCCGTCACCGCCTCCCGGCAGACGGTCCTCGCCTCCCTCACCGGCCGCCGCGGCGTGCGCCGCGGCAGCCGCGTCCTGCCCCTGATCGGCATCGGCGCCCTGCTGCTCGGCGGCGCGCTCGCCCTCTACGGCTCGCTCGCCACCGACCAGGTCATCGTCGTCGCGGGCGGCTCGGCCGTCGCCGAGCTGGGTATCGTCGCGATGACGCCCGCGCTGGTCGGCCTCTTCGGCCGCACCGGACGCTGGCTGCCGCTCTCGCCGCGGCTCGCACTGCGCGACTCCGTGCGCAACCGGGGCCGTACGGCACCCGCCGTGGCCGCCGTCCTCGCCGCCGTCGCGGGCACCGTCGCCGTCTCCACGTACGCGACGAGCGTGGACGCCCAGAACGAGGCCGAGTACCAGGCGGACCTGCCGCACGGCGCCGTCTCCGCCTTCGTCATGCAGGAGGGCGGCCGGGACGCCGCCGCCGCCGTGGACGCCGTGGAACGCACCCTGCCCATCGACGTCCGCGCCGATGTGCGCCGGCTCATCGTCGGCCGGCCGGGCTGCTCCCCCTGGGGCGACGAAAAGGGCTGCGGCTCGTACCAGGTGCTGGTCCCGCCCCCCAACCAGTGCCCGCTGTGGCGCTGGACCGAGGGCGGCTCCGACCCCTCCGACAAGTTCACCAGGGAGCAGCGGCGCACCCTCGCCAAGGACTGGCGCTGCGACACGGGCAACCGGGGCGGTCGCGTCCCCACTCAGGACGGGCTGCTCGTCGCCGACGCCCCGCTGCTGAAGGTGCTCGGGATCGACGACCCGGGGGCCGTCCGGGCCCTGGAGGAAGGGAAGTTCGTCAGTTTCGACCGGACCCAGGTCGTGCGGAACGCCAAGAACCCCAAGGAGGCGAAGGAGACCAAGGACGCTGTCGCGGAGGCCGGCGCCCGTCCGGACAGCGAGGCCGGCAAGCCGGGCACGATCAGCATCAAGCTGGTCCTCGACAACAAGGCCGACATCCGCGCCGCCGAGATGAAGAAGAACCTGCCGGGCGAGGTGAAGACCTTCACCGCCTACGAGGTCCCCGGCTCGCCGAGGTCCTACGGCATCGACGGAGTGATCAGCCCGGCCGCGGTCAAGGCCGCCGGTATGACCACCGTCCCGCTGGGTGCCTACTTCAGCACCGACCAGCTGCCCAGCACCGAGCAGCAGCAAAAGCTCGACGCCGAACTGGCCAAGCTCGGCGGCTCGGTCGACTACACCCTGGAGCGCGGCTTCGTCAGCTCGTACAGCCTCGTGCTGCTCGCGCTGACCCTCTTCGCCGGCCTGGTCACCATCGGTGCCGCCGGTATCGCGACCGGCCTCGCCCAGGCCGACGCCGAGGCCGACCTGAAGACGCTCGCCGCCGTCGGCGCCCCGCCGCGGGTCCGCCGCACGCTGAGCGGATTCCAGTGCGGTGTCGTCGCCGCCATGGGTGTGGTGCTGGGCTCGGTCGCCGGTGTGCTGCCCGCGATCGCGCTGCGGCTCACCGACGAGCGCCAGCAGACGAAGTTCTACAACCGGGCTCTGGACGAGGGCTGGGGGATGGTCTCCGACAACCCGCCCGATCTGATGATCGTCATCCCGTGGGGGACCCTCGGCGCGCTCCTGGTGCTCGTGCCGCTCGGCGCGGCCCTGCTCGCGGCCCTGGTGACCCGCTCGCGGGGCGCGCTGGCCCGCCGCGCGGCGCACTAGGGATCATCTCGGACGGTCGGGACGTACGGGGGCGTACGAGGCGTACGACCGCGTCCGTACGGGGGCGTACGCGTCCGGATGCCGTGCCCCGGAAGGAGGGTGGATCACTCTCCTTCCGGGGCACACCGTGTGGTGACGCATGGGTGCGAGAGAATGGGCGGCATGGAGATGCCGAGGAATGACAGGTCGCAGGAGAGCCCCCAGGTCCTCGTCGTGGGCCAGGACGGGATGGCACTCGGCGGCGCGCCAGGTGACGACGAATCCCGTGAGGTGCCGGTGACGGACATGGTCGAGCAGCCCGCGAAGGTCATGCGCATCGGCAGCATGATCAAGCAGCTGCTGGAAGAGGTCAGGGCGGCACCTCTCGACGAGGCCAGCCGCGTCCGGCTCAAGGAGATCCACGCCAGCTCGGTCAAGGAGCTGGAGGACGGTCTCGCGCCGGAGCTGGTGGAGGAGCTGGAGCGGCTGTCGCTGCCGTTCACCGACGACGGCATTCCGTCCGACGCCGAGCTGCGGATCGCCCAGGCCCAGCTGGTGGGCTGGCTCGAAGGGCTGTTCCACGGCATCCAGACGGCGCTGTTCGCCCAGCAGATGGCGGCCCGCGCCCAGCTGGAGCAGATGCGCCGGGCGCTGCCGCCGGGCGCGCCGCACGACGACGAGGGCCCCGGCGGCCCGAAGCACGGCCGGGCGGTCGGCTCCGGCCCGTATCTGTAGGACTCGCCCGTCCGGCTTCGCGGCCGGGCTCATGACGTACGGAAGGGGCCCGGCCCCGCGGTCCGATCGCCGCGGGGCCGGGCCCCTTTCCGCTGTGCGGGGCGGGCCCCTGGGGGTCCGCTCGGTCCCCCGGGTCCGCTCGGTCTCCCGGGTCCGCTCAGTCCCCGGACGGGGCCAGCAGCAGCACCTTGCCGACGTGGGCGCTCGACTCGACGGCCCGGTGGCCCTCCGCCACGTCCTCCATCGGAAGCGCGCGGTCCACGACGGGGGTGACCGTGCCCGCCTCGACCAGCGGCCAGACGTGCTCGCGGACGGCGGCGACGACGGCCGCCTTCTCCTCCAGCGGGCGGGCCCGCAGCGTGGTCGCCAGGACGGCGGCGCGCTTGGCCATCAGCGCGCCCAGGTTCAACTCGCCCTTGACGCCGCCCTGGAGACCGATGACGACCAGGCGGCCGTTGACGGCGAGCGCCTTGACGTTCCGGTCCAGGTACTTGGCGCCGACGATGTCCAGGATGACGTCCGCGCCCGCCCCGTCCGTCGCCTTGCGCAGCTCCTCGACGAAGTCCTGCTCGCGGTAGTCGACGAGGATGTCGGCACCCAGCTCGGCGCAGCGGGCGAGCTTCTCCGGGCTGCCGGCGGTGACCGCCACCCGGGCGCCGATCGCCTTGGCCAGCTGGATCGCCATAGTGCCGATGCCGCTCGAACCGCCGTGCACGAGCAGCGTCTCGCCCGGCCGGAGATGGGCCAGCATGAAGATGTTCGACCAGACCGTGCAGGCCACCTCGGGCAGCGCGGCGGCCGTCACCAGGTCGACGTTCGCCGGGCGGGGCAGCAGCTGGCCGACGGGGACGGCGACCTTCGTGGCGTACCCGCCGCCGACGAGCAGCGCGCACACCTCGTCGCCGACGGACCACCCCGACACACCGGGGCCGAGCGCGGCGATCCGGCCGGAACACTCCAGGCCGGGATACGGGGAGCTGCCCGGCGGCGGATCGTAGAAGCCCTGGCGCTGGAGCACATCGGCTCGGTTGACGGCGCTCGCCACCACCTCGACGAGCACCTCGCCCTCGGCGGGTACGGGGTCGGGCACCTCGGCCCAGACCAGCGCCTCGGGCCCGCCGGGTTCGGGAATCGTGATCGCATGCATGGCGGCGAGGCTACTCCCGGGACCGTGCCGGCGCCGTCCCGGCCCGGCACGGTCACCGGCCTCTGCGTGCCCTGTTGCCGAGTGCCCGGACAGGTGCGCGCCTCCTGCCGCCTCGCCCCCGTCAACTACGCGGACTGGCAGGAGGCTTGCGCGCTGCACGCGACCTGATGTGCGGGTAACCGAGCAGGTGGCGATACCGCGCGTTGCTCGATGCGCCCCCCTTCTCCCCCACCCGCGCCGACCACTGCCGGCACGTCGCTTCCACGTACGCCTTGACGGCTTCCGAGTCCGCTGTTCGCCACGATTCGAAATTTCCCAGCCATTCGATGGCCGCTGCCGGTTCCTGGTCACATTCCATGAGACGTACGGCCGTATTCGCAACGTCCACCCACGCGGGCCCCAGCGCAGGCATGGCCCAGTCGATGAGATACGCACCCCGGCCATTCGCCGAGATCAGCATGTTGTGCGGGTTCGTGTCCGTGTGGAGAAACGAAGTTCCATGCAGCAAGGACTCTTCTTCGGGGTTCAGAAACCCATTGAAGCGGTCGGCAAGCTTCGGAAGTCCCAGATTCGCCAGCATATGCGGGCGCCCGTGGGAAAGGTTCTTCCGGGTCAGAATCCATTCAATTTTCGGAAGGTCCCGTGTCCCCGAACTCAAGTCCGCATGCCGACCGTCCACATAGACGAAAGCCAGGCAATACCATCCAGAAATTTCGAACCTATGCCGGATTACGGGGCTGATTCCGGCTACGATCCCGTTGACCTTTTCCTCATTCCGAAGACCATCGACGCCTTCCCTGTCCGAGGTCCGCACCCCCTTGAGAAAAAGGAGGCCATTCGAAATGGTCTTGAGAACCAGGGCTACGGAGCAATTAAGCCCGGAGGGGACGACTTCGGCTTCCAGTACTCCGCCCGTGCGCTTCACGATGGCATCACGGAGATCAAAAGGAAGTTCGCCCCAGCTCATGCGTTCGCTCATACTTTCCTCCCGTGTCGGGAGAGGGGGCCGGGACATCCCGGCCCCCTCTTTGCCGACCCAGTCGTGCTCACACTCGCGCAGCGCCTTGCAGACATTGCACAGTTCCGGCCGTGTCTCGTCGGGGCCGTGGTCCGTCACGTCTTCCGACTCCGTCTCCCGTAGTTCGATGGGAGCGGCGGAATACGTCTGCGGCTCGGCCATGTCCGACCCCTTCACGTCGTCCGGATGGCGACAACGCTAGGAACCCGTGCACCCCGCTCCCAGTCGATTGCGAGTGATTGCACGGCAATCACCCGAGCCGGTCGATCGCCGATGTGATCAACGCGCGGGCGCGTTCTCCGTACACCGCCTGTTCTGCCAACTCGGCAAATGTCTCGGCGTAAGCGGCAACCTCGCTGGGCTGTGTGATGGTGAGATATCCCGACACCAGTTCGATGTTTACTTGGGCCGTGTCGAAGATCCAGAACCCTTCCACGGGCATCCGGGTTCGTCCGAGCCGGGTCGGGATCACGCCGACGCTCACGTTGGGCAGCGCGCCGATCGTCAGTAGGTGGTCAAGCTGTTCCGCTTGGGCGTCGGCGTCGCCCAACGCGTTGCCCAACACGCTCTGCTCCACGAGGAACGCGAACCGCCGCTGCCCCTCGCGCAAGACGCTCTGCCGCTCCATGCGGGCCGCCACAGCGTCGGCCACGTCATCGACCACCACCCGGCGTCGCCGATGGACGCCGCGCAACACGTCCTCGGTGTAGCCGAATGTCTGGAGTAGACCGGGGAACAGGCCCGGCGAGTAGGCACGAAACCAGCGGGTGCGTTCATAGAGCGGCAAACGCGCTTCCTGTGCCCGTCGCAGCCCCGCGCGCTCCATCCGGCGCCAGGACACCCACATGCCCTCAACGGTCCGAAGAGAGGCGATCAGGTCGTCTGTCTGGTCCTCCGCGCCGCACGCCCGACACCAAGCCCGAATGTCGTCAGCGCTGGGCTGTGTCTTCGCGGCCCCAATCCGGGACACCTTGGATGGGTGCCAGCCGCACAGCGCGGCAAGGCCCTTGCCATCAAGCCCGGCGTCCTGGACCAACTCACGGAGACGGCCGGCCAGGGCCTGCCGGGCTTGCTGGACGCTAGATGAGGCTGATTGGGACATGACTCACTGAACCGGCTTGTACCCCTCGTGAGACGTTGCCCGATCCCACACCAACTCGAATGCAGACGAGACGAGTTGGATGATCTCCGGTTCCGTCCGCCACTCCCTGTCCACAACTTCCCCGACCCCGGAGAAGTACGTGAACAGCACGGACTCCCCGTCGAACATCCACAGGTCCGTACCCGGCAAGGGAATGTCGGCGGCCTTCCGCCGCGGCAACCAGCGGACAAGCTCACCCGCTGCCACGTTGGGGAACGTCACGTCGTACTCGTACCGAATGTAGTCGGTCACCGGCTCGGACACGATCCGCGCCCGACGCATGACCACGCCGCGTGCCGTCACCTCCGTCACCACATCCAGGAACGGCCGCCACCACTCCGAGCGATCAGCGGCAGGGTCCAACCGCTTCCCGTTCTGCCACTCGATGAACTCGGGGTCGTTCGGCTGGTAGGCATCGCGCATCTCCAGGTGAACAACGGAGCGGCGCGCTTTCGCCAATCCCTCAAGCACGGGGTTCGTCATGGCCCTACTCGCTGTCGTGGGGCGGCAGGTACTGCCGCATGACCTTGGGCAAACGCAGGATCACCTCATGATCCGGAACTTCCGTGCCGTGCCCCGGAATTGAGCCGACCTCTTTGCACGCCTCCACCTCTTCCGCAGTGGCCCGGTACGACTGGATCAGCAGGTCCCCGCTGTCCTCGTCCAGCCAAATCGTCGGAGAGTCCGTGTCAGGCGAGTTCGGGATGATCCCCAGGAACCGCAGCTTCATACCAACTCACTCCTTCTGTCGATCCGATTGCGGCCGGTTGCTCGACTCTCACCTGAAGGCGTGCACCCGTCAAGGTCGCCTGCCCATAGGACACTTGCTCGGACACAGCGAAGCCCCCGCAACCGTCCCGGGACCGTGCCGGCGCGTCCCGGCCCGGCACGGTCACCGGCCTCTGCGTGCCCTGTTGCCGAGTGCCCGGCCCGGCCTGGCCTCGCGGGTCCGTCCCGCCGCCGTCGGCCCGGCCGGGCCGGGCCGGGCAGTCGGGCGGGCCCGGCCGGTCGTCGTCGGGCCCGTCAGTCCTTGTCGGGCGTGGTGAGCGGGGTGACGGGGGCGGCGCGCACGATCGTGATGACCCGGTCGGTCAGCTGGAGCGGGCTGGCGACGGGGTCGTCGTAGCCGAGCAGCCGGTGGCCGCGCAGCACGCTCACCACCAGATCCTTGGTCTCCCGCACGCTCTTGCCCGCCTCGGCCTTGGTCACCGGCCGTTCGACGAGGTCGAGGCCGGAGCCCTGCTGGATGAGGTCCTCCATCACCGTGCCCGCGCTGGGGCTGAGCACGGAGAGGCCGAGGAGCCGGCCGGCGGCGCTGGCGCTGGTGATCACGGCGTCGGCACCGGACTGGCGCAGCAGCGGCGCGTTCTCCTCCTCGCGGACCGCGGCGACGATCTTCGCGCCCCGGTTGAGCTGGCGGGCGGTCAGGGTGACCAGGACGGCGGTGTCGTCGCGCTGGGTGGCGATGACGATCTGACGGGCCTTCTGCACCTCGGCCCGGAGCAGGACGTCGCTGCGGGTCGCGTCGCCGATCACGCCGACGAACCCGTCCGCGTTCGCCGCCTCGATGACCTTGCTGGACGGGTCGACGATGACGATGTGGTCCTTGCGCAGCCCGGTCGCGCACAGCGTCTGGATCGCCGAGCGCCCCTTGGTCCCGAAGCCGACGATGACGGTGTGGTCACGCAAGGTGGCCCTCCAGCGGTGGAGCCGGAACTCCTCCCGGGTCCGTTCCGTGAGGACCTCGAGAGTGGTGCCGACCAGGATGATCAGGAACAGCACGCGCAGCGGCGTGATCAGCAGGATGTTCACGAGCCGCGCCGAGTCGCTGTACGGGACGATGTCGCCGTAGCCCGTGGTGGAGAGGGTGACGGTCGCGTAGTAGGCGGCGTCGAGGAAGTCGACCGTCTCGTCGGCGTTGTCGTGGTACCCGCCTCGGTCGAAATAGACCAGGAAGATGGTCACGACGAGCACGCCGAGCGCCATCATCAGGCGCTTGGCGACCTGGCGCAGGGGCCGCTCGACCTCCCGGCGGGGCAGCTTGATGCGCGGACCCGCGATCTTCTCGTCCGCCTGCCGGGCCATGACGTCACGGCTGGGCAGTTTCACGTGAAACACACTCCTTGGCCCGCGGTCGGGGCCGTCCAGGGAAGGTCGAGAACATCGAGGGGCTGTCCGGGCCGTGCCCCGCCGGGCGGGACCACGGCCATGGCGTCGGCGGCGGCGACACCGCGGAGCATCGCGGGCCCGCTGTAGCGCAGCGGGACGGCCTCGCCGTCGCGGACGAGGACGGGGACCAGCCGGGTGTCGTGCGGATGGCCCTGGATCCCGTCGCGTACGGGGACGCGGCAGGACACCGTATCCGGGTCCGAGGCCGGGTTCGGGGCCGGGGTCGGATACGAGTACGCGTACGCGTACGGGTCCCGCGTCGCGGCGGGGATCGATGCCGGAGCCGCAGCCGATGTCTGGGCCGAGGCCGGGCCCGGGGCCGGGCACCCGGCGAGGGTGCTCAGCAGCGGCGCGGCGAGCGTGAGCAGCCCGGAGACGGCGGCGAGCGGGTTGCCGGGCAGACCGACGAGATACCGGGAGCCCGGCTCTCCGAGCGCGGCCAGCAGCATGGGGTGGCCGGGGCGGACCCGTACCCCGTCGACGAGCAGGGTGGCACCGGCCTTCGCCAGGACCGGGTGGACATGGTCGACGGGACCGGACGCCGTACCGCCGGTGGTGACGACCACGTCGGCGGCGGAGCCGGTGACCGCCTCGTACAGCTCCTCGGCGTCGTCGCCGATCCGGCGGATGCCGAGGACGTCGGCGCCGAGCGCCCGCAGCCAGGGGTCGAGCAGCGGACCGAGGGCGTCGCGGATCAGGCCGTCGTGGGGGAGTCCGGAGGTCAGCAGCTCGTCGCCGAGGACCAGGACCTCCACGCGGGGGCGCGGGTACGTGGTCAGCTCGTCGTAGCCGGCCGCGGCGGCGAGCCCGAGGACCGCGGGGGTCACCGCGGTCCCGGCGGACATCAGCCGGTCGCCGGCCCGGCACTCCTGGCCGCGGGGACGGATGTCCTGGCCCTGGCCGACCTCGCGCCGGGCGTGCAGCTGGCCGGTCGCGTCGGTACGGGAGTGCTCGGCGCGGACGACGGCGGTCGCCCCGGTCGGTACCCGGGCGCCGGTCGCGATCCGGACGGCATGGCCGTCGGCGAGTTCGGCGGTGGGGGCGTGCCCGGCGAGGACCGAGCCCTCGGGGAGGGTGCGCCAGGGGCCGGGCCCGGCGACCGCCCAGCCGTCCATGGCCGAGGTGTCGAAGGAGGGCAGATCGGTGAGCGCGCGCAGCGGCTCGGCCAGGACCCGGCCGAGCGCCTGTCCGAGCGGCACCGGGGCGGGGCGGCGGGTCCGGGCGGCGGTGGCCCCGGCCCGCGCGGCGGCGGACCGGGCCTCGGGCCACGCGACGCCGTGCCGGTGGGCCGGCGGCGCCTGCGGGTCCGGGGCCCAGGCGCCCGGTGCGGCATCCGGCTGCGCGGATTCCGGGCGGGGCGTACGGGTCGTCCGGGTCGCGCGCGGGCGGCCGACGAGCGCGAGCGCCTCGTCCATGCCGTCGTCGGACCCTTGTGCTTCGCCGGTCATCCGGCGTCGTCCTGTTCGGCGGCCCAGCGCTGGGCGAGCGCGGCGGCCTTGCGGGCGGCTTCCGCGACGGCGTCCGGGCCGCCCTCGGCCCGTGCCGCCGCGTAGCCGACCAGGAACGTGGTCAGCGGCGCCGCGGGCCGCGCGACCCCGTGGGCGGCGTCCCGGGCGAGGTCGAGCAGCACGGTCGTGTCGACGTCCAGGTCGATACCCAGTTCGTCCTTGACTGCGGTGATCCATTCGTTCAGCACGTGCCCATGCTCCCTGATGCGTGCGCGGGCCGTCGCGACGTCCCCCCAGGTGTCGCAGTCGAAGGACGCGTCGAGCGGACCGGAGTCTCCCGGCGCGGCCGGAACGGGTGCCGTCGGCGGCACGGGTACGACGTTCAGGGCGCCGGTCACCCGGCGCAGCGCGAGACCGTCCAGGGTGCCGCCGTGCTCGGCGGCGGCCTGGTCGAGAGCCCGGCGCAGCGCTCCGGCGCGGTACGCCGCGACCAGCGGCTGGTGCCGCCCGCCGGCGTCCACCGCGCAGACTCCGTCGGCCTCCGGTGCCGTCTCCAGCGCGGCGACGAGCCGACGCGCACCGGCCGCGTCGAAGAACGGCAAATCGGCGGAGAGGACGAGCACGACGGACGCGGGGGCGGCGGGCGCGGGGTCGGCGGACGCGGGGTCGGCGGAACCGCCCGTGGAAGCGGGAGGAGCGGGAGGACCAGGCGGAGCGGAAAGGCCGGCGAGCCGGTGCAGGCCGGCGTCCAGCGCGGCGACGGGTCCGCCGCCGGGCGGCTCCTCCCGGGCCCAGTCGACGGGGCGGGAGGTGGCGCGGGGCGCGGCGACGACCACGGTGCGCCGGGCGTCGCGGCAGCCCGCGAGGACCCGGTCGAGCAGCGGCCGTCCTCCGACCCGGACCCCTGGCTTGTCGGCCCCGCCGAGCCGCCGGGCGGAGCCGCCGGCCAGCACGACGGCGTCAAATGCGGTCGTCATCCCAGCAGTATGCGCGCCGGACCGAACGGTCCGGGGCCCGGCATGGGAGAGGGCCCCGGACAAGGCCGCCGGGTGCCGGCCCGGGCCCCGTGCCCGGGCCGGTGTGGAATCCCGGCGGAGTCTTCCGTACGGCCGGCGCGGCCGTACGGTCAGAGGGTGCGCAGCAGCACCGCCGGGTTCTCCACGCAGTCCGCGACATAGCGGAGGAAGCCGCCGGCCGTGCCGCCGTCGCAGACCCGGTGGTCGAAGGTGAGCGAGAGCTGCACCACCTGACGTATCGCCAGCTCGCCCTCGTGCACCCACGGCTTGGGGACGATCCGGCCGACGCCGAGCATGGCCGCCTCGGGGTGGTTGATGATCGGCGTGGAGCCGTCGACCCCGAACACCCCGTAGTTGTTGAGCGTGAACGTGCCGCCGGTCAGGTCCGCGGGGGTCAGTGCCCCCTGCCGGGCCGCCTCGGTCAGCCGGGCGAACTCGGCGGACAGCGACTCGGCCGTCCGCCCGCCCGCGTCCTTGACGACGGGCACGACCAGGCCGCGCTCGGTCTGGGCCGCGAAGCCGAGGTGTACGGACGGCAGCCGGACGATCTCCCGCGCGGCCGTGTCGACGGTGGAGTTGAGCTCGGGGAACCGGCCCAGGGCGTGGACGCAGATCCGGGCCAGCAATGCGAGGACGGAGATCTTCGGTCCGCCCGCCGCGTTCATCCCCGCCCGCGCCGTCATGAGCCCGGTCGCGTCGGCGTCCACCCAGCAGGTCGCGTCCGGGATCTCGGTCCGGCTGCGCGACAGCTTGTCGGCGACGGCGCCACGCACCCCGCGCAGCGGGATCCGCTCCCCGGCGACGGCCGGTGCGGCCCGGACGGGGGCCGGTGCGGCGACGGCCGGGGCGGGCCGCTCCCGAACGGTGAGCGCCGTCTCCACGTCGGCCCGCAGGATCAGGCCCTCGGGGCCGGAGCCGCGCACCTCGCGCAGGTCGAGCCCGCGGTCCCGGGCGAGCTTGCGCACCAGCGGAGAGATGACGGCCACCGGTCCGCGCGGCGCCACCGGAGCGGCGGGCGCGGGCACGGGCACGGACGCGGCCGGCGTGGCGACGGCCGGGTTCTCGCGGTGGACCCGGCGACGCCGGGCCGCGGGCTTGGTGGTGCCGTAGCCGACGAGCACATTGCCCGAGTACTCGGAGGAGACGGCGTCGGCGGCGTCCGCCGCGGCCCCGGTCCCCTGCGTCGCCGGTGCCGGGACCGGTGCCGCCGCGGGCTCCGGTGCACCGTCGACGGCGACGGTCAGCAGCGGGGCGCCGACCGGCAGCTCGGTCCCCTCCTCGCCGAAGCGGGCGGTGACCACCCCGCCGTACGGACAGGGCACCTCCACCATCGCCTTGGCCGTCTCGACCTCGACGACCGGCTGGTCGATGGCGACGACGTCGCCGACGTCGACCAGCCAGCGCACGATCTCGGCCTCGGTGAGCCCCTCGCCGAGGTCGGGCAGCTTGAACTCCAGGACCTGCGCCATCAGCTCCCCGCCTCCCACTGGAGCCGCGCGACCGCGTCCAGGATCCGGTCCACGCCCGGCAGGTGGTGCCGCTCCAGCATCGGCGGCGGATACGGGATGTCGAAGCCGGCGACCCGCAGCACCGGAGCCTCCAGGTGGTGGAAGCAGCGCTCGGTGATCCGGGCGGCGATCTCGGCGCCCGGACCGGCGAAGCCGGTCGACTCGTGCACGACGACGGCCCGGCCGGTGCGGCGCACGGACGCGCAGACGGTCTCCTCGTCGAAGGGCACGAGCGAGCGCAGGTCGACGACCTCCAGGTCCCAGCCCTCGGCCCGGGCCGCCTCGGCGGCCTCCAGACACACCGGCAGGGACGGGCCGTAGGTGACGAGGGTGGCGCTGGTGCCCGGGCGGCGCACCACGGCCTTGCCGATCGGCTCGACGGCGGCGGGCGCCTCGGGCGACCAGTCGGACTTCGACCAGTAGAGCCGCTTGGGCTCCAGGAAGACCACCGGGTCGTCGGAGGCGATGGCGGCGCGCAGCAGCCCGTACGCGTCCTCGACGGTCGCCGGGGTGACGACGTGCAGGCCCGGGGTGGCCATGTAGTAGATCTCGGAGGAGTCGCTGTGGTGCTCGACGCCGCCGATCCCGCCGCCGTAGGGCACGCGGACGACGAGCGGCATCGGCATGGCGCCGCGGGTGCGGTTGCGCATCTTCGCGACATGGCTGACGAGCTGCTCGAACGCCGGGTAGGCGAACGCGTCGAACTGCATCTCCACGACCGGCCGCAGCCCGTACATGGCCATGCCGACGGCCGCGCCGAGAATGCCGGCCTCGGCCAGCGGCGTGTCGGTGCAGCGGTCCTCGCCGAACTCCTTCGCGAGTCCGTCGGTGACCCGGAAGACGCCGCCGAGGGTGCCGACGTCCTCACCCATGACGTGGACGGTGGGGTCCTCGGCCATGGCGTCGCGCATGGCCCGCTGGAGGGCCTGCGCCATGGTGGCCGGCTTGGCCGCGGCCTTCGCGGCCGGCCGTGCGGTCGTGTGCGTGGTCATCTACGCCTCGCTCTCGGCGTCGAGTTCCGCCCGCAGCTGCTCCGCCTGCTCGCGCAGCTGCGCGGTCTTCTCGGCGTACACGTGGGCGAAGAGGTCCATCGGGTCGAGCACGGGGTCGGCGTTCATGCGCTCGCGCAGCCGGGCCGCCATCTCCTCGGCGTCCTCGGCCGCCGCGCGCCGGCCGTCCTCGTCGAGGATTCCGCGCTCGGTCAGCTCGCGCTCCAGGATCACGATCGGGTCGTGCGCCCGCCAGGCCTCGACCTCGGCGTCACCGCGGTAGCGGGTGGCGTCGTCGGCGTTGGTGTGGGCGTCCATCCGGTAGGTGACGGCCTCGACCAGGGTGGGCCCGCCGCCGCGCCGGGCGCGGTCGACGGCCTCGGTGAGCACCTGGTGGACGGCGATCGCGTCGTTGCCGTCGACGAGCCGGCCCGGCATCCCGTAACCGACCGCCTTGTGGGCGAGCGACGGGGCGGCGGTCTGCTTGGCGAGCGGAACGGAGATCGCGAAGCCGTTGTTCTGGACGAGGAAGACCACGGGGGCCTGCCAGACGGCGGCGAAGTTCAGCGCCTCGTGGAAGTCGCCCTCGCTGGTGCCGCCGTCGCCGACCATGGCGAGCGCGACGACGTCGTCGCCCTTGAGCCGGGCCGCGTGGGCGAGGCCCACGGCGTGCGGGAGCTGGGTGGCGAGCGGGGTGCTGAGCGGCGCTATGCGGTACTCGCGCGGGTCGTAGCCGGTGTGCCAGTCGCCGCGCAGCAGGGTCAGGGCCTGCACGGGGTCGAGGCCGCGGGCGACGGCGGCGAGCGTGTCGCGGTACGAGGGGAAGAGCCAGTCCCGCTCCTCCAGGGCCAGCGCGGCGGCGACCTCGGAAGCCTCCTGACCGGTGGTGGAGGGGTAGACGGCGAGCCGGCCCTGCTTGGTCAGGGCCGTGGCCTGCGCGTTGTAGCGGCGGCCGCGGACCAGCTCGGCGTAGAGACGGAGCAGCAGCGCGGGGTCCGCGTCGGCCACCGCGTCCGTGCCGAGCACGCGCAGCGGCTCCGCGTCCGGCAGCAGCGGGGCGGGGTCGGTGCGGGGCTGCCAGGCCGGCGGCGGGGTGAGCCGGTAGTCACGGGTGGCACCGGGGGGCTCTTGGACTGTCGAACTGCGCCGTCGCAACGAGTCCACCTCCTCGTGGGAGCGGGCATAAGCCCGAGGGCGGGCGGCGCGCGATGTGGCGCGCCTCACCTACCGATTGTTCGGTCGTGGAGGCATTTTGGCTACAGGCACCTCCAGCCTGTGGACAAACGGTTCTCCACAGCCTGGGATAGGCGCAGGGCGTCCACAGGAGAGAGGCGGGGGGACATGGCGGATGAACAAATGGCCGATGCCGTGCGGGACACGGATGACACACACCTGAACACGGCCCCCGGCGCCGCCCTCCCGGTGGTGGCCGACGGGCCGTCCGGCGCCGGCCCGGGGACACCGCCCGGTCCTGCCGTCATGGTCCCTCCGCAGGGCCCGGCCCGCCCGCTGGACTCCATCGACCGCGCGATCCTGCGGCTCCTCCAGGCCGACGGCCGCGCCTCGGTCCGCTCGGTCGCCGAGCGGGTGCACGTCTCGCGCGCCAACGCGTACGCGCGGATCAACCGGCTCATCGACGACGGGGTGATCCGCGGCTTCGGCGCCCGCGTCAACCACGAGCGGGCCGGGCACGGCGCGTCCGCCTACATCACGCTCAAGATCGTCCAGAACTCGTGGCGGACCGTCCGCGAACAGCTCCAGGCCCTGCCGGGCGCCGCGCACATCGCCCTGGTCAGCGGCGATTTCGATGTCCTGCTGCTGGTGCACACCCCGGACAACCGGACCCTGCGCGAGCTGGTGCTCACCCGGCTCCAGTCCATGCCCGAGGTGCTGTCCACGCGCACGCTGCTGGTCTTCGAGGAGACCGATCTCGACCCGGGGCCCGCGCCCGGGGACTGAGCCCCCGCGGCCCCGCGTCCCCCGCGTATCCCGCGTATCCGTATCCGCGTGTACATACGCCGAAGCCCGCCCCGACCGGTTCGGATCGGGGCGGGCTTCGGCGTACGAGCGAGGCAGGACAGGGCCGGGTCCGGGCAGCGGGGCCGGGCCGGACGGCGGGCTCAGGTGGTCGCGCGCAGCCCGTCGAAGGCCATCCGCGCGACGGTGTCCGCCAGCTGGTCCCGCTCCGCCGGGGAGTCGTGGTGCGGCCGGTACCACTCCACCAGCGAATTGATCATCCCGAAGAGGAGCCGGGTGGCGAGCCGGATGTCCACGTCCGCGCGCAGGTCGCCGTCGGCGGCCGCCGCCTTCAGCAGCGCGGCCACCCGGTGGTCGAACTCGCGGCGCCGCTCCATCGCCCACCGCTCGGTCGTGGTGTTGCCGCGCACCCGCAGCAGCAGCGTCACGTAGGGCAGCTCGTCGATCAGCACCTCGACGGTCCGCCGGGTCACGTACTCGACCCGCTCGACGGCCCTGCCGCTGACAGCGGCCGGCTCGTCGAGGATGGCGAACAGCCCGTCGAGCGCCCGGCTGACGGCCCGCCGCAGCAGTTCCTCCTTGCCGGCCACATGGTGGTAGATCGACGACTTGGAGATGCCCGCCGCCTTGGACAGGTGCTCCATGGAGGTGCCGTCGTAGCCGCGCTCGTTGAAGACCTGGACGGCGACCGAGAGCAGTGTCTCGGGGGTGTACGTGTCGCGCCGCGCGGTGGTCATCACAGCTCTCCCTCCTCGTCGTCCCGGCCGCGCCGCGCGAGGGCGAGCGACGGCGCGTAGCGCCCGTTCGGGCAGCGTTCGTGCAGTGACTTCAGCAGGTCGCGTACGCGTGCGTAGCCGACGCGCTCCGCCCACTCCAGCGGACCCGCCGGATAGTTGACGCCCAGCCGCATCGCCGTGTCCACGTCCTCGGCGGTGGCGACGCCCCGGTCCACCGCGTCGGCGGCGAGGTCGGCGAGCATCGCGACCGTACGGGCCACGATCATGCCCGGCACGTCGCCGATCACGGAGACCTTCTTGCCCAGTGCCTGGAAGAGTCCCACGGCCTCGGCGAGCACCTCGGGAGCCATCCCGGCGCGGGTCGACAGGACGATCCGGCTCGCCTCGGCGTAGTCGAGCGCCAGGTCGAAGTAGACGATGTCGTCCGAGCGGTACTCGAAGGACGTCTCGCCGTCGGCGAGGCCGAGCCTGGCCCCCGCGGGCAGGTCGACGTACCCGCCCCCGGAGGTGCGCCGGACCTCGATCCCGGCCTGCTCGAACAGCTCCACCAGCGGCTCGGCGGGCCCGAGCGACCCCCGTACGGTGACCCGCGCGGGCGCCTCGGCGGGCGGCGCGGTGTGCGGCTCAGGGCGCTTCGCGCCCTCCGCGTACGAGAACCAGCCGTGCCCCGTCTTGCGGCCGAGCCGGCCCGACTCGACGAGCCGCCGCTGGGCGAGCGAGGGGGTGAACTTGGGGTCCTGGAAGAAGGACTCCCACACCGAGCGGGTCACGGCCTCGTTGACGTCCTGGCCGATGAGGTCGGTCAGCTCGAACGGGCCCATCCGGAAGCCGCCGGACTCGCGCAGCGCCGCGTCGATCGTGGCCGGGTCGGCGCCGCCCTCCTCGAAGACGCGCAGCGCCTCCGCGTAGAAGGGGCGGGCGATCCGGTTCACGAGGAAGCCGGGGGTGTCCGCGCAGCGGACCGGCGTCTTGCCCCAGCTCCGCATCGCCTCGTACGCGCGTGTGGCGGCGGCCGGGTCGGTGGTGTGGCCGCTGACGACCTCGACGAGCGGCAGCAGCGGGGCGGGGTTGAAGAAGTGCAGGCCGACGAACCGGCCGGGCCGGCGCAGTCCGCCCGCGATGGCGGTGACGGAGAGGGAGGAGGTGTTGGTGGCGAGCACCGTGTCCTCGCCGACGACCTTCTCCAGGTCCGCGAAGAGCCCCTGCTTGACGTCGAGCCGTTCGACGATCGCCTCGATCACCAGGGCGGCGTCCGCGAGACCGGCGAGTTCGGCGGCGGGGTGCAGCCGGGCGAGTGCCGCGTCGCGCTCCGCCGGGCCGAGCCGGCCCTTGGCGACCAGCCGGTCCAGCCGGCCGGCGACGGCCGTCACGGCCTCCTCCGCCCGACCGGGCGCATTGTCGTACAGACGTACGAGATGACCCGCGGTCAGGGCGACCTGGGCGATGCCCTGCCCCATGGTGCCGGTGCCGACGACGGCGACCGTACTGCCTGGTGAGAGGCCCGGCTCGGCGCCGGGGCCCGCGCTCGGGCCGGTGTCCGGGGCGAGAGGTCCGGCTTCGTCGGCCGGCGCCGCGTCGCTCCCCTGGACCGTCGTGTTGGCGCTCATAGGAGTGATCCTCCCCGATGGGTTTTCCACAGGATCGACGGACCCCCTTGTCCCGACCGATCGTTCGGTTACTCTAACTCCGTATACGTCTCCCTGCCCAGCTCGACGAGGAGTTGGTCCATTCATGGCCACCACTCAGCTGACCACCGACGTTCTGGCCGAGAAGCACCGGTCCACTCTCGATCAGGCCCTCGCCACCATCCGCACCCGCGCCTACTGGTCGCCGCACCCGGAGCACCCCAAGGCCTACGGGGAGAACGGCTCGCTGGACGCCGCCGCCGGACTCGCCGCGTACCAGGACCTGCTCGGCAAGCGCTTCGAGCTCGACCAGCCCGGCACCGACGGCTGGACCGGCGCCGAGGTCTCGCCGTACGGCCCGGAGCTCGGCGTGGAGTACCCGCACGCCGACCTCGACGTGCTGCTTCCCGCGATGCGCGCCGGCATGGCCGCCTGGCGCGACGCCGGCCCCGAGACCCGCGCCCTGGTGTGCCTGGAGATCCTCGCCCGGATCTCCGCCCGCACCCACGAGTTCGCCCACGCCGTCATGCACACCAGCGGCCAGGCCTTCATGATGGCGCTCCAGGCCGGCGGCCCGCACGCCCAGGACCGCGGCCTGGAGGCCGTGACCTACGCGTACGAGGAGCAGACCCGCACCCCGGCCGGCCGCACCACCTGGTCCAAGCCCCAGGGCAAGCGCGACCCGCTGGAGCTGACCAAGGAGTTCACGGCGGTCGGCCGCGGCATCGGCCTCGTCGTCGGCTGCAACACCTTCCCGACCTGGAACGGCTACCCGGGCCTGTTCGCCTCCCTCGCCACCGGCAACCCGGTGCTGGTCAAGCCGCACCCGCGCGCGGTGCTCCCGCTGGCCCTCACCGTGCGGATCTCCCGCGAGGTGCTCGCCGAGGCCGGTTTCGACCCCAACCTGGTGGCGCTGGCCGTCGAGCGTCCCGGCGAGGGCATCGCCAAGACGCTGGCCGTCCGCCCCGAGATCCGGATCGTCGACTACACCGGCGGAGCCGCCTTCGGCGACTGGCTGGAGGCGAACGCCCGCCAGGCGCAGGTCTACACGGAGAAGGCCGGCGTCAACACGATCGTCATCGACTCCACCGACGACTACAAGGGCATGCTCGGCAACCTGGCCTTCTCGCTGTCCCTGTACAGCGGCCAGATGTGCACCACCCCGCAGAACCTGCTGATCCCCCGCGACGGCATCACCACCGACCAGGGCCCGAAGTCCTACGACGAGGTGGTCGCCGACGTCGCGGCGGCGGTGGGCGGTCTGCTCGGCGACGACGCCCGGGCGAACGCGCTGCTCGGCGCCCTGGTCAACCCCGATGTGAAGGCGCGCCTGGAGGCGGCGGCGGGCCTCGGGGAGGTGGCGCTGGCCTCCCGTGAGGTGGTCAACCCCGACTTTCCGGACGCCGTCGTACGGACGCCGGTCATCGTGAAGCTGGACGGCTCCAAGCCGGACAGCGAGGCGGCGTACTTCTCGGAGTGCTTCGGCCCGGTCTCCTTCGCCGTCTCGGTCGAGTCGACCACCGACGCGCTGGAGCTGCTGCGGCGCACGGTCCGTGAGAAGGGCGCGATGACGGTCGGCGCGTACACCACCTCGGCCGAGACCGAGCGGGCCGTCGAGGAGGTGTGCCTGGAGGAGTCGGCGCAGCTCTCGCTGAACCTGACGGGCGGGGTGTTCGTGAACCAGACGGCCGCGTTCTCCGACTTCCACGGCTCGGGCGGCAACCCGGCGGCGAACGCGGCGCTGTGCGACGGCGCCTTCGTCTCCAACCGCTTCCGGGTGGTGGAGGTCCGCCGCCAGGCCTGACGGCAACACCGTCCCGCGCGGGACGGACGACCAACTCCCCCTGTTTCGCGAGGCGTTCTACCGCCGCGAACGCCTGTCCGTCCCGCTCGCGCGG
>NZ_JBEYZX010000061.1:0-33298 GCF_040646255.1 Streptomyces sp. NPDC046203 | reverse complement strand
TCGTCGGCGAGGTCACCTCCGGCGCGCCGTCCCCGACGCTCGGCAAGCCGATCGCCATGGCCTACGTGGACGCCGCGTTCGCCGAGGCCGGCACGTCGCGGCGGTGGTGGCGGGCACGGTCGCGGAGGAGGAGGAGGAGGAGGAGGAGGAGGAGGAGGTCACCGGCGTCACCCGGTGTGTTCGGCGCGGGACGAACCGCGGGTCAGGGTCACGACGAGGATGCCGAGGACGAGGCAGACCACCGCCATCGCCCACAGCAGGGTGTGGAAGGCGCCGTCGTAGGAGGCGGCCGCGTCCGTGCCGGAGCCGTCGGCCGCCAGGGAGGCCAGGAGGGAGCCGAAGACGGCGACCGCGATGGCCTCGCTGCCCAGGCGCAGGGTGTTGATGAAGCCGGCGGCCATGCCGGCCTTGGCGGGCTCGACGAGGGCGAGGGCCTGACCGTCGACGAGTCCGGCCGACAGGCCCATGCCCGCGCCGGTGACGAGCATGGCGGGCGCCATGACGGCGAACGATGCCTCCGGGCCGATCAGGAGCAGTCCGAGGTCACCGACGACGAGGCACAGCAGCGACACGACGATGACGGTCACGGGCGAGGTGCCCCGCTCGACCAGCTTGGCGCCCACCATGGGCAGGGCCAGGACGGGGATCGTCAGCAGCAGCATGGTGGCGCCCGCGGTGGAGGCGCTGTACCCGGCGACGGCGGCCAGGTAGGACGGCAGGTAGGTGAGCTGGGTGACGAAGCCGAAGGAGGCCGCGACCGGCACCAGGGTGTACGCGACGAAACGGCGGTTGCGCAGCAGCGACACGTCGAGCAGGGGTGCCTCGGTGCGCTTGGCGAGCGCGGAGAAGACGGCGAGCAGCACCACCGCGAAGACCAGCAGGCCCAGGGTGCCGGGTGCGGTCCAGCCCCAGGCCGAGCCCTGGACGATGCCGTACGTCAGCGCGGCCATGGCGACGACGAAGACCACCGCGCCGCGCACGTCCAGGCGTCCGCCGCCGGCGGGCTGCTCCTTCACCTGGCGCTTGACGGCCGGTACGCACAGCAGGACGACGGCCAGTACGGCGGCCTGGATGCCGAAGATCCACCGCCAGCCCAGCGCGTCGACGGCCGGGCCGGAGACCGTCGGGCCCAGCGCCACGCCGACTCCGGCGACCGTGCCGAACAGGGCGAACGCCTTGGCGCGGGCCGGGCCGTCGAACGCGGAGGACAGGATCGCGCTGCCGCAGGCGAAGATCGCGGCGCCGCCCAGGCCGGCCAGCGCGCGGGCGCCGTCGAGCACGTGGATGTTCGGGGAGAAGGCACACACCAGCGAGGCGACGGCGAAGATCGCGGCGCCCAGGGTGAAGGCCCGGATGCGGCCGATCAGGTCGGCGAGCGTCCCCCACACCAGCGTGAAACAGGCGAAGGCCACGTTGAAGGCGTTGACGACCCACTGGAGGGAGGCCGAGCCGGCGCCGGTGTCGGCGCCGATCTCCGGCAGGGCGACGGCCGTGCCGGAGATGGAGATGGGGACGACGAACACCGCGAGCAGCACGGCGAACATGGTCGCTCCCGTACCGCCGGGTGCCGCCGAGCCCGTCCGGGCGTCCTGGGGAGCGGGGCGTGGGGAGGTCACGGGATCGGTGGTCGATGAGGCCACGGAAGTCTCCGGATTCGTTGGGCGGGCGTCTCTTCGGGGGAGGGCGGGCGTCGGGCGGCGGTGAGCGCTCACGCGGAACCGCCACCCTTCAGAGGTACGATTTCGATCGAACCTAAAGCTGACACAGGACCAAGGTGCGATGCAAGTAGTACCTTTGGGGGAACGTGACGCCACAGCAGCGCACCCCGTGAGGAGCAGCGGCATGCCGGACCCCGAAGGGCACCCCACCACCGGGGAGATGGACCTGTTCACCGTGCTCAAAGCACTGTCGGACCCCATGCGCTACCACGTGATGGCCACCCTGGTACGCCAGTCCGAGGACATCGAGCGGACCTGCACGTCCTTCGGGCTGCCGGTGTCGAAGTCCACCCGCACCCACCACTTCCGCGCCCTGCGGGAGGCCGGTCTGATCCGTCAGGTCGACCGGGGCAACAGCCGCAGCGCGCAACTGCGCCGGCAGGAGATCGAGGACCGCTTCCCCGGCCTGCTGAAGCTCATCGCGGACAACCCGACACCGGCGGGTCTGGCGAACATCGCCCCGAACGAGACGACGGGTGCGTAACGGGACGACGGGGGCGTGAAGCGCCTCGCGCGGGGTGGTGAAAGCTCCACGCGCGCGTGTACGGCGCTCCACACGCGCGCGTACGGAACTCGACGCACGCGTACGGCGCTTGTACGGAACTCGGCGCGCGTGTACGGCGCTTGTACGGGACTCCACGCACACGTAGCGAAGACAAGCACGCACGCGTGAGGTCCGTACGCGCGCGAGGGGAACACGCGCGTACGGATTCCCGGCGAACGGCCCCTCCCCGTGCTACCAGCGCACCGGCAGCGACACCGGACGGCGCAGGACCACCCCGGTGTCCCAGGGCAGGCTCTCCGCGTCGGCCGCCAGGGCGAGCCCCGGCAGCCGGTGCCCCTGCGCGGGGTCCAGGCCGGGTGCGGTGGGTGCGGGGCATGGGGGAGTTGGCGACCGCTCTACGATGAGTCGTCCAGGAGAAGGGTGGCTCAGGTGCTGGTCGCGGACCGATATCGGCTGCAGATGTGTGTCGGGCGTGGCGGCATGGGCGAGGTGTGGCGGGCCACCGACGAGGTTCTCGGGCGCGACGTGGCCGTGAAACTGATGCTGGGTCATGAACACGACCCGTCCGCCGCCGACCGGTTCCGGCTGGAGGCGCAGACCGCCGCGCGACTCACCCACCCGCACGTCGTCGGCGTCTTCGACTTCGGTACGTGGGACGGGAAGCTGTTCCTCGTCATGGAGCTGGTGGACGGCGACAGCCTCGCCGGCGACCAGGCGCGCGCGATGGCGCTCTCCGCCGAGCAGGTGGCGAAGGTGGCCGCGCACGCGGCGGCCGGGCTCGCGGCGGCCCACCGGCAGGGCGTGGTGCACCGGGACATCAAGCCCGGCAACCTCCTGATGGACTCCCAAGGCACCGTGAAACTCGCCGACTTCGGCATCGCGCGGTTCGTGGACGACCCGTCGGCCGCACTCACCACCGCCGGGCAGATCGTCGGCACCGGGCTGTACCTGGCGCCGGAGCGGGCGCTCGGCCAGCCGGCCTCGCCCGCCTCGGACGTGTACTCGCTGGGCTGTGTGCTGTACCAACTGCTCACCGGGCAGCCGCCGTTCCGCGCCGACAGCTCGACCGCCCTGCTGTACCAGCACATCGACACACCACCCGCGCCGCCAAGACAGCTGGGGGTGCCGCTGCCCGCCGCCTTCGAGACGTTCCTGCTGTCGCTGCTCGCCAAGCAGCCGGAGCACCGGCCGCAGGCGCAGGTCATCGCCGACTGGTTCGCCTCCGGCGCCTGGCGGGACCAGCATCCGCAGCCCTACGGGCACGGACAGCACCCGCAGGCCGCTCCCCCGATGATGCCCCAGCCCGGGCCGCTGGGCGGCCCCGTACATCCGCACGCCCCCGGCGCTCACCCGCACGCCCCGGCTCCTCAGCACGCTCCCGCGCACACGCCCCCGTCGTCCTTCCCCCCGGCCGCACCACCGGCGCACACGCCCCCGTCCCTGGCCGTACCGCCGGGCGCCCGGGGCTCGCGCCGGGCACAGCCGTCGACGGAGCGCTCCCTCACCGAGCTCTCCATCCGGCGCCCGCGCCGCACGGCGGCCGTCGCCGGGGCCATCGCGTTCGTCATATTCCTGCTGATAGGCATGGTCTGGCTGAGCTGAGCCCGAGGCTGGAGGCCTGAGGCCGGAGGCGGGAAGCCCGAGGCGGGAGGCCGGAGGCGGGAGGCCGGAGGCGGGAAACCCGAGGCCCGAGGCCGCAGACCCGAGGCGGGCCCCGGCGCACTCCCCGGGCACTCAGAAAATGCGCGGCGCCATCACGTGCGGCTCCGGCTCCTCCGGCACCAGCAGCAGACAGCGCGGCACTCCCGGCCCCGGCATCGCGCGGACGGTCACCGGGATCGGCGGTTCGGCCGGCAGCTCGACGTGCACGGTGACCGGGCGGTCGTCGTGCGTCGTGACGTTCCCGGTCTCCTTGCCGTCCACCAGGACCTCGACGACACCCGGGTCGCCGGTCTGGACCGTGGCGCTGACCGAGTGGCCCCCGTACTCGATGTGGAAGTGGTGCCGTGCTCTCATGCCGTCGCCTCCGCCGCGTCCGCGTCCGGCGCGCCCGTCTCCGGCGCCCCTGCTTCCGGGCCGGCTCCGGGTCCCGGTCCGCCGGGGCCGCCGCATCCGGGCCGCCCACTCCGGCGGCCGCTCACTCCAGCGTAGAACCTCCCGGTACATCCGACATGCGGTGATACGCCGGTGACACGGCGCCACTGTCAGAGCGCGGCCACGAACACCAGGGCGCCCAGCAGGAGCAGGGCGCCGCAGATCGGCAGGTTGACCCGCCGGTACGTGAGGAACACCGCCGCGAACTCGCGGATGGTGGCGCTCGGCCAGTAGTACGCGGCGGTCGGCGAGCCGACGACCTGGCCGTTCACGCCCGTCCGCCGGGCCAGCAGCGCGGCCCGGAAGGCGTGGAAGTCGTTGGTGACGATCACGCACTCGGCGCCCGGCCGCTCGGCGTCCATCAGCACCTTGCTGAAGCGCAGGTTCTCCTCGGTCGTCCGCGAGCGGTCCTCGCGCAGGATCCGGTCGGCCGGGAAGCCCCGGTCGACCAGGTAGTCGGCCATCGCGTGCGACTCGGGCACCTCCTCGTCGGGTCCCTGGCCGCCGGAGGTGACGAGCAGCGGAGGCAGCGGGGGCAGCGGGGTACGGGCCTTGGCCACCCCCAGGCCCTGGGGATCGGGGTCGGGGGCGGCGGGCACGGCGGCGGTGGCGGGTGCGTCCGGCCCGCGCCGCTCGGCCAGCCCCTCGTACGCCTGCCGGCCCCGCTCCAGCCGGCTCGCGAGCAGCGGCGGTACGCGGCGGCCGCCGAGCAGAC
The DNA here is from genome assembly GCF_040646255.1 of Streptomyces sp. NPDC046203. Taxonomy (NCBI): domain Bacteria; kingdom Bacillati; phylum Actinomycetota; class Actinomycetes; order Kitasatosporales; family Streptomycetaceae; genus Streptomyces; species Streptomyces sp. NPDC046203. The sequence goes on along the minus strand of NZ_JBEYZX010000061.1, from coordinate 28,266 downwards.
CGGCGCCGAGGACGACGACGTAGTCCGCCTCGCGGCGCACCGGCATCCGCCGGTAGAGGGCCGCGTAGCCGACGAAGCAGAGGAAGAGGAAGGAGACGTACCCGAGGAGGAGCAGGAGGGTGAGGACGGCGGCGCCGAGCAGCCTGGAGTGGGTGACGACGGCGACGGCCGCCAGCGCCATCACGCCGAACATCCCGAGCCCGGCGAGGAGCGCGAGCAGGTTGGCCGGGCGGCGGCCCTCCTTGCGGATCATCTTCACGCCGTTGGCGCACAGCAGGGCGGCCAGCGCGACCGGTCCGAGGGCGACGACGAGCAGCAGGAGGATCAGCGCCGTTCCGGCGATGCCGGGCGGCGCGTCCTCGATGGCGGCGAGCAGGCCGACGCCGAGGAAGGTGGTGGCGAGGCCCAGGTACACCGCGTTGCGGAAGCGGCGGCGATCACGCAGGACGCCGGCTCCGAAGAGGAGGAGGAACACCGCTGCGACCGCGAAGGCGAACATGCCCGTCATCGTAGCCATCTCGTCCGATGGTCCATCCGTGTCAACGACCTTGCGGGGCACGGCATCCGGCCCCGGACACCCCGCCTACTCGGCCGGCTTGGACGCCTTGATCGAGTACATCAGCGGGATCCGGGGGTGCCCGGCCGGGAAGCGGTACGTGCCGTCGTCCTGCCGCTGAAGGTTCTCGTAGCGCGGGAACAGCGTCAGGTCGTGCTCGTGCAGGAACTCGATGCGCAGTCCGGCCCGCGCGATCGCCGTGACGACCTCGCCGACCGGGTGCACCCACTCCACGGTGCGGTTGTGGACGGTGGCGGCGGTGCGGTCCGCGTACGTCCCCGTCGCGGTGTCCACCCAGGGTTCGCGGACGAAGTAGTCGTGGACGAGCCGGCTGCCGGTCGCGTCGTCGAAGGAGTCGACGATCGGATGGAACTCGGCGACGTAGAGGAAGCCGCCGGGGGCCACCAGCGCGGCGGCCGTCTCGGCCCAGCGTTCGAGGTCCGGCATCCAGCACAGCGCGCCGCCGCCGGTGTAGACGATGTCGTACGAGGAGTCCGGTACGGCCTCGGCGGCGTCGTACACGTCGGCGGCGACGAACGCCGCCCGGTCCGCGGTGAACCCGAGGTCGGCGGCGAGGGAACGGGCGGTCTCGACGGCCGGTCCGGAATAGTCGAGGCCGACGACGGGCGTGGCGCCGTGCCGGGCCCAGGAGAGCGTGTCGAGGCCGAAGTGGCACTGGAGGTGCAGCAGGGAGCGGCCGGTGACGTCGCCGACCTCCTCGCGCTCGAAGGCGCGCAGCGGGTCCTCGTCGGCCCGGAAGCGGTCGAGCGCGTAGAAGTCGCTCGCGGCGTGGATCGGCACCCGCTCGTCCCAGAAGGTGCGGTTGGCTTCGTACCAGTCCTCGGGCATCCGTCCGTACATGTGCGCGAGGTTATCCACAGCCTGGGGATCGCGCGAGCGGATTGCCCCGGGCCGCTCCGGGCGCTCCGGGGCCGAGCAGGGCCGTCCGGGACCGCTCCTCAGGGCCGTCCGGGGTCGCTCAGCGCGCGTCCGGTGAGCGGTGCGGCGCCCACAGGCGGTCGGCGTCACCGTCGGCCAGCCGGCCCCGGTAGACATCGATCTTGTGGTCGATGAGCCTCAGATTCTCCTGGAGTTCCGCGATGCCGGCCACCACCTCGGCGCGATGCGAGGCGAGCAGGTCCAGTCGATCCGCTTCGTTGCCCCGGCCCTCCGCGACGAGTTCGGCGTAACGGCGGATGCCGCGGATGGGCATGCCGGTCGCCCGCAGCCGGGTGCAGACGGTGATCCATTCGAGGTCGAGCCGGTGGTAGCGGCGCCGCCCGCTGTGCGTGCGGTCGACGGGGGTGACGACCAGGCCGACGCGTTCGTAGTAGCGCAGGGTGTGCACGCTCACGCCGGTGCGGCGGGCGGCTTCGCCGATGCCGAGGCCCTCCCGCGGAACGTCGTCCGGCAGGCGCGAGTGTGGGCGCGGGTGCTCGACCCCGGGTTCCAGCTCGGACCCAGGATCCGGCACGGTCTCCGCCCCCAGCCCCGCCCCCGACCCTGACTCCGGCTCGGCATTGACCTCGACCACGCTCTCGATTCTAGCTTCGTAGCCGGTCGCCGCCCCTCCCTCCGGAAGAAGCCGCATGCCCGAACTCAGCTCCCACCGACGCCACTTGATCCTCGCGATCTGCTGCGCGAGCGCGCTCGTCGTGGTGATGGACATATCCGCGGTCAACGTCGCGCTGCCGTCGATCCGCCGCGAGCTGCACGCCACGGCGTCCGGCCTCGCGTGGACGGTCGACGCGTACACCCTGGTCCTGGCCGGTTTCCTGGTGCTCGCCGGATCGACCGCCGACCGGTTCGGCCGCCGCCGCGTCTTCCTGACCGGCCTCGCCGTCTTCGGAGCGGGCTCGCTGCTGTGCGGCCTGGCCCCGACCCTTCCCTGGCTGATCGGGGCGCGGGTGTTACAGGCGGCCGGCGGCACCATGCTCAATCCGGTGGCGATGGCCATCGTCGCCACCACCTTCCCTGAACCGCGCCAACGAGCAAGGGCCATCGGCGTGTTCGGCTCGACGACCGGCCTCGCACTCGCCCTGGGGCCGATCCTCGGCGGCGCGCTGGTCGACGGTCTCGGCTGGCACTCGGTCTTCTGGATCAACGTGCCGGTCGTGACAGCCGCGTTCGTGTGCGCCGCGCTGTTCGTGCCCGAGTCGCGCGCCGCCCGGGCACGCCGGTTCGACCCCGTGGGCCAGACCCTGGTGGCCCTGGTCCTGGGCGGGATCGTCTTCTGCGTCATCGAGTCCCGTCGGCTGGGCTGGAGTTCACCGGTCATCCTGGGGCTGCTCGCCTTGGCCGTACTCGGCGCCTTCGGCCTCCTCCGTTACGAACCCCGTCGCGCCGACCCGCTGTTGGAGCCGCGCCTGTTCCGCAGCGTGCCCTTCGGGTCGGCGCTCCTGATGGCGCTCTTCGCGCTGTGCGGGTTCGGCGCGTTCCTGTTCGTGACCACCCAGTACCTCCAGGACGTACGCGGTCTGCCGGCCCTGACCACCGGCCTGTGCCTGCTCCCGGTCGGCGCGCTGATCGTCGCCCTCTCACCGCTCACCGGCCGGCTCGTCGCCGCGCGCGGTCCCCGGCTGCCGCTGCTGGTCGCCGGGACCGCGCTGGCACTGGGCGGCGGGGCGTCGCTGTGGCTCGGGCCGCGCACCCCGCTGCCGTTGGTGCTCGCGACCTATCTGCTGTTCGGTGTCTTCCTCGGCACGGTGAACCCGCCGATCACCGACACGGCGGTGTCCGGCATGCCCCGCTCGATGGCCGGTGTGGCCGCCTCGCTGGCCTCCGCCGGCCGGCAGACCGGCACGACCCTGGGCGTCGCGGTCTCCGGAGCGATCGTGGCGGCGGTCCCGCCCGGCGACGGCCCGGCCTTCACCGCGGCGGCGCACGGCGTGTGGTGGACGGTGTCCGGGCTGGGGCTGGGCATCGTGCTCCTCGGCCTGGTGAGCACGGGCCGGTGGGCCGAGGGCACCGCCGCCGAGGCGGCGGCCCTGTTCGAGGGCGCGGACGAGCCGCCGCCCGGGGCCCCCACACCCGCTACACCCGACTCGCGTCATCGGGTTTGATGGGAGGCATGACTGATGCTGAGACCGAGACCATGCCCGTCTGGGAGCAGCGGTTCCGCGCGCCGCGCGTCTCCCTGCCCGAGTGGGCGGAGGACGCGCCGGACCGTTCGCTGTTCGTGTCGAACGCGACGGGCACCTTCGAGCTGTACGCGTGGGACCGGGCGACCGGCGGACAGCGGCAGGTCACCGACCGGCCGAACGGGACGACGGACGGCACGCTGAGCCCGGACGGTCGCTCGATCTGGTGGTTCGCGGACTCCGACGGCGACGAGTTCGGGGTGTGGATGCGTCAGCCCTTCGAGGGCGGCGCGGACGAGCCGGCGGTGCCGGGGCTCGCCGCCTCGTACTCCGCCGGGCTCGCGCTCGGCCGGAACGGCACGGTCGTGGTCGGCCGGTCCACGGACGAGGACGGCTCGACCGTTCATCTGCTGCGGCCCGGTGCCGAGGAGACCGTGGAGATCTACCGGCACCGCGAGTCGGCCGGGGTCGGCGATCTGTCGTACGACGGCGGCCTGATCGCGATCGAGCACACCGAGCACGGCGACGCGATGCACTCGGCGATCCGCGTCGTACGCGTGGACGCGGACGCGGAAGCCGGCACCCCGGGTGTCACGGTGGTGGCCGAGCTGGACGACACCAAGGGCGGTACGGAGGAGCTGGGCCTCGGCGTCCTCGGCTTCGCGCCTCGGCCCGGTGACACCCGGCTGCTCGTCGGGCACCAGCGGCGCGGCCGCTGGGAGCCGATGCTGTGGGACGTGGCGACGGGCGCGGAGACCGATCTGCGGCTCGACCTGCCGGGCGACGTGTCGGCCGAGTGGTACCCGGACGGCTCCGGTCTGCTGATCGAGCACGGCTACGAGGCCCGGACGGAGCTGTGGCGGTACGACATCGCCACCGGCGCCCTGGTCCGGGTCGAGACCCCGGCCGGTACGGTCGCGGAGGCGACGGCCCGCCCGGACGGCACGGTCGAGTACCTGTGGTCGTCGGCCGCCGTGCCGCCGGTCGTACGCTCCACGGACGGCTCGGTCGTCCTCGACCCGCCCGGCGCGAAGGCCCCGGCGTCGCTGCCGGTGGAGGACGTCTGGGTGGACGGCCCGGGCGGCCGGGTGCACGCGCTGGTGCAGCGGCCGGCGACGGGCGAGGGCCCGTTCCCGACGGTGTTCGAGGTGCACGGCGGCCCGACCTGGCACGACAGCGACGCCTTCGCGTCGGCCCCGGCGGCCTGGCTCGACCACGGGTACGCCGTCGTACGGGTGAACTACCGAGGCTCCACCGGCTACGGCCGGGAGTGGACGGACGCGCTCAAGCACCGGGTCGGTCTGATCGAGCTGGAGGACATCGCGGCGGTCCGCGCGTGGGCGGTGGAGTCCGGTCTCGCCGACCCGGCGAAGCTGGTCCTGTCCGGCGGCTCGTGGGGCGGCTACCTCACCCTCCTCGGCCTCGGCACCCAGCCGGACGTGTGGGCGCTCGGTCTCGCGGCCGTGCCCGTCGCCGACTACGTGACGGCGTACGAGGACGAGATGGAGGCCCTCAAGGCGCTGGACCGCACGCTGCTCGGCGGCTCGCCCGAGGAGGTCCCGGAGCGGTTCGCGGCCTCGTCGCCGCTGACGTACGTGGACAAGGTGAAGGCGCCGGTGCACATCGTGGCCGGCGTCAACGACCCGCGCTGCCCGATCCGCCAGATCGACAACTACGTGGACCGGCTCGCCGCCCGCGGCGCGGTGCACGAGGTGTACCGGTACGACGCGGGCCACGGCTCGCTGGTGGTCGAGGAGCGGATCAAGCAGCTGCGCCTCGACCTCGACTTCGCGGCCCGGCACCTGGGCACGCCGAAGCCGGGCGCGGTGGCGGTCCCGGTCGCCGAGTAGGGACCGGCCTCGTAGCGGGGGGGGGCGCCTGCCCCGTACGGGAGCCGGGCTCCCTCCCCGTACGGACGTCGGACACCGGCCCCGGCGCGGAGGCCACCGGCCCGTACGGGAATGGCGCTGTGTCCCGTACGGGAGTCGGACAGGACACACCAGGGGAAAGTAGGGGGACCCGGGCCGCCGGGGAGCGGGCGGGTCCCCGTACCGTGGAGGGGTGTACCGGTTCCTGAGAACGCCCCGCTGGTGGGGGATCAACGTCTTCGTCCTCCTCGCCATCCCGTTCTGCGTGTTCATGGGGACCTGGCAGCTGGGGAAGTTCGAGGAGAAGGTCGACTCCCACCGGGCGGCCGAAGAGCGGCCCGACCCGTCCTCCGCGCGGGCCGAGGCGCTGGACTCGCTGCTGCCCGTGGACACCGAGACCTCGGGCCGGATCGCCCGGGCCGACGGTCGGTACGGGGAGCAGTTCCTGGTCCCCGGCCGGGACCTCGACGGCCGCTCCGGCGCGTATGTCCTCACCCTGCTGAAGACGGACGGCGGCCGGGCGCTGCCGGTGGTCCGGGGCTGGCTGCCCGACGGTGCGAAGGCGCCGGCGCCGCCGGCCGGCCGGGTGACCGTCGAGGGCGCGCTCCAGGCGTCCGAGAGCCCGGGTTCCAAGGGCGTCCGGACGGGCGGCGGGCTGCCCGAGGGGCAGCTCGGCATGATCAGCGCCGCCGCCCTGGTCAACGTGGTGACGGACGACGTGTACGACGCCTGGATCACCCTCACCCACTCCCCCGCCGGGCTGACCCCGGTACCGGCGACGGCGCCCGCGGGCACCGGGCTCGACCTGAAGGCGTTCCAGAACCTCGGCTACACCGCCGAGTGGTTCGTCTTCGCCGGCTTCGTGGTCTTCATGTGGTTCCGGCTGCTGCGCCGTGAGCTGGAGGCTTCCCGGGACGCGGCGCTCGGCCTGTAGCGGCCGACCCGCCGGACGCCACGGCACGGCACGGCACACCGCCGTACCTCACGCACCGCGCATCGCGGCATATGACAGACACGCGTACGGCCCGACGGCATGAACCGTCGGGCCGTACGCATGTCTGTCGTGTCTGTCGTGTCTGTCGTGTCCGTCATATGCCGCGCGTGACGCATGAGGCGCCATGCGCCACCCGCCACCCGCCGCGCCTCAGGAGGCGCCCAGGACCCCGGTCCGGTAGATGGTGCCCGCGCAGGCGTTGGGGATCGTCGTCTCGGCGACCGGACCGCCCGGCTCCGCCGTGTGCGAGACCGCGACACTGCCCTCCGCCGAGGCACCGTCCGCCACCCCGAGCTGGGGCGCGGACCCGCTGTCGGCCGGCGACGATCCGCTCGTCCCGCCGGCACCGCCGGTGTCGCCGCTGGTGCCTTCGCCGCCGTCGGAGGTCGGGTCCGGGAGCGGGGTCGCCGGAACGCCCCCGCCGCTCGGGACGCAGGCGTCGCTGGGCACCCAGGCGAACCGCACCTCGTAGGCGTTGTCCGGGGACAGCAGCAGCTTCGCCGACTCCTTGGAGGGGTCGGGCAGGCCGGCCGCCGCGTCCCCCGAGATGTGCTCCACGACCGCGATCTTCTTCTTGTCGGCCGCGCCGCGCGCCTGGAAGTCGACCGTGCCCGCGCCCTCGACCACGCACTCGCGGCCGGAGATGTTGGCGATGCGGAAACTGCCGTAGACCTTCCCCGCCGCGTCGGGCGCCTCGGCCCGCGCCGAGGCGACGCCGAGCTGGGCGGCCTGGCAGCCCGCCACTCCGGCCGGGGGGCCGGAGGGAGTGGCGGAGGCACCCTCGCCGCCGGCCGTGCCGGAGTCCGGGGTGTCGGTCTCGCCGCTGCCCTCGCCGCCACCGCCGGGAGACGCGCTCGTGCCCGTGCCGGGGCCGGCGGGCTGCTGTCCGCCGCCCTCGACGCCGGTCTCGCTGCCGGTGCCGCCCTGGGCCTGCTCGCCGTGGCCCGCGTTGACGGCCTGGTCGTTGAGCACGCCGCCCGACGAGGCGACGTGCACCAGGGCGGGTACGGCGGTGCCGACGAGGACGATCGCGGCGGCCAGGCCCACGACCGCCTGCCGCTTGCGGGCCCGGCGGGCGGGCACCGCCTGGCGCAGGTGGTCGAGCACCCCCGGAGCGGGTTCGAGCCCGGACACCGCGCCCTGGAGCATCCGGCGCAGCGCGAGCTCGTCGGGCAGGCCGCTTTCCGGACCCTCCGGTGCTTCGTTCACCATCGCGCGCCCACTCACATCGTCCCGGTCGTCGTGCGGGGCGTGCCCGTACCGCCGGCCCTGCTCGCCCTGCTCGTCCTGCCGGTTCCGCTCACGTCGCCCGTGCCGCCGGCCGTACTCGTCCTGCTCATGTTGCCCGTACTGCTCATGCGACTCGTACTGCTCACGCCGATCGTGCTGCTCGTGCTGCTCACACCGATCGCCCTGCTCGTGCTGCTCGTACCGCTCATCACGCTCATACCGCTCGTGTCGTTCACTCCGGTCACGCGGCTCACTCCGCTCGTCCGGCTCGCGGGGCTCGTCCAGCCCCCGCGGCCCGGGCCGGCGGTCGTGCGCGTCGTCTCCGGGTTCCTCGCCGCGCCGCTCACGCTTCAAGGGCGCGGCGCCGGGTTCGTGTTCCTCGTACTCCTCGGGCCCGCCGGAGCGCGGCCCGCGCGCGGGCGGCTCGGCGCCCGGCACCTGTGGTCTGCCCGGCCCGCTCATGACGTGGCCCCCATCGAGACGCGCAGCGCCGCGATGCCCCGCGAGCCGTACGCCTTGACCGAACCGAGCGAGATCCCGAGGGTCTCGGCGACCTGTGCCTCCGTCATGTCCGCGAAGTATCGCAGCACCAGTACCTCGCGCTGCCGCCGCTGGAGTCCGCGCATCGCCTTGATGAGGGCGTCCCGCTCCAGCTGGTCGTACGCGCCCTCCTCGGCGCTCGCCATGTCGGGCATCGGCTTCGAGAGCAGCTTGAGCCCGAGGATGCGGCGGCGCAGGGCCGAACGCGACAGGTTGACGACGGTCTGCCGCAGGTAGGCGAGGGTCTTCTCGGGGTCCCGCACGCGATTGCGTGCGGAGTGCACCCGGATGAACGCCTCCTGGACGACGTCCTCGCAGGAGGCGGTGTCGTCGAGGAGCAGTGCCGCGAGGCCGAGCAGCGAACGGTAGTGCGCGCGATAGGTCTCCGTCAGGTGGTCGACCGTCGTACCGGCAGCCATCGTGTCGTCAGCGCCCTCGCGGGGCGTCGGGATGCCGTTCACGGCGGGCGGCCGGGACGAGCGGGATTCCCGGGCCTGCCGGGTTCTGAGGGGCACGGGCGCGATCACCGGCATGCCGCCGACCGGGCGCTGCCGCCCGAGCGGTCGCGCCCTGTTGCCGTGCAGCGGGATGACCGCTGCCATGTCGAGTACCTCTGCCACACCTGTTGGACACGCTTCCCCCCGCCAGGGTTGTACGCGTACGCCACCGTTTTTGGCGGTGCGTCGATCGTGCTCATGCGCACCCGTTCTCCCCCAATGGCCCGCTCTCTCCCGTGCTTTCGCCGCATGGACTCGGGCGCACGCCGAGACGCTCCCGTCCGGCCGCCGGTTGCGGTACGGCGGGAAGAGCATCGTCGTTCAGGACATCTGACCTGTTCAAGGGGCGTCCGGGGCCGACTTGCTCACAAGGCGTTCACAGATCCTACAAAGTTCAACGGAGGCCCGCCCGCCATATCCCTTGCCGATACCCGTGCGGATGCGCGTGCGCATGCTCGTGCGGATTTCCGGGCGGATATCCAGGCGGATTTCCGCGCGGATTTCCGGGCGGGGCCGCCGGGGCCCGTCAGCGCACACCACAGCGCCGTACGGCCAAAGCCGTACGGCGCGTGGAGAAGTGGCGTCGCGTCAGAAGCGCGTCGCGCCAGAGACGGCGTCGCGCCAGAGGCAGCGTCGCGTCAGCGGCCGGTGCCGCCGTAGACGACGGCCTCGTCCGTGTCGCTGTCCAGACCGAAGGCGGTGTGGACGGCGCGGACGGCCTCGTTCACGGCGTCGGCACGCGTCACGACCGAGATCCGGATCTCGGAGGTGGAGATCAGCTCGATGTTGACGCCCGAGTCGGACAGCGCGCGGAAGAAGTCCGCGGTGACCCCGGGGTTGGTCTTCATGCCGGCGCCGACCAGGGAGATCTTGCCGATCTGGTCGTCGTAGCGCAGCGAGTCGAAGCCGATCGTGCCGCGCCCCCGCTCCAGGGCGTCGATGGCCTTGCGGCCCTCGGCCTTGGGGAGCGTGAAGGAGATGTCCGTGAGGCCGGTGGCCGCGGCGGACACGTTCTGCACGATCATGTCGATGTTGATCCCGGCGTCCGCGATGGCGCGGAAGATGGCCGCGGCCTCACCCGGCTTGTCGGGCACGCCGACGACGGTGATCTTCGCCTCGGAGGTGTCGTGGGCGACACCGGAGATGATGGCCTGCTCCACCTTCTGGGCTCCTTGCTCGACTGGGCGTTCGTTGCTGACCCAGGTGCCCTGGAGGCCCGAGAAGGACGACCGGACGTGGATCGGGATGTTGTAGCGGCGCGCGTACTCGACGCAGCGGTGCAGCAGCACCTTGGAGCCGGAGGCGGCGAGCTCCAGCATGTCCTCGAAGGAGATCCAGTCGATCTTCTTCGCCTTCTTCACCACCCGCGGGTCGGCGGTGAAGACGCCGTCGACGTCCGTGTAGATCTCACAGACCTCGGCGTCCAGCGCCGCGGCCAGCGCGACGGCGGTCGTGTCGGAGCCGCCGCGGCCCAGCGTGGTGATGTCCTTCTTGTCGGCGGACACCCCCTGGAAGCCGGCGACGATGGCGATGTTGCCCTCGTCGAGGGCGGTACGGATCCGGCCCGGCGTGACATCGATGATGCGCGCTTTGTTGTGGACCGAGTCGGTGATGACACCCGCTTGACTGCCCGTGAACGACTGGGCCTCGTGGCCCAGGTTTTTGATCGCCATGGCCAGCAGGGCCATGGAGATCCGCTCTCCGGCGGTCAGCAGCATGTCGAACTCGCGGCCGGCCGGCATCGGGGATACCTGCGCGGCGAGATCGATCAGCTCGTCCGTCGTGTCGCCCATCGCGGAGACCACGACGACCACCTGGTGGCCGTTCTTCTTGGCTTCCACGATTCGCTTGGCGACGCGCTTGATGCCCTCGGCATCGGCAACGGAGGAGCCTCCGTACTTCTGCACGACAAGGCCCACGTGCGCTCCTCGCTCGGTTGTCACCACAGCTGTCGCTGCGGCGGTCGGCGTCAGTTTAACGAGCGTCCGGAAATCACCCCCGAGATATCACATCCTGAGATTTCGGGCTCGCAGAGTGATCATTTCGTGGTCAACCAGCAGGTCGGGGCCGCGAGAGGGGCCGGCGAAAGGCGGAAAACGGCGGCCACCGTGGGGTGACCGCCGTTTCCGTCTTTCTCGCACTCCGCGGCTTCGCACCCCGCGGCTTCGTACACGCGCGTACGGGCCCCGCGCCCGCCCGGCCGCCCAGCCGCCCGACCGCCCGCCCGTGCCGCCCGCTCAGCTCTGCTGGACGTCCGCCTCCGGCGTCAGCTCCGCCCGCCCGAGGCCTAGCGGCCCGGCGATCTCCTCGATCATCACGCGCCCGGCCTCCTCGGCGAGGTCCTCGTCGCCGATCGCCTCGTCGGTGTCGAGCCCGGCCAGGTCCGCGAGCGGCTGGTCGAGCCGGACGTGCGCGACGAGCGACTGGAGGGCGCGCAGGGTGGCGGAGGCGGTGGGGCCCCAGTTCGAGAAGTACGAGAACTGCCACCACCACAGCGCCTCGGTGGTCCGTCCCGCCCGGTAGTGGGCGAGCCCGTGCCGCAGGTCCATGACGATGTCGGCGAGGCTGTCGGAGATCCGGGCCGGCACGGGCGCCTTGCGCGGCTCGTACGGGTCGAAGACCTCCGAGAACACGTCCACCGGGTCCAGCATCACGGCGAACCGCTCGCGCAGCTCGTCCACGTCCAGATCCGGCCCCGTGTCGGGCTCGTAGCGCTCCTCCGGGAGGATGTCCGCGTGCGCGCCGAGCCGCCCGCCGGCGAGCAGCAGCTGGGAGACCTCCAGGAGCAGGAAGGGCACCGCACTGTCCGGCTCGTCGCCCTTGGCGACCTCCGCCGTGGCGACGATGAAGCTCTCGATCGAGTCCGCGATCTGCACCGCGAAGTCGTCGGGGTCCTGCGTGATGGAGTGCAGCGTGGCGTCAGACATCGAGGTGCCTCCCTGAGAGCGCGCCGTCGTGCGCACGAACCCGGTCGTCATACATCTAGCAGGCGCCGCCCCTCGAAGGCACGCCCGAGGGTGACTTCGTCGGCGTATTCGAGGTCGCCGCCGACGGGCAGACCGCTGGCGAGGCGGGTGACCTTGAGGCCCATGGGCTTGATCATCCGCGCCAGGTACGTCGCGGTGGCCTCGCCTTCCAGGTTGGGGTCGGTGGCCAGGATCAGCTCGGTGACCGTGCCGTCCGCGAGCCGGGTGAGCAGTTCGCGGATCCGCAGGTCGTCGGGGCCGACGCCCTCGATCGGGCTGATCGCGCCGCCGAGCACGTGGTAGCGGCCTCGGAACTCGCGGGTCCGCTCGATCGCCACGACGTCCTTCGGCTCCTCGACCACGCAGATCACGGCCAGGTCCCGGCGCGGGTCACGGCAGATGTTGCACTGCTCCTGCTGCGCCACGTTGCCGCAGACCGCGCAGAACCGGACCTTCTCCTTGACCTCCAGGAGCGCCTGGGCGAGCCGGCGCACATCGGTCGGCTCGGCCTGGAGGATGTGGAAGGCGATGCGCTGGGCACTCTTGGGGCCGACGCCGGGCAGCCTGCCCAGTTCGTCGATGAGGTCCTGAACCACGCCTTCGTACACGCTCGGCGCCTTCCCTGGGGTACTTGATTCTTACGGTAGTGGCTGGGGTGCGGCCGCAGAAGGTGGAGCGGCCGCCGGATCGGGGAGCCGGGGCGGGAGCCTGGCCGGAAAACCTCGTCGGATTCCCGGACCGGACCCCTGGCCGACTCCCTGATCGGACTTGCTGATCGGACTCGCGGGTCGGACTCGCGGGTCGGACTCGCTGGTCGAACAGGAAGCCTGGTCAGAAACCGAGGCCCGGCATGCCGCCGCCGAGGCCCTGGGCGAGCGGGCCGAGCTTGGCCTGCTGGAGCTGCTGGGCGTTGTCGTTGGCGGCCTGCACGGCGGCGACGACCAGGTCGGCCAGGGTCTCGGTGTCCTCCGGGTCGACCGCCTTCGGGTCGATCACGAGGGCGCGCAGCTCGCCGGAGCCCGTCACGGTGGCCTTCACCAGGCCGCCGCCCGCCTGCCCGTCGACCTCGGTCTTCGCCAGCTCCTCCTGGGCGCGGGCGAGGTCCTGCTGCATCTTCTGGGCCTGCTGGAGGAGCTGCTGCATGTTGGGCTGGCCACCACCGGTGATCACGGTCACTCACTCCTGCTGTGTGTCTGAGCTGTCTGGTCTGACTGAGCTGTCTGGGTCATACGACGGCCGATGGGCGCCGGCTGTCCCGGTCGCCCATATGCCGGTATCCCGAGCCTACGTGGTCCGCGACCACACCGCCGAGGCAACTCTTTCGAGTGAGAAACCCGGGCTCCTCTACCTGATCACCACCCTCTTGCGAGCGGATATCCCCCGTTTCCGCGCACGCGGCCCACCATTCGGCGGTAGGAAGGGCGGACGCGGGGCGGGCTCGCGGGCTCTGAGCCGGACAGAGCCGCGCCGAGCGGAACATCCGCAGCGCGGAAACAGAACAGATCGGCACAGAGCACAACAGAGGAGTCCCCCGGTGAGTCAGCAGCCGGACATGCCGCCGCAGCCTCAACCGGGGATTCCCGGGAAGGCTCACGGTCCGGCCGCGAGACCCGACCCGAAACCGGACCCGAAGCCCGACCCGAAACCGGATCTGACCGGGGAACCCTTCCCGGTGGGCGACTGGGCCTCCCCCGCCGCGTGCCTCGACGAGCTGTACCGCTGGGTGGAGTCGCACGCCCTGCGGACCGCCGAGTGGTACCTCACCGACCGGGTCTGGAAGCGCCGGGCGGCCCGCGCCCTGCGCATCGGCACCGCCGCCGGGGTGATCGCGGGCGCCGCGCTGCCGGTGCTCGACGTGGCCGGGGCCGCCCCCGGCAGCCTCGGCTGGGGCTATCTCTCGCTGCTCGTCGGCGCGGCCTGCTTCGGCTGCGACCGCTACTTCGGGCTCACCTCGGGCTGGATGCGGAGCGTGGCGACCGCGCAGGCCGTACAGCGGCGGCTTCAGACGCTCCAGTTCGACTGGGCCTCGGAGAGCGTGCGCGAGGTGCTCGGCCCGGCGGAGGGCACGGCGAGCGAGGCGGCGGAACGCTGCCTCGGGGTGCTGCGCCGGTTCGAGGAGGACGTGACGGAGCTGGTGCGGGCCGAGACCTCGGACTGGATGGTGGAGTTCCGCACCGGTCCGACCCCGCTGGCCGTACGGATCGCGGGCCCGCCCCCGGCCCGTACCGCCGACGCCGGACTGCCCCCCGGCCGCTTCCCGCTGCCGCCGGGCACCCGCCCGAACATGCCGCGCCAGCGACCGCCGGATCCACGCTGAGCGGCGCCGGGAGGGGCTGGGGGCTCGGGGCGGCTCTGGGGGGGCGAGCCCTGCGCCTGAGCGCCGCCCGCCCCGGCCGTCAGACAGCCGCCGCCCCCACCGTCAGCGCCACGACGACCTCGTCGTCCTCGAAGTCCCCGGTCGGCCGGAAGCCGAGCGAGGTGTAGAGGCGCCCGGCGGCGGTGTTGTCCGGGTGGTACGAGAGACGGATCTCCCGGCACTCGGGCTGCGCCGACAGCCGCTCGATCAGGGCCAGCATGGTGGCGCGCCCCACTCCCCGGCCCTGTTCGGCGGCGGCCACCACCATGCCGCCGATCCAGTGCGTGCCGTCCTCGGCGTCGTACGCCCACATGACGTGGCCCACGATGTCGTCGCCCGCACGCACGCCGAGCGAGGTCCAGACCCCGCCCTTCAGCGACAGCAGCAGGTAGCGCGCCGCGAGGGCGGCCACGTACCGGCGCTGGTCGTCGGCGGGAGCCACGTCGGCGACCTCACGCCAGTTGCCGTCCGTGATCTCCTCCAGGACCACGGCCCGGCCCTGCCCGTCACTGATCCGCTGAGTCACGCTTCCCCCACATACCTGCTGGTCAAGTGGGGTGAGCATAGACACGGAGCCGGACCGCCGCTAGCTCAAAACGATCATGGATCCCTGTCCCAGGCTGCGGGTGGCCGCCGCGTGCAGACCCAGCCAGACGTGCCGCTCGCGCGCGAACGGGTGGTCGTCGGGGAAGGCCGTGGGGGCCGCCGGCTCCTCCAGGGCGGTGGGGCGCTCCGGCGGCAGCGGCGCGGCGGGCGGGTTCATCGGGTCGATCCCGATCGCGGGCGCGACGAACTGCAGCTCGCGCAGCAGCCCGTGCGAGGAGCCGAGCGGCCCGCCGCCCTCCAGCAGTGCGTCGGAGGTCAGGGGTACGGGGAAGTCGACCGGCACGTACGCGCCCGCGTGGTCGTAGTGCCACACCAGGTGCGACTGTTGCGCCGTCGCCTCGAACATCTCCAGGAGCTGCTCGTAGTCCCCGCCCAGCTCGCCGACCGGCTCCACGGGCAGCCCGCACATCTGGAGCAGGAAGGCACGGCGCAGGAAGTGCAGGGCCTCGTAGTCGAAGCCCGCGACCGGGGCGACGTCGCCGGACAGGCCAGGCATGTACGCGTAGACGGGCACGGTCGGCATGCCGGCGGCCGTCAGGGCCTGGTCGTAGACGGCCAGTTCCTCGCTGAAGGGGTTGTCGGGGCTGTGGCACAGCACGTCGACGAGGGGGACCAGCCACAGGTCACAGGCCAAGGGAGGCTCGCTCTCCGTCAGTTGAAGGAGTCGGTGCGGGAACCGCGCCGACCCGTACGGGGCCCGTGCGGTGTGTCCGAACGGGCCCCGTACGGGATCGGTGCGGGAACGGCCAGGGTAGTGCGGGTCCCGTGAACCCCGCACGCCCGAGGGGTGCCCTGGGTGCCTGCCCGGGGAAGCCCCGCCTCAACCCGTGGCGCCGTCCCGCCCGTCGAGCAGGTCGGCCCACTCCAGGGAGCGCAGGTTGTAGTCGCGGACGATCGCCACGGCGGCGTCCGCGTCGCCGCGCGTGATCGCGTCGACCAGGCCGACGTGTCCGCTCCACAGCCATTCCAGCCGGTAGCTGTCGCACCGCATGTGCGGCACGGTGAACATCCACGCCTGCAGGCGCAGCCGGTTCAGGAAGGAGGCGATGTAGTCGTTGTCGGCGACGATCCGGCCGAGTTCGTGCCAGAAGCGGATGTCGTAGCCGATGAGGACGTCCAGGTCCCCGGCGCGCGCCGCGCGGGCCGCCGCCTCGCCCCGGCGCCGTATCGAGACGAGTTCGACCCCGTACGACAAGTCGGTGCCGGCGGGCTGGCAGTAGAGGTTCCGGCTGCGGAAGATGCCGTCCACCACGAGCATCCGGGCCTGGACCATGCCCCGGTAGTCGTCCACCGAGAACGCGTGGACGCGAAACCCCCGGTGGTGGTCGGAGTCGAGGAGCCCCTGGGCGCAGAGGTCGACAAGCGCTTCGCGGACGGGCGTCGCGGACACCCCGTACTGCTCGGCGACCTGTTTGACCGTGAATTCCTCGCCGGGACGGAGACGCCCCGCGAGGGCTTCGTCACGGAGCGCATCCGCGATCTGGCGACGGAGGGTGTTGCGGGTGACAGCTCCACCCAAGGGCATGGTCGGCCCCCCTCCGTCCGAATTCGCGGGGGACACCCTAGTACAGGCCGGGCGGAATCAAGATCAACACGCCGTGACCCCCGGGTGGCGCGAGGTGATCTCGGCGCCGCCCGGGGGCTTCTGTGTGCGATGCGACGGTCACACTCCGTGTGCGTTCACTCCATGTGCGCGGTCACCATGGGTGGTTGGCACATGGGCCCGCCCACTGTGTGCCGTAAAGCCATGTGTCGTCCCCCTATGCCATACGTACGGCCAGGGGGCGGTGCGCCGGGTGCCGCCGCCTCAGATGACGTCACACCAGGTGGGATCCCGCCGTATGCCGGCGCACCATGTGGGACCGCCCCGGGTGGCCTCCCGCTGTGTGGACGAACCCCATGTGCGCTCGACCCATGTGGACGCGCCCCACGTGGTCTCACACCACGTGGGGCTCACGCCATGTCGACTCACACCGTGTCGACTCACACCGTGTGCTCGTCGGCGACGCTCAGCGCCGCGTCGAGGGCCGCCAGGCCCTCCTTGGCCTCGGCCTCGCTGATGTTGCAGGCGGGGACGGCGTGCGTGCGGTTCATGTTGATGAACGGCCACAGGCCGTTCTTCTTCGCGGCGGCGCCGAAGGCGGCCATCGGCGCGTTGGCCTCGCCCGCCGCGTTGTACGGGACGAGCGGCTCGCGCGTCTCCTTGTTCTTGACCAGGTCGAGCGCCCAGAACACGCCCATGCCGCGCACCTCGCCGACCGACGGGTGACGCTCGGCCAGTTCGCGCAGCCCGGGGCCGAGGACGGTCTCGCCGATGTGGGCGGCGTGCTCGACGACCTTCTCCTCCTCCATCACCCGCATCGTCGCGACGGCGGCGGCGCAGGCGAGCGGGTGGCCGGAGTAGGTGAGGCCACCCGGGTACGGGCGGGTGTCGAAGGTCGCGGCGATCTTCTCGCTGATCGCGACACCACCGAGCGGCACATAACCGGAGTTGACGCCCTTCGCGAAGGTCATCAGGTCGGGCACGACGTCGAAGTGCTCGGCGGCGAACCACTTTCCGGTCCGGCCGAAGCCGGCCATGACCTCGTCCAGGATGAACACGATGCCGTACTTGTCGCACAGCTCGCGCACGCCGGTGAGGTAGCCGGGCGGCGGCGTCATGATGCCGGCGGTGCCGGGCACGGTCTCCAGGATGATCGCGGCGATCGTCTGCGGACCCTCGAACGCGATCGTGGCCTCCAGGTGGGCCAGCGCGCGCTCGCTCTCCTCCGCCTCGGTGGTGGCGTAGAAGGCGGAACGGTAGAGGTACGGCGCCCAGAAGTGCACCACCCCGGCGGCGGCCGTGTCGGACGGCCAACGGCGCGGGTCACCGGTCAGGTTGATCGCGGTGGAGGTGGCGCCGTGGTACGAGCGGTACGCGGAGAGCACCTTCGGCCGGCCGGTGTGCAGCCGGGCCATGCGGACGGCGTTCTCGACGGCCTCGGCACCACCGTTGGTGAAGAAGATCTTGTCCAGATCACCCGGGGTGCGCTGGGCGATCAGGCGCGCCGCCTCGGACCGTACGTCGATGGCGAACGCGGGCGCGAACGTGGCCAGCTTCCCGGCCTGCTCCTGGATCGCGGCGACCACCTTGGGGTGCTGGTAGCCGATGTTGGTGTAGACGAGACCGCTGGTGAAGTCGAGGTAGCGGTTGCCGTCGTAGTCCCAGAAGTACGAGCCCTCGGCACCGGCGACGGCGAGCGGGTCGATCAGGCCCTGGGCGGACCAGGAGTGGAACACGTGCGCGCGGTCGGCGGCCTTGACGGCCGCCCCGGCCTGGGGGTCGGGTTCGACGTGAGGGGTCATGGGGCCGAGGGTAGGGACACCGGGGTACGGACGGCCATGACCATCCTGTCCACCGAGACCCGGACGTACGAGACAGAGTGCCGGACGGGGCGGGGACCCGGGTGGGGTAAGGGGCCGGAACCGGGGTCCGGGCGGGGGTCCGGGCCGGGGTCCGGGTTGGGGACGAAACGGCAGGCCAGGGGTGGGGCGGGGCTGGGGCCGGGGCTTGGGACACGGGGCTGGGGGCTCGGGATACGGGGCTGGGGCCGGGGCGCCGACCCCGGCCGGGGTACGGAGGGTGCCGGTGTACGGAGAGGGGGCGCGCCGCGCTCACTCCCGTATCGCTTCGTCCTCGATGGCCCGCAGTTCGGCCATGGCGACCCGGAAGGCGGGGGCGGTCTTGCCGTTCGTCCGGTGCAGGAGGTCCAACGCGCGCTGACGGCGCAGGGCGAGGTGGGGACGGCGTTCGATCTCCACTTCCCTCGTCCAGACGGCCACCCAGCCACGGACGGGCCCGAGGGAGTCGCGTTCGGCGGCGAGGGAGAAGGCCGTGTCCCGCTGCCGTTCCATCTCCCGGAGCCGGTGCGGCGCGACGTGCGCGAGGGCCGACCACAGCGCGTCGGGCGTGGGCCTGGGGCGCGGAAACGCCTCGCCCGGGCCGCCGCTCCCCGTCACGAGAACATCTCCGTCGCCGCGCTCCGCAGGAGCAGGGTGTGGACGAAGCGACCGGGGGCGGTCGGCGGGAAGCCCCAGGTGAGGGGCCAGGTGTTGCCGGTGAGCGCGGGTACCGTGACGTAACTGATGTGCCCGGGGGTGCAGTTGAACAGTGCCACGCCCGGCGGCCACAAGCGGTGCGCCGTGGAACCGGGCGCGACGAGGAAGTAGACCCGGCGCCGACCGCTCTCCTCGATGACGACGGGCCCGGGATCCTCGCCCGTCAGGCCGACCATCCAGGCGAGGAGGCGACGGCCGTCGTCGCCGTCGACGCGGACGGCGTCGAAATGGATGCCGGCCTTGCGGAGATGAATGCCGGAAGGCGGAACCCAATCGCAGGCAGCCACATTTCGCTGGCTCTTTTCTGAGATCACCTGCACATCGTCCCGTACTGGGGATAGCGTTTTCCACGACTGCGAAGGCACCTCGGCAAGCCCTTAACCAGGGGCAACTCGCCTTGTGAGCAGTTGAATTCGACAGGGGTTGGTTGAGACCGGTTGAGACCGGTTCCGGTTCGAAAAGGAAAATCGAATGGCGCGCTCCAAGAACAAGGAATCAGCGGGACCCGCGGCGCGAATGGTGGCATTCGTCGTCAGGCATATGCGCCAGCGCATGGGGCTCACGCAGGACCAGCTGGGGGAGCTCATCGGGTACACCGGCGCGGCGGTGAGCGCGATGGAGACGCTGGCGCAGCCGGTGAGCGACGAGATGCTGATGCAGCTCGGGAAGGCGCTGGGCGACGATGTCGAGTTCTTCGAGGGGATGCGACTCTGGGTCCGCATGGAGAAGATGCCGAAGAAGTTCGATGGCTACCTGGGCATGGAACAGTCGGCGATCACCCTGCTCCTCTTCGCCAACTACCTTGTCCATGGCTTGTTCCAGACAGAGCGGTACGCCCGCGCACTGATGACGGGAGGCTTCCCGGAGAAGAGCGAGGAACGGGTCGAAGAGCTACTTCAGGCACGCATGAGCCGGAAGGTTCTGTTCGACCGGAAGCCGCAGTGTCAGATCGAGCTGGTGGTCGATGAGGCGGCTCTGCGCCGCCCGTTCGGCAACTGGGAGATCATGCGCGAGCAGCTGGAGCATCTGGCCGAATGCGCCCGCCGTCGTAACGTCAGCGTCTTCGTCCTACCTTTGGATGCTGCCCTGATGGGCGAGTTCGCGGGAGCGCGAGGCGAACTGAACATCGCCGAAACGTACGAACACGACCGGATCACTTACTTGGAAGTGCAAGACGAAAGCTTGTCTTCCACGGACCCCGCCAAGGTGAGCATCTACACCCAACGCTATGCGAAGATCCGGACACAGGCCCTGGGCGCCCGTGAATCGCTGGCGTTCATCGAGCGGTTGGCGAGAGAAGGATCATGAGCGCGACTCTGAGCTGGTTCAAGTCCTCCTACAGCGACGACAGCGGCGCCAACTGCGTCGAGATCGCCTTCGACTGGCGTAAGTCCTCGTACAGCGACGGAAGCGGAGGCGACTGCGTCGAAGTCGCCACCTGCCCCCACTCCGTCCACCTCCGCGACTCCAAGGTCCAGGACGGCCCCACCTTCACCGTCGCACCGACGGCCTGGGACACCTTCGTGTCCTGGCAGGGCTGACGCACCACACCGGCGGGCCCGGACCGTTTCATCCTCAGATCATCAGGATGATGCGTCCGGGCCGGCGGCCCTCCTCCGCTCGGCGGTGTGCCTCGGATGCCTCCTCCAGGGGCATCACATCGGCCACTCGGGTGATCAGCTCGCGGGCTTGAACCTGCTTGAGCAGCTTGGCCAGCAACACGGCGTCCGGCCGGCCGAGAACCGTCTCCACTCGGATGTCGCGTACCGGGACCGGCGTGCGGTCGTCCGCGAGGGCGATGAAGGCACCGCCGTTCCGCACGGCGGGCAGCGCCGTCTCGCTGACGAGTGCGCCGTCGAAAACTCCGTCGACCCCGTCGGGGGCGACCGCGCGGACCGCCGCGAGGATCTCCTCCCCGTCGCCGCGCCGTACACAGTGCTGTGCGCCGAGGACCTTCAGTTCGCTTTCGTCGCCCGCGTAGGAGACGGCGATCACGTTCAGTCCGGCCGCCGCCGCGAACTGGACGGCGAAACGTCCCACGACACCGCTGGCCCCGGTCACGAGCAGGGTCGAGCCACGGGGCAGGGCGAGGCGTTCGAGGCCCTGGTGGGCGGTGACGGCGGCCAGGGGGACCGAGGCCGCCTGGGTGAACTCGATGTCGTCGGGGATGGGCGCCAGCCAGCCCGCTTCGACCTGGACGATCTCGGCGTAGGTGCCCTCGCCGCTCCGTTCGGTGTACCAGGGCACGAAGCCCGCCACCCGGGTGCCCACCGGCAGCTCGCCCTCGGGGCCGGGAACGGGATCGAGCAGCTTGCCCGCGAAGTCCGCGCCGAGGACGAAGGGGGGCTTCAGCGGGCTCAGCTCGTCGGCGTACAGACCGGCACGGATCCGCAGGTCGGTGATGGTGACACCGGCGGCGTGCAGCCGTACCCGCACCCGGCCGGGCCGTTCTCCGGCCGCGGGCTCGGGACGGCGGACCATGTCGAGGACCTCGGGTCCGCCGTAGGTGGTCACTTCGACGACGCGCATGGGTGATCTCCTCCTACGGAAGCCCCCTCGGGGCCATTACACCCACGCCCGCCGACCCCGGCAACAGATACCGGCACCAGGTGGAAGCCCTGCGTGACGGCCCCGGTCACCACCCCGGCCGGAGCCCCACCCGCACCCCGGCCCCGGGATCCCCGAGGGCCTCAGGTGACGGAAGGACGAACACCGGACGGCGGACGTACGACCCCGCCCCCAGTCCCGCACCCCCGTCCGTACCGTCTCGCCCGTGGACTGGATCAGCCCCGAGAACGTCATCGCCGTCGTCACGGCGCTGCTCGGCGTGGGTGTGACCTTCGCCGTCCTCCTGATCGAGCGCCGGGTGCCGCGCCGCAAGCGGATCGGGCACCGCGTCCAGCTCGACACCACGGTCGGGGAACGGGACGACGCCCGGCTCGGGCTGTTCAACGAGCAGCCGGGGATGACCGACGCCACCCTCGTCCTGCTGCGGATCGAGAACGACGGCTCGGTCTCGATCGGCCGGGAGGACTACAACCTGGACACCCACGGGCTGACGGTCGACTTCACCGCCCGTACGGTGCGCGCGGTCGCCCTCACCCACGCGCCGTTCAGCGCGGCGGCGGTCCGGCACACCGGCTCCGAGGTGCGACTGCCGAAGATCGCACTGAACCGGGGCCAGTACTTCAAGCTGCTCGTGCTGCTCACGGGCGGGCCGGTGGGCAGTCCGATCGCCGTGACCGGCGAGATCCGCGACGGGGACATCCACCCGAACCACAGCACGACCTTCGACGACAAGCCCCCGCTGTTCGGGAGGGCCGCTCGTGCGGTCGTCGTCACGCTCACGGCCTGTGTGATCGTCCTCGCCTCGATCATCGTGCTGCGGGACGGTTCCCGGCCGCCGATGGGCTGCGCGCGCGGCACACTCACCGTCACCGGGTCGACGGCCTTCGCGCCGGTGGTGCGCGATCTGGCCCGGCAGTACGAGAAGGAGTGCGAGGGCGCGACCATCGTGGTCGACCCGCACGGGTCCACGGCCGGGATCCGGCAGCTCGCCGAGCAGGGCGCGAAGACGTCCGCCGGGTCCCCCGCGCTCCTCGCCCTCTCCGACGGCCGCAAGCCCGCCGGCTACCCGCAGTTGCGCGAGGATCCGGTCGCGGTCTCCCTCTACACGGTCGTCGTCAACGACGCCGTCTCGCTGGACGACCTGACTCTCGCCGACCTCCGCCGTCTCTACCGCGGGGACGTCACCGACTGGAAGCAACTGGGCGGCCCGGATCTGCCGGTGCGGATCGTCAGCCGGGGCGCCACCTCCGGTACGCGGGAGATCTTCCAGCGCCGGGTCCTCGGCCGCAACGAACCCGCCAACTCTTCCCAGAACTGCATGACCCGGGACGACCCGGACGCCCGGGCTCTGCGCTGTGAACTCGACAGTACGGAGCAGGTGTTGGCGGCTGTCGCCCAAGTGCCCGGCGCCATCGGCTACACCGAACTGCGCTCCGGCACCAGCCTGCCGGGACTCCACCGGATCGCGATCGACGGGCGCCGTCCGAACGTGGACGAGATCGGCAACTCCCCTTATCCGTATGTGGAGATCGAGTACGTCTACACCTACGGCCGGCCGCCCGCCGACTCGCTCGCCTCCGCCTTCCTCACGTATCTCACCCGGGGCGGCGGCCAGGCCGTGATCGGGACGCACGGGCATCTGCCGTGCGCGACGCCCAAGGGCCTGAGGATCTGCGGCGGGGGCTGAGGAAGGACGGCGACCGTCTCGCGGAGAGTCGGCGGCGGATCGGCGAGGAGCCAGTGGGTCTCCTCTGGCACCTCTGGCATGCTCTTCCGACGTGGATCCCTTGAGCGCACAAGACCCGTCCTCCATAGGGCCGTTCCGGCTGCTCGGCCGACTCGGCGCGGGCGGGATGGGACGGGTGTACCTGGGCCGCTCGGCGGGCGGCCGGGTGGTCGCGGTGAAGGTCGTGCACGCGCAACTCGCGGCGGAGGAAGAGTTCAGGCTGCGGTTCGCGCGCGAGGTCGCCGCCCTGGAGAAGATGGACGGGGTCGGCACCGCGCCCGTCCTCGGGGCGGACACCGAGGCCGGGACACCGTGGGTGGCCGTGGCGTACGTACCCGGCCCCTCCCTGCGTACGGTCGTCGGCGACGACCACGGCCCGCTGCCGCCCGACACGGTCCGCAGCCTCGCCGCCGGGCTCGCCCGCGCGCTCACCCACATCCACGCCGCCGGGCTCGTGCACCGCGATCTGAAGCCGGCGAACGTCCTGCTCACCGTCGACGGCCCGCAGATCATCGACTTCGGCATCGCCCGCGCGCTCGACACGGTCACGAACGGCGGGCTGACCGCGACGGGCGCGGTCGTCGGCTCGCCCGGGTTCATGTCGCCGGAGCAGGTGCGGGGCGAGAAGGTGACGCCCGCGTCGGACATGTTCTGCCTGGGGTCGGTGCTGGCGTACGCGGCGACCGGGCGGGTGCCGTTCGGCGGGTCGGAGAGCGGGCTGCACTCCACGATGTACCGGATCGCGCACGACGAGCCCGATCTGGCGGGGGTGGCGCCGGAGATCACCGGGCTGATCCGGGCCTGCCTCGTCAAGGACCCGGCGGGCCGGCCGACGGCGACCGACCTCGCCGACACGCTCACGCTCACCGACCCCTGGCTCCCCGCCGCCGTCCTCGCCCGGCTCGGCCGCCACGCGGCGCGGCTGCTGGAGGCGGAGGACCCGGCCCCGGCGGGGGTGTACGGGGAGGGCGCGGCGTACGGGGAGGGCGCGGCCGGGCCCGTCCCCGAACCGCTGCCGACCAACGAGACGGCAGTGGAACCGGCCCCTACCCCGGGCCCAGGGCCGAACCAGAACCCGAACCCGTCCCCCGGTCCTGCCCCTGATCCCGCCCCCGGCCCCCTCGGAGACCAAGCCGCCACGACAGTCCCCCGGCGGCGCCGGCGCGGGCTGCTGCTCGGGGCGACGGCCGTCGTCGTGGCGGGCGCGCTGGCTCTCGCGTACACCCTCTGGCCCCGGCCCGGCAGCGGTGCGGCCGGCGGCGACAGCACCGCGCACACGGGCGCGACCCGGCCGCCCGGGATCGTTCCGACGGCGTTTCTCGGCGCGTGGGAGGGGGTCCTGAAGGGCACGGCGGACCTCCCGAACGAGACCGTCCGGATCGAGATCACGCAGGGCGCGGCGGGCGCCAGGACCGCCGTCTACACGCACACCACCGAGGAACTGCTCTGCATCGGCTGGGCCGTCCTGAAGTCCGCGAACGACAGCGAACTCGTCCTCGGCGAAGGGGAGATCAGCGCGAGCATCCCCGAACGACGCTGCACTCCGGCCGCCCGCCAGACCCTGCGGCTGCGGTCGAACGACGTGGTGGAGTGGAGCTCCGGGGTCGCCAAGGCCACCTTCCAGCGGGCCAGGTCCGGCCCGAGCGCCGTCCCCGCCGCGTTCCTCGGCGACTGGAAGCAGACCCCGCTCGCCGCCCCGCCGCCCGGCGAGGCCGAGCGCTACACCTTCCAACTCACGATCTCCCAGGGGCCGGTGGGCGTACCGCTCGTCCGCTTCGAGCAGTGGTACCCGCGCACCGACGCCGAGGGGAATGTGACCTCCGAGGACATCCACTGCGTCACCACGGCCGTCGTCGCGGGCGCGGGCCCGCTGCTCGTCATCGGCCCGGAGACCCGCGACCCCGACGTCTGGAACGACGACTGCGTCGAGAACGGCCCCAGCAGCCTTCGGATCGTCCGCGTGAAGGGCAAGGACCACCTGTTCTCCTACGGCCTGATCCCGGAGAGCGAGCCGAGCGACTTCGAGCGGAGCTAGGGCGTGTTTCGGGTCTGGCCCGCGAGACGTGGAAGCCTGCTTCAGGTCTCGGTGAGGCGGGATCCGATCGGGCCCGTACTCCAGCCAGACGTCCTGTAGGAAGTCCTTCCGGCGGGTCGCATGCGCGCGGTTGCCGATGCGGTAGCAGAGCGCGCGTCGAGTCTGGTATCACCCAATGGGCTTGGCCGACAGGGCAAGTTGGTGGCGAGAACCCGCCGAGTCGCGCTCGCGCGGAAGTGGAATGATGACTGCGCCGGCGGCTCCGAGCGGGGCCGCGAAGGGAGCATCATGATGTTCACCCCTTGGCGCAGCGCACTCGGCTACGCCGCCTGGGTCACCTTGATCTCATGGGTCACCGGGACCGTGGTGGATACCGCGTCCTCGCTCGCCTTCGACAACGAGTCCGGCCCTCTCGGCACCGACAAGCTCCTGTGGTGCGAGTACCAGGCCGTCTTCCTGGTCATCTGCTTCACCGTCCTCACCCTGGCCCGCCGGCTGCTCTCGCCGCTGCCGCGCTGGCGGACCGTCCTCGTCGACGGCGCCCTCTACATGCTGGTCCTCGGCCTCGCCGGAACGATCGCCGACGGATGGACCAATCCGGGTGAACTCCTGAACGCCGCGGCCATCTACTCGTTCCTGGCCCTGTACACGCTCCAACTGCCCACGGCCTGGGTCATGTCGATCTGGCGCTCCGGCAAGCTCGACGCGGTCCTGAAGAAGCGCTACACCCTCGGCGGCGGCGAGCAGGCGACCCCGAGCGCGTGACGACCATCCCCTTCCCTTCATGGCAACGGGGGAGGTCCGGCCGATCCGCAGCGCGGGGCGGCGCCGGATCGGCGCCGCCCCGCATGCCGTCAGAGCGGACGACCGGTTCTACAGGTCCATGTCCTTCTGGTCCGTGATGACCTTCCCGGCGATGCGGAGGTTGCCATCGGAGTCCAGGATGCCGACGACCTTCCTCGTGGAGCCGTGGTAGGTCGTGAAGTAGATCTTGTCCGCTTCCCGGGAAGAGCTGTGGTTGCCGTTCATGACCAGCTCGATGCTGTTCGGGCTGGTGATGAGCACGTCCTTCTCGGGCGTGTCCGGGTAGGTCCGGTTGTCCTGGAGCTTGACGCGGCCGTGGAAATCGCCCTCGTCCCAGCCTGAAGCCACACCGAGATCGACGTCACCCATGGTGCCTTCTCCCCTGCTGTGCGGGCCGCCGATCCGGCTCCGTCGCACGGTGACGACGTGAGGTCCGTTCGGGCATGCCCGATGAAAGAACTCCCCTGTCCGGGTTGGATGTTGCCCCACCCGGGTCAGCCGGGAATCTACCCAGCACCCTCACGAAAGGAGCGCGATCTTCCGAAAATTTCCGCTTTAGGTCGGACTTGATCAAACATTGGCCTATTTGCGGACACGAGAGAAGAAAGTCCGCCAAAGGCGACTATCTCCGCCATGCGGAGTCGATTCCATGCCGGCGAACCGGGACATAGTGTCGCGATTCCTTCAAGGCTCCCCTGCACCTGTTCTTCGCATTGCCCCCACTGTCACCATGTGCCGCATGACGCACCGGCCCAAGGGAGCCAACGCCCCTGTGCCGACCGTCACTTTGAGAGTCGCCGCAGGATGCCTCCAGGCGCCCGGAGGCCCGACGGTGGAGGCCGCCGCCCTGCTGCTCGACGCGACCGGCTCGGTGCGCGGCGACGCCGACATCGTCTTCCACGGCCGGCCCTCCCACCCGTCCGGAGGCGTACGGCACCTGGGCACGGGGCGGACGACGGGCAGCTCGCCGAGTGGCTGGAGCTGGACCTGCCGCGGATCGAACCGGCCGTCGAGCGGGTGGTCGCCACCTTCCGCGACGACCTGCCCGACTACTACGGCCGTGCCCCGCTCGGCCCGGTAGCGGCGGCGCATCACTCGTTTATCGTCCGGTGATCGGTCCCCCGCACGATTGCGAAGTCCTCGTCCCTCACCGGGACTTCCGATCACCAAGGGGAACCATCGTGCGCCGAACTGCACTCGCCGCAACCGCGGCCGCCGCCGCGCTCATCGCGTGCGCCCAGACCGCCGCCCTGGCCGCCACCCCCACCCCGTCATCCATGGCCGGCACCGCCGTCAACCACACCTCCGAGGCGAAGCTCGACGCCTATTGGACCCCGCAGCGCCTCGCCAAGGCCAAGCCGCTCGATGCCCCGGCGAAGGCACCGTCCGCCAAGGCGCCGCGCGGTTCCGACACCGCTCACGGCAAGCCGAGGCTCATCCCGGCCACCAAGCCGTCGACGAAGGCGGTCAACTCCACCGCAGCCGCCAGCGTTTGGGGCACCACCGGCCGCCTGGTGTTCACCGTCCCCGGCAAGGGCGACTACATCTGCACCGCCAACGTCGTCACCAGCAACAACCACGACGTGATCTCCACCGGCCGGCACTGCGTCATCGACATCGACACCCACCAGACGTTCACCAACTTCCGCTTCGCGCCCGGCTACGACCGGGGCAACGCCCCGCACGGCTGGTGGAACTGGCGCTCCATGGGCTGGCGCGAGGACGACACCTCCCCCGGCGGCGACAACGCCTTCATCGTCCTGAGCACCGGCGGCAACACCGGGCAGCACGTCCAGGACGTGGTCGGCGGCTCGGGCATCGGCTTCAACTGGGCCACCAACAACTACGCGCACGCCATCGGCATACCGGGCGACAAGGACTACGCCGTCTGGTGCGAGGGCATGCCGTACGACTCGTACCAGGGCGGCGTCAGCCTGCGCGACTGCAACGGCCTCAGCGGCGGCGCCAGTGGCGGCCCGTTCATTGCCAACTACCAGAACGACGGCTCGGCGGTCCAGACCGGCAGCTACTTCGGGTCCTGGGGCGACGCCTACTGGGCGTACTACCGGGACGCCGCCTGGCAGGTCTTCAACGGAGCGCAGAACGCGTAAGCGCTCCGGAGCAACGGCGTAACCAAACCCCCTGGTGAGCCGGCCGTGAGTCCCGGCGTCACCACGCGAGTTGTCGTCACCGTCCCCGGATCAGGCCGGGGACGGTGACATCGGGACGGACCGGCGGTCTCGACTGGACGGCTGAGCGGCGGGGTGGGGCGGCGACCGTGCCGCACTCGCGAGCGAGACACCTCTCGAACTCCCCCAAGCCGACCTTATGATCGAGAATGC